>JBNLET010000030.1:0-52972 GCA_050305135.1 Rhodocyclaceae bacterium | reverse complement strand
CAGGTCGAGGGCCTGTGGGTCGGCGCCGACATCAGCCTGGCCGACCTGAAGGGCGTCGTCACCGATTTCCTGCGCAACTTCTTCGAGACCGAGGACCTGCAGGTGCGCTTCCGGCCGTCCTTCTTCCCGTTTACCGAGCCCAGCGCCGAGATCGACGTGGCCTTCATGAGCGGCGAGCTGGAAGGCAAGTGGCTCGAGATCGCCGGCTGCGGCATGGTGCACCCGAACGTGCTGCGCCATGGCGGCATCGAACCCGAGCGCTACACCGACTTCGCCTTCGGCATGGGCTCCGACCGGCTGACGATGCTGCGCTACGGCATCAACGACCTCCGACTGTTCTTCGAGGGCGACCTGCGCTTCCTCGGCCAATTCAGGTAAGCGAAAAATGCAATTCTCCGAACGCTGGCTGCGCTCGATGGTGGATCCGGCCATCGACACCGACGGCCTCAGCCACCTGCTCACGATGTCGGGCCTCGAAGTCGAGGAGCTCGACCCGGTTGCACCGCCGTTCACCGGCATCGTCGTGGCGCAGATCCTGGCCACCGAGAAGCATCCGAACGCCGACAAGCTGAAGCTGTGCCGCGTCGACGCCGGCCGCGGAGAGCCGCTGCAGATCGTCTGTGGCGCGCCCAATGCCGAAGCCGGCATGAAGGTGCCGTGCGCGCTGGTCGGTGCCGTGCTGCCGGGTGATTTCCGCATCAAGGAGGCCAAGCTGCGCGGCGTCGAATCCTTCGGCATGCTGTGCTCGGCGCGCGAGCTGGGCCTGTCGGAAGACCACGCCGGCCTGCTGCCGCTGCCGGCCGATGCGCCGGTCGGCCAGGACATCCGCGACTTCCTGGATCTCGACGACGCCCGCATCACGATCAAGCTGACGCCGAACCGCGCCGACTGCCTGAGCCTCGTCGGCATCGCGCGCGAAGTGGCGGCGCTGACCGATACGCCGCTGAACTTGCCGCCGATCACGCCGGTCGCCGCCACGATCGACGACCGGCGCGAGATCGTGCTCGACGCCCCCGAGGCTTGCCCGCGCTACTGCGGCCGCGTGATCCGCGGCGTGGACGCCAAGGCGCCGACGCCGGACTGGATGAAGCAGCGCATCGAGCGTTGCGGCGTGCGCTCGATCAGCGCGCTGGTGGACGTCACCAACTACGTCATGCTCGAGCTCGGCCAGCCGCTGCACGCCTTCGACGACGCCAAGCTCTCCGGCGCGATCCACGTGCGCTACCCGCAGGCCGGCGAGAAGCTCGAACTGCTCAACGAGCAGGTGGTGGCGCCGGCGTCCGACACCCTGATGATCGCCGACCAGGCCGGCGTGCTGGCGATGGCCGGCGTGATGGGCGGCGAGCACAGCGGCATCACGCTCGACACCACCGACATGTTCCTCGAGAGCGCCTTCTTCGCGCCCGACGCGATCGCCGGCCGGGCACGCAACTACGGATTCAGCTCCGACGCCTCGCACCGCTTCGAGCGCGGCGTGGACTTCGCGCTGCCGGCCCGCGCCATCGAGCGCGCCACCGAGCTGATCCTCGCGATCTGCGGCGGCCAGGCCGGTCCGGTGGTGGAGGCGGTGTCGGAAGGGCACCTGCCGGCCCGCACTGCCGTGCGGCTGCGCCCGGCCCGCGCCCGCAAACTGCTCGGCATCGAGCTGGACGACGCGCGCATCGAGGCGATCCTGCAAGGCCTCGACCTGGCGGTCGAACGCAGCGGCGACGACCTGCTGGTGACGCCGCCGAGCTACCGCTTCGACGTCGAACTGGAAGTGGACCTGGTCGAGGAACTGGCCCGCGTGCACGGCTACGACAACATCCCGACGCCGCCGCCGCGCGGCTCGCTGGCGATGCTGACGCACAGCGAAAGCAAGCGGCCGGCCTGGGCCTTGCGTCACCGCCTGGCCGACCGGGACTACCAGGAGGTGATCAACTTCGCCTTCGTCGAAGAGGCCTGGGAGGCCGACTTCGCCGGCAACGCCGAGCCGATCCGGCTCGCCAATCCGATCGCCAGCCAACTCGCGGTGATGCGCTCGACGCTGCTGGGCGGTCTGGTCGGCAACCTGATCACCAACCGCCACCGCCAGCAGCAGCGGGTGCGGGTGTTCGAGATCGGCCGCTGCTTCCGCCGCGATGCCGCCGGCCAACCCGTGAAGGGCTTCGACCAGCCGCTGCTGATCGCCGGCCTGGCGGCCGGACCCGCGCTGCCCGAGCAGTGGGGTGCGCCGACGCGCAACATCGACTTCTTCGACGTCAAGGCCGACGTCGAGGCGCTGCTGGCGCCCGGCGTGGTGCGGTTCACCGCCGCCGCCCATGCGGCGCTGCATCCCGGCCGCAGCGCCGAGCTGACGCTGCACGGCGAGCGCGTCGGCGTGCTCGGCGAATTGCACCCGACGCTGGTACAGAAGTACGACCTCGGCACCGCGCCGGTGGTGTTCGAGCTCGCCATCGACGCGCTGACCCGCGCCGCGCTGCCCGCCTACCGGCCGATCTCGCGCCAGCCGGCGGTGATCCGCGACCTGGCCCTGATCGTCGACGACGCGGTGCGCGTCGAGGACTTGCGCGAGGGCATGCGCGCCGTCGCGCCGGAGATCGTCAAGTCCATCGAACTGTTTGACCTGTATCAGGGCAAAGGCATCGAAGAAGGCAAAAAGAGCCTTGCTTTCAGAGTGTTAATGCAAGATACTCGCCGCACCCTGGAAGAGGCGGAAGTGGAGGCGGCTACGTCTGCACTGACGGCACAAGCGGCGAAAAGATTCGGTGCCAGACTGCGTGGATGAGTTGCTGACATGGTTACGCTGACCAAAGCTGAACTTGCGGACCTGCTGTTCGAAAAGGTGGGTCTCAACAAGCGAGAAGCCAAGGACATGGTGGAGTGCTTCTTCGAGGAAATCCGTCTCGCGCTCGAACGCGGCGAATCTGTCAAGCTGTCGGGGTTCGGCAATTTCCAGCTGCGCGACAAGCCGCAGCGGCCCGGTCGCAATCCCAAGACCGGCGAGGAAATCCCGATCACTGCGCGCCGGGTGGTAACCTTCCACTCGAGCCAGAAACTGAAAGCCGCCGTGGAGCAACTCAGTGATGCAGACAGCAGGGGAAACTGAGCGCGACGTCGAACTGCCGCCGATTCCGGCAAAGCGTTACTTCACGATCGGCGAAGTCAGTGAACTGTGTGCGGTCAAGCCGCACGTGCTGCGCTACTGGGAGCAGGAATTCACCCAGTTGAAGCCGCTCAAGCGGCGCGGCAACCGGCGCTACTACCAGCACCACGAGGTGCTGCTGGTGCGCCGCATCAGAGACCTCTTGTACCGCGACGGCTTCACGATTTCCGGTGCCCGCAACCAGCTCGGCGAGAGCGTCATCCGGGCCCACGAAGACGCCGAGGAATCGGCCCGCCTGCGCGGCGAAATCGACAAGGCACGCAACACCCTGAAGGAAATCCTCGACGAGTTGCGCGCCGACTGAAATCCCGTCGCGAACTCGCTTTTGAATAGAGGAATGCTATAATATTGGCTTGTGTCGGGGCGTAGCGCAGCCTGGTAGCGCACTTGCATGGGGTGCAAGGGGTCGTGAGTTCGAATCCCACCGCCCCGACCAATCGAATCGAGCAAATGGGCCAACCACACGGTTGGCCCATTTGCGTTGACGCGCCGCCCGTTCAGTCGGCGGGCGCGCTGGCTTCCGCGCCTTGCCGCCGCCCCTGCGTGGCGAGCGGATCGCTGGCCGCCGGTGGTGGCGGAGCGGCCCCCGCAGCCGTAAAGCCGAATCGGCTCATCACCGCCTCGGGCAGTGCCTTTTCCGGCGATGAGGCATACCAGTCGGCAAGATAGGCGCGGAACGGCTTGGCGGCGCTGGCCGGATCGGTGTTGAGGAATGCGATCGCGCGCCAGAATTCGGGATGCGCCTCGAACAATGGCAGCAGCACGCTCGCGACCACTTCGTTCTTTTCGCGCAGATAGGGGTTGTCGCTCAGTTCGGTGCGATGATCCGCATACCATTCGCGCAAGCTGCGGCCGCTCGGCAGGTGGCGATGCGGTTCCTTCAGCAGGTAGTCCGCGTAGGCGGCGAACGAAGGGCCGAATTCGATCCAGTCGCGGCTCGGCGGATGCATGCGCCAGGCCGGCGTAAGCGCCTTCAGCGTAAAGAGTGCCGCGGTTTCGCACAGGGATTCCTCGAACCACTGGTTGTCCTCGGCGACGGCATCGTCGACGACCACCTTGTGGTCATAGTTCGATGCCACGTGGCACAGTTCGTGGGCGAACTGGTATGCGTACTGAAACCAGCGCCGATCGCGTGCGGTCAGCTGGATCACGTACTGTCCGTCCTCGCCGCGCTCGTAGAGCACGCGGGGCGAGCCGGCGCGCGGTATCACGCGAAGATTCAATTCGTCGCGCTCGAGCCCGACGCGATCGAGAAAGGTCTCGGCCACCGAAGCGAGCACCAGCCGGATCTCTTCTGCCCGGGCGGAACCCCAATCGCCGGGCGCGACTTCGATATTGACGGCCACCCGGTGCCGTTTCAGTTCGCCGAGTGGATCGAGCGCATCGTACTTGGCGTGGGCGAACTTCGGCAGCGAGAACAGTGCGAGCGTCAGCATCAGGCCCGTTCGGCCGATCCTCCTCAAGCGTTGCAGGGCCTTCATGGTCGCTTCACCTTCTCGGCGCCGGCCGCCGATAGCGCACCGGGCGTGGTTTCGATCCTAGTCCCGTTCTAGTTGTCGCCCGGATCCCTGGCAAGGCGCGCCGCTGGATCCACAGCGTGCCGATTCGCTGCCGGAAGCCGCGTTCGCCGACCGCTTCGAAGCCGTTTCGGCCGGGCCGCGCCTTAAGGCTCGATCCGGCCGGACACGCTTGCGCGAGGGGTCTGTTCGAGACCGCCGGGCTCGCCCGCATTGCGCCGCACGCAAGCTTCCCGTGATCGGTTAGCGATCGGTTAGATGCGGTCCTCTATCGTCGATCGTGCGCATCCGAGCAGCATGACGAGTCGGTGAGCCGAATCGCGAGTCGGACGGACGGCATTTCGGGTGCGCGCGTGGCCCGCCGCCCGACAGCGTGATGAGTGCGCACCGAACAGCCCATAGGAGAGACGCATGAAACTGAAGATGATTGCGGCGGCCGCATGCGCCGGCCTGCTCGCCGTTCCGATGGTGGCTGGTGCGGTGGATGACGCATCGTTCAACCAGATGCTCGGCACGATGATCGGACGCGACACCGGATCCCAATGGTTCGATTACTACGTCGAGACGACGAATCAGGAACTGGCGTACAAGAGTCAGACCGAAGCCTACGGCGCCGCCGGTCCGAGCGGGCCGCTCGATGGCTTCAACGGCTACGTGGCGGGATTCCGCGCGCCCGACACCGGTACGCGCTGGTTCAACGGCTATGTCGACGCTGTCAACACCGTGATTCAGGAGAAGCAGGAATACCAATAAGCCCGACCGAGCCGGCTTGCCCGGCCAGCGGGAGGCGATCACCTTTGCGGCCTGCGTGCCTGCCGTCCGAAGCGGCAGCAGCGCAGGCCGCCGTCTATTGACGCCACGTGCGAGGAAATCAACCGCAGGTCGCGATGGCGGGCTGGACGCCGCCGCTCTCGATCGTCCGCGCCGGCCCGGCCGGGTCGGCACGGAGGTCGCAACGTCCGCGTGCATACACCAAATCCTGGGACGTCCCCTCCAACGTCGTGTGGCCCGTGCAATGAGCGGCCAAGCCAGGCGCCTGCTCCAATGCGCGTGTCGGCGAAGCTGCGTACGAGCAAACGGCTTCTCCGTGCTCTGCTCTCGCCAAATTCCGTGCCCGATTGGTGATTTCAGATTGTCATATTGAAAAAGATTGATTCAAGCAGGGGCGCCGTCTTAACTGATTACATGAGCGCGACCAACGGCGTGGCCTTGGCCGGACAACGTCGGCGCGCTCGGTCGGGGGAGAGGCGATGAAACGGGGTCCGGATCGGCCGTGGCGCGGCGACCGGATCGCGCCCTCGACCACCGAAGCGAGCAGCCATGACAAGACAACAAGCGCACCCCACGCCGCGGCCCGCCTTTCCGCACATCAGCGTGTGCCCACCCACCCCACCCGAAACGCTGATGTCGCGCCGACGTCTGCACGAAGCGATGTCCGGCGCTCGCGCGCTGGCGCTGACCGGACCGGCCGGCGCGGGCAAGACCTGTCTGGTACTGGACTACCTCGCGAGCCGGCGGCGCAGCGCCGCCTGGCTGCGTTTGGCGCCCGCCCAAGGCGATCCCGCCAATTTCTTCCTGCTGCTGGCCGAAGGCGCGCGGATGGCGTTTCCGCGCAAGAAGACGCACTTCGAGACGCTTTCGCCCGAATACGCGCTGGGAATGAACACCTTTGCGCAGCATTTCTTCGAGCGCTTGGTCGAGCATCTCGGCGCCAGGGGCACGCTCGTCCTCGACGACTACCACGCCCTCGGGCCGGCCTCGCCGGTGCACGATCTGATCGCCTCGGCGGTCGAGGTCTTCTCTCACCGCCCGGGTCTGATCCTGATCGGCCGACATGCCCTGCCGGCGGCCTACGCGCGGCCGCGGGCGGGCGGCCTGCTGAACGAGCTGGGATGGCCGCGGATCGGCTTCTCGCCGCAGGAGACGGTGCAGTTTCTGGCCGCCTTCGGCCTCGACGTGGACGGGGTGGGGCGCGAACTGATCGACATGTGCGGCGGCTGGCCGGCGGGGATTTCATTGCTGGCGCGGACCACGCGGCCGCCCAGGGCGCCGGCCGGTCCGCCCGACAGCCGGGAAATCCTGTTCGACTATCTCGCCGAAGAGATCTTCAGCGACAGCGACGAGGCGACCCGTGACTTCCTCTGCCGACTCAGCGTGTTGCCCTGGTTCTCGCCCAAGACCGCCGTGGCGCTGACCGGCAACGCCGACGCGGAGTCCATCATCCGGCACCTGTTCCGGCGGAATTGCTTCGTCGAGCGCAGCGGCGGCGATGCCTATCGTTTTCACGCGTTGAGCCGCGCATTCCTGACCCAGCGCCGCTTGCAGCGGCTCTCCGAGCGGGACAACACCGCGCTGCTGCGCTGCGCCGCCGGGCTGCTGCAAGCGCAGGGCGACGTCGAAGGCGCGATGCAGTGCTGGGCCGAGGTCGGCGAATGGCCGGCCTACACGGCCTTGTTGCTCGGAGCGGCGCCCGATGCGATGCGGGCGGGCCGAGTGGCCTCGATTCGTGATTGGCTGGCGCCACTGCCCGAGGCCGTCGTGACCTCGACGCCCTGGCTTCGACTGTGGCGCGGCGAATGCTCGATCTTCGTCGCGCCGCTCGACGCGATGGCGGATTTTCGCGCCGCCCTCGACGAATTCCGCGCCAGCGGGGATCACACCGGCATGGCGCTGGCCATCGCCGGTGCGCTGGGCACCGCGTTCTGGAACTTCGAATCGCTCGAGAGTGCCGACGAATGGCTGCAGGCCTATGCAGCAGCGCCGGGCGAGGCGTGGGCGGCCCTGCCGGCCGAAGTGGAGGCACGGCTGCTGGCCGGCGTGCTCGCCGCAGGCACCTTTCGCGGCCAGATGCAGCTGGACTGGGAGGCGATTCGCGAGCGTGCCTGGTGCCTGATCGGTGCGGCGCTGCCGCCCGACGCCCATATCCAGCTCGGTTCCCAACTGGTCTTGCACCTGACCTCGCGCGGCCGCAGCGTGGACGCCCTCAGCGCAGCCAAACGCATCGCCACGCCCGCATCGGAGGATCCGACGAGTCCGGCCGGCGTGTTCAGCGATCTGTCGCTGGCGGTGGCCAATGTGGTCGCCGGTCAGACCCGCGCGGCGATCGAAGCGGCGGATTCGGGTCTCGCCCGGGCGGGCAGGACCGGCGTGCATATCGTCGATGGTCCGCTGCTGGGCATGAAGATCCTGGCCCACGTCATGGCCAACGAACCGGATGCCGCCAGCGAGGCGCTGGACAGGCTGAACACGGTTTCCATGTCGGGACGCATCATCGACCAGGGCCACTATCGCTACGTCGCCGGCATCGTCGCGCGCGCCCGGGGCGACTACCCGCTGGCCACGACCCACCTGCAACGGGCCCTGAGCCTTGCACGACAGGCCGGGGCGCGCTGGCCGGAGGCCAACTCCTTGCTGGCCCGGGCCAGCGTGGCCCAGATCATCGGCGATCACGACACGATCCGCGCGCTCATCGCCGAGGCACGCCAGTTGGCCTTGCCCTATGGCTTCGCGGAGTGTCGCTGCGTGGCGGACATCATGGAGGCGCTGTTGTTCGATGCCCAGGGCGACGGCGAGGCCTGTCTTGCGCTGCTGCGGAGCGCGCTCGGCATGGCGCGATCGCTGGCGGTCGGCCTGCCGTTCTGGCTGGCGCGCCCGGTCCTCAGCCGCTTGTGCGCGCTGGCCTTGCGCAACGCCATCGAGCCCGACTACGTCCGGCGACTGATCACGCTGCACGGCCTCTACCCCAATGACGGCGACCGGGATCTGGCATGCTGGCCGTGGGCGCTGCGCGTACACGTACTCGACCGTTTCGAGGTCGTGCGCCTCGGCGAGACCTTGCGTTTCTCCGGCAAGCTGCAGAAGCGTCCGCTGCAGTTGCTGAAGGCGATCGTGGTGTTCGGCGGGCGCGGCGTCCCGACCTCCGCGCTGGCCGACGCGCTGTGGCCCAACGCGGAGGGCGATGCCGCCCAGAACAGCCTGGTGACGGCCCTGCACCGGCTGCGAAGGCTGATCGGCGTCGAGCATGCCCTCCACGTCGAAGGCGGCAAGCTCAGCCTCGATCCAGACCTGTGCTGGACCGATCTGGCCGCGCTCGACGTTCGCCTGGATCGTCTCGAAGCCGTCATCGACCCGCCCGACGGAACACGTTGCGAACCTAGGCCCGGGCCGGCCGAGGCCATGCTCGCCGATCTGCCGAGCGGGCCTTTCGGCCTCGACGACGACGATCCGGCGGTCCTACACGCGCCGCTTGAGCGCATGCGCGCACGCCAGATCGGTGTCCTGCTCGGGCTCGCGGCGATCTACTGCAAGCGGCAGGACTGGATCGACAGCGAGACCTGCTACGAGCGGGTGCTGGCCCTCGAACCCCTGTCGGAATCGGCCCACCGAGGCCTGATCGAGCTCAACGCGGCGCGCGGCGATCTCGGCGCCGCCGCCGCCGCGTATCGCCGCTGCGAGCGCAGCCTGATCTCGGCGCTGGGCATCGGTCCCTCGGCCAGGACGCAGCATCTCTACGCCAGCCTGGTCAAGCAGTGATGCCGCTTCGTCGCGGGCCTCGCGCGACGGCGGCGTCCGCCACAAGCAACCGGCAACCGCGCCTTTCGGCATCTACGTCGCAGACGGGGTGCAGAAGATCCAGCTGGCCTTTCTCGCCAACTGCCGCGATGAGACGACCACGCGCGGCCAGGTGCAGCGCTTCCTGCAGTGGCTGGAGGAGCAGGGCGAGGACCGGTTGCTGGTCGCCCGGGCACGCTCACGGCGCAGAATCGCCGACCTGATCGCGCAGGAGCAATCGTCTGAGCGCTGAGGCGAGTCAGCGCTCCAGCAACCGGCTGGCGAGGCGCCCGACCCAGAGCCCCTTGTCCTGCTGGCCATGGCCGGTACGGCTCTCGCTGGGGATGGTGCGACGGCATCGGAATGTGGGGATTCCCGATGTGCCGCCCATGACATGGGCCCGGGCGGTCATCCTGTCGGATCAATGCCCGGTTGCGGCCGCGTCGGCCGCGACGCCTCCGCCCAGCGCCCGCAGCAGCTTGTCCAGCTCGTGCCGGAACACCGCATCGTCCTGCCAGGCGGAGAAATCCTGCACCGGATATTCGTCGGCCAGCGGCGGCAGGGACTCGATGCCCGCCGTCCAGGCGCGGATCTCCTCGATCGGGCACAGCCGGACCGGCAGCAGCGATTCGCGCTTGCGGTGCCAGGCCAGGCGCAGCTCCTTGCCGACCCAGGGGCTGGCCATGCTGTGGGGCGAGAGCACCAGGATCAGGCGGTCGTGTTCGCGGATCGCTTCGGCGATCTGGCGCTCCAGGTAGTCCCCCGGCAGCACGTCGAAGCGGTCCCAGAACACGCGCACGCCGGCCTGCTGTAGTGCGGCGTAGAGCTTTTCGGCGAAGGCCGCGTCCATCGTGCTGTAGGAGAGGAAGCAGGTCTGCCAGGTATTGCGGAAGCGCTTACCGCGGTCGAGGTCCTCGATCAGGCCGCGAGACACGCCGGCCGATCGCAGGAAGGCCGGTGCCAGCTCGAATCGCGAGGCCACCAGCGTGCTGAACGAGATCTCGGACGGGGCGAGGTGGTGCACGGCGTCCAGTCCCTGGGCCTCGGAGAGGTCCACGCCGTTCAACAGCGTGCGCGAGAACTCGGCGCCGGAAAAGTCGGCCGCGCCCAGCTTCGCATTGCTCAGGTTGGCGCCGTTCAGGAAGGCGTCGCGAAAGTTTGCGCCGGCCAGATTGGCGCCCGACAGGTCGGCGTCGATCAGGGCCGCGCCTTCGAAGTTCGCCCCCGTCAGTTCGAGGCCGCGCAGGATGGCGCCGTCGAGGCGGACGGCGGACAGGTCGGCCCCCCGCAGGTCGCGCGCCTGGTGCGTTTCGAGGCGGCCGAAGTCGAACAGGATCTGCGCGTGAAGGTCGCCCTTCCAGGGCCGCGCGGCGCCGCGCAGGTCGGCGCCGGTGAGGTCGATGTGCAATTGCGGGAAATGGCGGCGCAGCAGCGTCGCGCGCCGGGCCGAGGCCGCGGTGCGCAGGTCGGCGTCGATCATCCTTGCGGCCCGCGCCTGCATCTGTTCGTCCGATTCCAGCCGCTCGATGGCGGTGACCGCGAAGAACCAGTCCACGGTGTCGGACGTCCAGCGATAGACCCCCCGGGCGCCGGCCGCATCGCAGGCGATCGCGGCGAAGCGCCAGGCATCCTGCTCGCCGGCCGGGAAGGCGTTCGGCTCGAGGAATTCGGCGCGGCCCAGGACCGCCGGCAGGTGCCGTACCGCCTCCACCGCGTCCATCTCTCCAGCCGCCGCCTGCGGGTTGGCCCAGGCCCAGCGCCAGGTCGACGAGCGGTGCGACCAGCTGCCGATCGCCTGCAGCGAGGCACGCGCGCAGGTGTTTTCCCGGTCGCCGAGCTGCAGCGTCCTGCCGTCGCCGTCGCGGATGCCATACAGCAGCAGCTCTACGAGCCCGTTCTGCTTTTCGGCCAGCGCCGCCTCGCAGGCGGCCGCGAATGCCTCGAAGGCGCGATCCTCGTCCATCGGCAGTCTTCCGTCACGGAAACGTTTTCAGGATAGGCGGCGCATCGACGGCGAGTCGTGCCTGCCGTCCGGTCAGCCGATCGATGCCGGCTGTGCGATCGCACCGGCGGGACAGGGCGCAATGCCGGCACGCCCCGGGGCACTCGGCCGCGCTCCGCCGGCGCTCATGCTTCGGGCCCGTCGCCGAGGCCGAGCCGGCCAAGCCCCGTCAGCAGCAGTTCGACGATGCGGCCCACGTCGCGGCAGCCGAACAGCTCGCGATTCTGCTCGACGCTCAGCCGGTTGTGCGTCGCCAGGCCGTCGACGCCGGTGTCGGCGAAGAATCCGGCCATCTGCTCGTACTCTTCCCACGCCGGCCCTCGCTGGTGGTACAGCGTCAGCATGCCTTCGGCGTTGGGCGCCTGCTTCTGGAATGTCCACGAGAACGCCGCCGGCCGTCGTCCTTCGAGCAACTCGGCGACCATCGCCGCGGCGCCGCCGAAGGCACCGACCACGTACAGCGGCTGGCCGTGGCGCAAGCTCAACAATGCTTCCTCGACCACGCCGGGGATGCGGCTGGAGTACCACTTGTCGACCGGCGAACCGTCGGTCAGGGCGCCGGTCTGGCCGCCCAGCAGGATGCGGGCGCGCGCACTGCGGCACTGGAATTCGCGCATCGCGGTCATGCCGCGGGCCCAGGCGTAGCGGCGCGCCGGGCTGTCGGCCGGGAAGAACTCGGGCTCCTCGACGAAGGTGGCCGGCTCGAGATCCTCGACGCCTTCGGGCCGAGCGATGCGGCGGAAGATGCCGACGCGCTGATTCCTGGCGCGCACTTCGGGCGGCAGCGCTTCCAGCGGCAGGGGCCAGCCGACGTCGTTGATGATGCGTTCGGCCGGCGGCAGCCCGCTCAGCGTGGCATATTCGCGCGCCATGTCGAACAGCGCCAGCGTGTAGCCTTCGGCACCGAGGTGGCCGCCGTATTCGAGTATCGCGCCGCGCACCAGCAACTGGCGCGAGATCTCGATCAGCGCCGCGTCGAGGTGTTGGGCGGTGAGGCCATGGCGCGCCAGGTCCGGGCTCGCCGAAATCGACAGCGCGACCGGCATCTTCGCCAGCGCCCGCCCTTCGGCTGCACGCTGCAGCGGCGTCTCGACCTTCAGATCGAGCGGTGCCAGCTCGTCCATTTCCTCGTCGCCGAGCGGCGGGTCCGGGTAGAGCACCGCGCTGCCCTTCGGCAGCCGCACGACGGTGGCGAGTTCCGGCGGCGCGGCCAGCACGAAGTCGTCGGCCCGCCGCGTCGCGGCCAGTACCAGCCGCGCATGCTGGTGGCGCAGCGTCTCCTTCAGCACCAGGTCGACCGCGCGCTCGGCCGCGCCGGCTTCCCAGCGCAGCTTCGGCGCGTTGCCGGCATACGGAAAGCTGCGGCTCTCGATGCCGGTCAGCGCATCGACGACGACGAAGGGGCGCTGGTGGCGCTTGGCCAGCAGCAATTCCTTGCGGCACCACGGCCGGCTGCCGTAATGGCGGGTGGCGAGGACCAGCAGCGCCGAATCCTCGACACCGGCCTCGATCTCGTCGGCGAAGCGCGAGCCGCCGGGGATCGCTCCGCTGTCGATCCAGGCGCGCACCGGCTGGCGGTTGTCGAGGTGTTCGGCGATCTCCTTGAAGACCTGCGGCTCGCTGTCCACGTCCTGCTTGGTGTGGCTCAGGAACAATCGCACCGGTGCGCGTTCGCCGCGCCCCTCGCCCTGCAGGAAGCGGCACGTTTCCACCACCAGCGCGCGGGCCATCCAGGCGGCACGCGAGTCGTCGTTGCGCAGGAAGGCGCGCAGGAAGCTGATGGATTCGAGCCGCGCGTCGATCGGCCAGGCGTCGGGCGTGAGCTGGAACGGGATCAGGCGGTTGCTGCCGTCGCCGCAACGGGCGCCCAGCCAGCCGGCGAAGTCGGGCCACGTGCGGCGCCCGGCGGGCAGCCGGGTGGCTTCGATCGCCATGCGGTCGTCGGCGAGCAGCACGACGACGTTGCGGTCGGCTTCGTCCAGGCGGTGGTCCGTCGGCGGCAAGCCGCTGCCGTCCTCGATGGCTTGCACCGTCGGCACCCGCAGGCCCGGGATCGCCGGGTCGTCGTTCAGCGCGTCGTGCAGCGACAGGGCCAGCTCGCGGGCTTCGACGGATGCCGGATGGAAGATCAGGTGCACGAGCAGCGGCACAGGCATCGGGCGGGCTCCGTTCCAGATTCGTCTGCCGGTTGCGGCGGGCAAGCGTCGGTGCGCGCCTGGGCGTCCGCCGTCGGTTCCACTCTAGTGTAGTGGCTTACGCAATGCGGATCATTCGTGCGTCGTGTTTCCGGCTCCGACGAGGCCGGCTGAAGCCGGCCCGGCCGTCGGCCAATGGGGCCAGCGGACGAGGTCGCGCGGGGCAGGCCGGCGCAGGGCAGATCGAAGGGTCTTGCGGGATCGAGCGCGCCGGCTGCGGCATGACGGTGCCCTTGCATTGCCGCGCCGCTCGCGTAATCCGCCGACCGCTCGTACATCATGTTCCACCGGTCGTCAGAAAGCCGAAGATATACGACTTTAGATATAGATTTCCGGCGCCCGAACGTGACGGATTTTGCGCCGGCAAGATGCCGTCCGCTCTAGTCTCGCGCCCATCGGAACGCCACCAGGGAGGGGCACGATGCATACAAACACGAAACGCCGGACCGGAGCGGCCGGCCTGTTCGTCGGTCTAGCCGTCTGGGCCTGCGGCAATGCCGCATTGGCCGCCGAGCCGATCGAGCCGTTGCCGCTGGCGGTCGAGCTGGACGCGGCACGGGTCGCGCTGGGCAAGAAATTGTTCAACGACAAGCGCTTGTCGCGCGACGACACGATCGCCTGCGCGAGCTGCCACCGGCTCGACGGCGGCGGTGTCGACAATGCCGCGGTATCCACCGGCATCGACGGTGCCAAGGGATCGATCAACGCGCCCACGGTATTCAACAGCGGATTCAACTTCCGCCAGTTCTGGGATGGGCGGGCGCGCTCGCTCGAGGAGCAGGCCGCCGGCCCGATCCACAATCCGATCGAAATGGGCAGCGACTGGCAGCAGGTGCTCGCCAAGCTGCGTCAGGATCCGGGGCTGGTGGCCCAGGCGGACGAGGCCTATCCGGGCGGGCTGTCGGCAGATTCCGTCGTCGATGCGATCGCGACCTTCGAACGTTCCCTGATCACGCCGTCGCCGTTCGACCGCTACCTGCGGGGCGACACCTCGGCGATCGGGCAGGAAGCGGCGCATGGCTACGAGCTGTTCAAGAACTACGGCTGCGTCGCCTGCCACCAGGGCGTCAACGTCGGCGGCAACATGTTCCAGGTGTTCGGCGTCATGGGCGACTACTTCGCCAAGCGCGGCGGCCCGACCAAGGCTGACCTCGGACGCTACAACGTCACCGGCCTGGAAGCCGACAAGCACGTGTTCAAGGTGCCCAGCCTGCGCAACGTGGCCCTGACCGCCCCCTACTTCCACGACGGCTCGGCGAGCACGCTGGACGACGCGGTGGACGTGATGTTCCGCTACCAGCTGGGCCGCAGCGCACCGGCCCAGGACAAGGCGCTGATCGTCAAGTTTCTGCGCTCGCTGACCGGCGACGAGCTGGCCCGGCCGCTGATCGCGGCGCGTTGATACAGGAGAACCCCATGAGCAAGAACAAGATCCTGGGCTTTGCCGCCGCGGCGACGCTGATCGCGGTGCTGGTCGTGCTGGTCGCGCAGACCCGCAACGTCGATCTCGACGCCCACAACCGCATCGTCGGCACGCTGCGCGAGATGAAGCAGCTCGACGCCGAATGGAACACCGAGGTGCTGCGCTCGAAGACCGGCTTCAGCGAGAACTACGATGCGGTTGCCAAGCCGCTGGCGCAACTCGCCGAACTCGAGTCGCGGCTGGAGCAACAGAGCGACGATCTGCGCAAGCGTGATGGCGGCGAAGCCGTTGCCCTGGCCCTGCAGAACTACCGTGAAGTCATCGCGCAGAAGATCGAGGCGGTGGAGCACTTCAAGTCGCAGAACGCGATCCTGCGGAACTCTTCGCGCTACCTGCCGACCGCGGCCCAGGAACTGGCCGATCAGATCGCCGCGGGCAGTCTGTTGCCGGCCGATCAGTACGTCGCGCTGCTCGGCGATCTGGTCAATCGCTCGCTGAGCTACATCCTGGCGCCCGAGCACAGCCGCCGGGAACAGATCGAGAGCGAACTGCTGCAACTGCGCGCCGCACCGGTATCGCTGCCGGCGGCGCTGGCCGAAAAGCTCGAATTGTTCGCCTCCCACGTCGAAACCGTGCTGCGCCAGCAGGACGCCGGCGACCGGATCCTCAGCGAACTCGCCACGCTGCCGACCGCCGAGCGCATCGACGCGCTGTCCGACGCAGTGGCCGCCCAGCACGATCGCAGCCTGCTTGCCCAGCAGCAGGCCAGGCAGTGGCTGATCGCCTATTCGGCAGCGCTGCTGCTGGCCCTGGCCTGGCTGGCCTCGCGCCTGATCGGCAGTTTCCGCCTGCTGCGCCGGAGCAATGCTTCGCTGCGGAAGGCCCACGCCGAGTTGAAGGAATCCCAGGTGTACATGGTGCAGTCCGAGAAGATGTCGGCGCTGGGCCAGATGGTCGCCGGCATCGCGCACGAGATCAATACGCCGCTGGCCTACGTCAAGGGCACGGTCGACGTCATGCACGAGCAGATCGACGGACTCACCGCGCTGCTCGGCAGCAGCCGGCGCTTCGCCCGCCTGATGCGCGAGCAGGCCGACAAGGCCGTGATCCGCGAGGAATTCTTCAAGCTCGAAGCGCTGGCCAGGAAGACTGCCGACGATGCCGTGCTGGAAGAGATGGATGCCTTGCTCGAGTCCAGTTCCGGGGGCATCTCCCAGATCAGCGAAATCGTCTTCAACCTGAAGAACTTCAGCCGCCTCGACCGCGCCAAGGTCAGCGAGTTCGACGTGCGCGAGGGTCTCGAGAGCACGCTGCTGCTGGCCAAGAACATGCTCAAGCACAAGGTCAGGATCGAGAAGGAGTTCGAAGAGGTGCCGCAGATCTCCTGCTCGCCGTCGCAGATCAACCAGGTGTTCCTGAACATCATCACCAATGCCGCCCAGGCGATCCCCGACGACCGCGAGGGCACGCTCACGCTGCGCACCTCGCGCGCCGGTGACGACCGCGTGCGCATCGAGATCCAGGACAACGGTGCCGGCATCCCGTCCGAGGTGCTGCCGAGGATCTTCGATCCGTTCTTCACCACCAAGGACGTCGGCAAGGGCACCGGCATGGGACTGTCGATCTCCTACAAGATCATTCAGGAGCACGCGGGACGCATCGAGGTGGATACCGAGGCCGAGGTCGGCACCGTGTTCACGATCGAGTTGCCGATCAAGCCCCCGGCCGCCGATCGCGATACCGCGATATTGGTGGACGACGACGACGAGCTGCTGCTCGCGGCATGACGACGCGACACGAGGAGAAAGACATGTCCGCCAATCGGAAACCCACCGTGCTGTTCGTCGATGACGAAGCCCACATCGTCAACCTGTTGAAGATCATGTTCCGCACCGACTACGAGGTGTACTCCGCCACTTCGGGGGCGGCGGCGCTGGACATCATCCAGTCGCGCAAGGTCGACGTCATCGTCAGCGACCAGCGCATGCCCGGCATGAGCGGTACCGAAGTGCTGGCCAAGGTGCGCCGCCTGTCGCCCGGCACGATGCGCATCCTGCTGACCGGCTACTCCGACCTCGCCGCGATGGTCGGCTCGATCAACGAAGGCGAGATCTTCCGCTTCGTCAGTAAGCCCTGGGACAAGGAGGAGATCCGTGCGATCGTCAAGGATGCCGCCGAAGCCGCCCACAATACAGCCGCCTCGCCGCAGCTGGTCGACGTCGACTGCGAGCACGAAGCTGCGGGGCCGCTGGGCGAGATCCTCGTGCTCGACGAGGATCTGGCGCAGAGCGCCTGGTTCCGCGAGCACTTCGGCAACACCTTCGCCGTGCACCAGGCCGGCCGCATCGACGAGGCACTGGACGTGCTCGAGCAAAAGCAGGTCGGGGTGATCGTCACCGACACCCGCGTCGGCGGCGAGAACACGCTCGACCTGCTGCGCATCCTCAAGCGGCAGCATCCGCAGGTGATGACCGTGATGCTGACCAGCCAGGCCGATTCCGATGCGGTGATGAAGCTGATCAACCAGGCCCAGGTGTGTCGCCTGTCGTTCAAGCCGATCAAGCGCGGCGCGCTCGATCTGGCGATCCGTGCGGCGATGATGCATCACCGCCGCATGGTTGCCGATCCGAAGCTGGCGCAGCGCCAGCGGGTCGCGGGCCTGCCGTCCGGGGAAGGTTCGCTGACACGCTCTCTGGCAAGCCGACTGCGGGCGCTCGGCGGCCGACTGCGGCTCGGCTTCGGCGGCTGAAGCCGGGGCGCCTCGGCGCGCGTCGCCCGCGGCGAGCGGGGCGCCGCCGAAGCCCGGTGTACGGATGTCACGCTTCGGACGAGATTGCGCCGAGGCGCGGCGGTTTCGCGTCTATGATCGAGTGGTCGGGCTGCGTTGCGGGCAAGCGTGGAGGATCAGGTGATGCCGTTCATCAGCGAAATTCCGATCTCGTACGAAGGCCTCCTGGTGCTGGCGGTGATTGGACTGGTATGGTCCCTGCGCCGCCATGCACAAAGGAAGGGCCCGCAGGCGGAACAGATCGATTTGCTCGAGAGCGAGCGGCGCTGCGGCGTGATTTCGATCCCGCCGGGCACGAAATTCGGCAACTCCTGATCGTCGTCCCGCCTGCCGCCGAATCGGCCGGCGGGCCGCCCGTCCGGCCTCGCGGCGGCGATTGTCGGCTGGCGTCGGCGTCCGGCACGCCGCGGCCGATCTGGTTGTGTTCGAGCGACTCGAACAGGGCTTTGAGCTTGCCCTCGCCGAAGCCCTCACCCCCCTTCCTCTCGATCGACTCGAAGCACGGCCTTCGAGGCCCGCGTATTCGCCCTTGATGACGAAGTTGATCCCGCCCTGACGATACGGCGTGACCGCCGTCGAGCAGTGCTCGGCGACGCGCCAAGCCCCACCGGGTACCGCCTATGCGGGACCCTCGAGCCGGCGGCAGCGCCAGCAGCGCCAGCGTCCGCCGAGATGTCGCAGGCCGGCCAGCCGCGCGGCCGTGGCCGGTGGCACCCGGCACAGGCAGACCAGGTGGCGCCGGTCGCGCGACAGCATGACATGCGCCGGCGCCGCACCGGTCGCCTCGAGGCATTCGGCCCGCGCCAGCGCCAGCGTGCGCTGCGCATCGCGGCCCAGCGGGCGCGGGAATGCGCGCTCCATCACCAGATTGGCGGCCGCGCCGTCGCAGCCGAACAGCGTCGCCGGCCAGACGTCGCCGCAGCCGGCGGCGCAGTGCAGCGCGAGGCGGACCGATTCGGTGTCCGGCGCGCGGAACCGGCACACCAGGCGCCGCGCATCGTCGGCCAGGTAGGCCTCGCGCCAGCGCACCCGGTGCAGCCCGAGGCAGGCGCCGCCGGCGATGGCCTGGGCGAAGTGCGCGCACCGCGAATCCTCGTCGGCGCACAGCCAGACCACGTCCGCCCAGCTGTCCTCGACTTCCGCCGTCATGACGGGATCGCGACCCGGTCGCGGCAGCGGCCGGCCGTCGCATCGAGATAGTCGGCCAGATGCGCGGCCAGTTCGCGCGCATCGTCCTCGGCGCCGTGCATGAAGCTCGACTTGCGCCGGCGCAGGAAGGGCAGGCCCATCACGTACATGCCCGGCGCGTCCACCACGCCGCCCTCATGGCGGATGGCGCCCTTGCGGTCCAGCACCGGCAGCCGCAGCCAGGAATAGTCGGGCCGGAAGCCGGTCGCCCACAGCACGGTGCGGATGTTCTCGCGTTCGAGCTGCAAGCGGGTCGCCGGCGCGGCATCGATGCGCGTCGGCTCGAAGCGCTCGCCGGCGGGCAGTTCGTCGCCGAGCCCGCAGCCGGCCGCCCAGTCGTCCAGCGCCGTCAGCAGCCGACCGAGCTTCAGGTCGGCCAGCGCGCAGACATTGCGCAGCGAGCCGGAAAACATCGCCTGGCCGTCGCGCAGGCCGGCCAGCCGGCCGACGATGCGCGCGCCGCCGGCGGCCAGCGCGTTCAGGTCCATGATCGCGCGCTCGTTCGATCCGACCAGTTGCGGCGAGGCCACCGCGCGGGCGCGGACCAGGTCGTCGCGGCCGTTGCGCAGCGCGTCGTAGCGCTCGTCGAGATAGCCGGCGGCATGCATCCACCACTGGATGTCGCGCCCGCGATAGTGGCGTGGCATGCGCACGTGCTCGCCGGTGGCGATCGTCACCGCGTGGCCGGCGCGCTGCAATTCGTCGGCCAGCTGCAGGCCGGTGGCCGAGGCGCCGACCACCAGCACGCCGCCTCCCTCGACCTGCGACGGATTGCGGTACGAGAACGGTGTCAGCTGCGCGATGCCGGCCGGCAGGTCGGCGGCCAGCCGCGGGATGGCCGGCCGGTTGAAGGCGCCGCTGGCCAGCACCACGGCACGCGCCCGCCAGTCGCCGCGCCAGCTGCAAACCCGGTAGCCGGCGCCGTCGGCCTCGACCGCGGTCACCGTGGTGCCGGTGCGCACCGGCGCGGCGCTGGCCCTGGCGTAGCCGGCGATGAACTCGGCCACTTCGTCGCGCTGCATGAAGCCGTCGGGATCGGTTCCCCGATACGCGTAGCCGGGCAGCCGGCTGAGCCAGTTCGGCGTCAGCAGGCGCAGCGAGTCCCAGCGCTCGTGGCGCCAGGCGTTGGCCACCTCGCCGCGCTCCAGCACCACATGCTCGATGCCGCGCGCGGCCAGGCAGTGGCTCATCGCCAGCCCGCTGTGGCCGGCGCCGATCACGACCACATCGATGCTGCGCAGCGGTGGGCGCACCGCGGCGCCCGCCGTGCGTCCGTCGGCGGCGGTGTTCATGACACCGTGACCGACACGTCGGTCGGATTGGTGATGATGTCGAACACCGCCGAGCGCTTCTGCGACTGGGCCACCAGCGCCTCGATCTCCTCGCGGCTGGCGTCGGCGTCGATCCGGTATTGCACCCGGATGCCGTCGAAACCGTTGCGGACCTCGCTGTCGATGCCGAGGATGCCTTGCAGGTCCATGCCGGCTTCCAGCGTGGCCTTGACCGAACGCAGCTGGATGTTGCGATTCTGCGCCACCGCGGCGATGCCGGCGGTGAGGCAGCCGGCCAGCCCGGCCAGTACCACCTCCACCGGGGTGGCGGCGTGATCCTCGGACGCGAACAGCTCCGGATGGTCGGTCTCGATGCGGTGCGCCTGCTTGTGCTTCTGCTCCTCGCCGAGGCCGTAGAAGCTGTCGATGGTGGTGCGGGCATGGGTGCCGCGGGCCCACTCGCAGCTGGCGCGCCACTTGAACCGGGCGGCCTCGGGTGCCTGGGTCAGCGCCTCGCGGGCACCGAGCAGGGCTTCCACATTGACGCCGTTGTCGGCAATGACGGTCTTGGTATCCATGGTCTGTCTCCTTGCTGGTCGGTTGGAAGTGTCCGATCGCTCATCGGACAGCAGCGACTTTCGACCTCCAGCGTTGGAGCCAGCGTGATAGGCAGCGTGGAAATTGCGGTTTGCGTCGTTGAATCGCGTGATCCGGCGCACGCCGGTGTGCGTCGGCCCGTGCGGCGACAGCCGCCTCACATCGAGATCGAGCGGAAGGCCCACACGTCTTCGAGCGGCATGCAGGCCTGGCGCTGGGCCTGCCGCACCGCCTCGGCGTCCGGCGCGCGATAGAGGCAGACCATGCGCTTGCGGTCGAGCGAGAAGAAGCTGCGGATGAACTTCACGTTGCGCGCCTCCAGGCACCAGGCGCCGGCATCCTCCAGCGCCTGGATCGCCTGCAGCGTGACCGCCTGTTCGAAGCGTCTGCGCACCAGCACGTTGGCCGAGCCGCGCGCCTCCTCGCCCAGGTCCGGGCGATCGTGCAGCGTGCCGGGCCACAGCCGGCGCATGTCGGCGCCCACCGTGCGCAGCGCGATGCGTACCGACTCGGCGTCCGCCGCGCGGAAGTGGCACAGCATCCGGTGACCGTCGCTCGACAACAGGCTGACCAGCCAGGCGACGCGATGCAATTCGAAACAGCCGGCGCCGTCGTGCGCCATCGCGAGTACGTCGGCCGGGCCCAGCGCTTGCTCGAAATCCCGTTCCAGAAACAGCTCAGTCATCGCGCCCTCCGCCGCATTGGCGCGCCCGCCGCGCGATCTCGAGCGCCCACGCGGCGACGCCTTGCGACTCGAGCCGTGCCACCGCGTCCAGGTGGGCCTGCATGGCCGCGTCGTCGTCCGCGGCGAATGCGCATTGCGACAGCACCGCGTGGGCCACCAGCATCTCGGTGCTGCGCTCCAGCACTTCGGCGCAGGCCAGTGCCTCTTCGGCGCGCGCGTGCGACGCGGCATGGCGGCCGCGCTCGCAGTCGAGCAGCGCGGCGCGGGTCTGCACGTAGGCCATGCGGTGCTTGGCATCGGCCGCCCGCAGCGCCTGCAGCGCCGCGTCCAGCGCCTCGTGTCGATCGTGCAGCGCGCATTCGCACAGGCCCAGCAGCGCGTGGGCGAACGGCGCCTCGCTGCCTTCGCGCAGCTTTTCGCCCAGCTGCACCAGCTCGTCGCAGCGCGCGCGAGCCGCCGGCCAGCGCCCGCGCTGGACGTCGACCATCACCAGGTATTCGTTGGCCTGGTACTCGTTGACGCGGTCGCCGGCCGCCTTGCACAGCGTGCGCGTCTGCAGGAACAGCTCCTCGGCCTCGTCCAGCCGGTTCTCGTAGAAGCGCAGCATGCCCAGTCCGGCCGGAATCGCCCGGTGCGCGAAGCGACGGCGGCTGGCCAGCGCCTGGGCCTCCATCAGCATCGCGTCGGCCTGCGCCAGGTCGCGTTCCAGCATCGCCAGGCACTTGGCGGTCTCGGCCATGCCGACGATGTGCTCGTCGTCGCTGCCGCCACGCACGACGCGCTCCGACTGCAGCGACTGCTCGCGCGCGCCGGTCCAGTGGCCGTGCGCCCAGCGCAGGTAGGAGGCCATCTGGTAGGCCTGGCGCGCGTGCGCCGCCGCACCGTGGTCGATGGCTTGCTCGGCCAGCGCCACGTAGTCCTGCGCGGCCGCTTCCCAGTCCTCGACCGGCGCTGCCTCGAGCATCACCATGTGGAGGTCGATCGCCAGCCGCACCTGCTCGGCCGCCGGCAACTGGGCGGCCAGCCGCAGGCCCTGACTCGCCAGCGAGCGCGCATCCTCGTTGGCGAAGAAGCGCAGGCACAGGCGTCCGGCGGAGACCAGCGCGCGTGCCGCCAGCGCGGCATCGCCGCTGTGGGTGGCGTGGTGGGCGAGGTCGGCGGCGCGCGACAGCTCGAAGCTCTGGTCCTGTTCCATCCATTCGGCCACCTGGCGGTGCATCAGCTGGCGGCGCAGCGGCGAGATGTCGTCGTAGATCGCGCGCGCGATCAGGTCGTGGGCGAAGCGCAGCGTGCCGTCGTCGGCGGCGCGCAGCATGGCCTGGCTCTCGGCCAGTTCCAGCGCATGGCCGACGGTGGCCGCGTCGCAGGCGGCGAGCCGCGTCAGCGGCGGCAATTCGATGCGCGGACCCAGCACGGCCGCCCAGCGCAGCACCTCGGCGCCTTGGTACTCGAAGCGGGCCAGCCGCTCGCGCACCAGCTCGTCGAGCGAGCCGCCTTCCGCGCCGCCCTCGCGTTCGGCCCGCGCCAGCTCGATCGCCAACAGCGGATTGCCGCCGCATTCGCGGCTCAGGCGGGAACTGTCGGCGCCCGGCGCGCGGCTGCGGATCAGCTCGGCGATCGCCGTCTCGGCCAGCGGCTCCAGCTTCAGCTCGTGCAGCAGCGCGTCGCGGCGCAGGCCGCGCAGGACCTGCTGCAGCGGCAGGTTGTCGCGCAGCTCGGCTTCGCGCGTCGCCAGCACCGCCAGCAGCGGCCGCGCACGGTTCATGCGCATCACGTAGTGCAGCGCCGCCGCGCTCGAATCGTCGCACCAATGCACGTCGTCGAAGATCACGACGGCCGTGCCGCGCTCGGCCTCGGCCGCCACCAACTCGCTCAGCTCGGCGAACAGGCGGTCCCGGTTGTCGGCCTGCCGGTCGCCGAAGATGCGTTGCGCGTCCTCGGCGCGACGCCCGCGCAAGGCGTCGATCCACAGCGCGAAGGGCCGCATCGCCTCGGTCTCGAAGGCGCTGGCGGTGAGCAGCGAGTGGCCGCCGGCGCGGACCTCGTCGGCCAGGCAGTCGAGCAGGCGCGACTTGCCCATGCCGGCCTCGCCGCGCACGAGCAGCACGCGGGCCCGCCCTGCGGTGCTGGCGGCCAGCGCCTCGCTCAGCAGCCGTCGTTCCTGCTGGCGGCCGACCAGCGTGGCGTCGGCCGGCGGGGCCGGCGGTGGCGGGGCCGGGGCGGCGTCGGTCTGCCGGGCGGCGGCCACCGGCGCGCCGCGGCGGGCCTGCTGCAGCGCGCCGGTGGCCGGGATGCCGGCCTCGTTCAACATGCGCATGCCGAGCTGGAACTGCTGCTCGGCTTCGTCCATGTGCTGGGCGGCGAGCAGCAGCCGGATCAGCGTCGCCCGCGCCTCTTCGTCGAAGGGCGAGAGGGTCACCAGCGCGCGCGCGTGCGGCAGCGCGCGTGGCGGCCGGTCGGCCAGGCGCGCCACCAGCTCGTGCAGCAGCGCGGCCTGGGCGCGCGCCACCTGCTCCCGCTCGGCCACGCACCAGCAATGGAAGTCGTGGAACTCGCCGAATTCCAGCCCCTCCAGGAAGGTGCCGGCATAGCGCGCCGCGGCCTGTTCCAGCGCCTCGGTCGGGGCGTGTGCCAGCTCGCCGCCGGCCAGCCGCTGCAGCGCCCGGCTGTCGATCGCAAGGTCGCCGGCGTCGAGCGCGACATGGCTGCGGTCGGCGAGGATGCGCTCGCGTCCGTCCTCGTCGAGCAGGCGGCGCAGCTTGGACAGGCTCCAGCGCAGCGAGCCGCGCGGGTCGTCCGGCACCTCCCACAGCAGCTCGCACAGCTGCTCGCGCCGCAGCCGCCGCTCGGCGAGGCAGAGATAGGCGAGCAGCGCCCGCGTCTTCTTCGAGGGCGGCAGCGGCTGGGGCCGGCCGTCGCGGAAGACGCCGAACTCGCCCAGGAACTTCAGTTCCAGCCTGGCCATCGGTGTCTGGTCGCAGGGTTGCCGGAATTCGACTATAGGGCCGACGCCGCACACCCCACAAGCCGCTGCCCGGCGGCCCGCGTCGCGACGGCATCGAAAAAACCACGCTCGCTCCAACGCTGGATTCCTCGCTCGCCGCCCAGCATGGCAGCCGTATCGACCGCCAACACACCCATACGGAGAGGAGACAGCGATGGCCAGGTACGACAACATTCTCGGCACGATCGGCGACACGCCGCTGGTGAAGCTCACAAGGCTGGCACCGGCCGGCGTCAACGTGTTCGTCAAGCTCGAGTCCTTCAACCCGATGGGCTCGGTCAAGGACCGCATGGCACTGGCCGTGATCGAGGCCGCCGAGCGCCGCGGCGAACTGCGGCCCGGCCAGACCGTCATCGAGGCCACCAGCGGCAACACCGGCATCGGACTGGCGATGGTCTGCGCGCAGCGCGGCTACCCGCTGGTGATCGTGATGGCCGAGAACTTCAGCATCGAGCGGCGCAAGATGCTGCGTTTCCTGGGCGCCAAGGTGGTGCTGACGCCGGCCTCGGAGAAGGGCACCGGCATGCTCGACAAGGCCGTCGAGCTGGCCGAGGCGCACGGCTACTACCTGTGCCGCCAGTTCGACAACGAGGCCAATCCCGCGGCCCATGCGCGCACCACCGCGCAGGAGATCCTCGCCGATTTCCGCGACGAGCCGCTCGACTATTTCGTCTCCGGCTTCGGCACCGGCGGCACCTTGCTCGGCGTGGCGCGCGGCCTCAGGGCGTCCGGCAAGGGCACCCGCGTGGTGGCCGTCGAGCCCGACAACTCGCAGGTGCTGGGCAGCGGCATCGCCCAGCCGCGCGGCGCCGACGGGCGTCCCAGCAGCAGCCACCCGAACTTCCGCCCGCACCTGATGCAGGGCTGGAGCCCGGACTTCGTCTCGCGGCTGACCGAGTCGGCGATGGAGGAGGCGCTGGTGGACGAGATCGTGCCGGTGTCGGGCGACGAGGCGATGCGCCTGGCGCGCGAGCTGGCGCGGCGCGAGGGCATCTTCGTCGGCACCTCCAGCGGCGCCACGCTGGCCGGGGCGCTGGCGGTGGCACGCCGCGCGGCGCCGGGCAGCAACGTGGTGTGCATGCTGCCGGACACCGGCGAGCGCTACCTGTCGACGCCGCTGTTCGAAGGCATCGGCGAGGAGATGGACGGGGACGAGAGCGCGCTGTCGCGCTCGACGCCGTCCTGCCGCTTCGACCTGCCGCAGGTCTGTTCGATCGCGGCGGCGCGCAGTCCGTTCGGCGGCGAACTCGACCCCGAGGTCGAGCGCTTCGTCACCGAGCTGGTGCGCGACGAGCCGGTGGTGCTGTTCGCGCTGGAGTGGTGCGAGTTCTGCTGGTCGGTGCGCAAGCTGTTCAAGCGTCTCGGCGTTGCCTACCGCAGCGTCGACCTGGATTCGGTCGAGTACCAGGCCGGCGAGCGCGGCGGCAAGATCCGCGCCGTCCTGGCACGCCACACCGGCAGTCCGACGATCCCGCAGATCTACGTCGGTGGCGAACACGTCGGCGGCTGCACCGAGCTGTTCGACGCGATGCGCGCGGGATCGCTGCGGGCACGCTTCGACGCCTGCGGCATCGCCTACGACGAGGGCGTCGATCTCGATCCCTACGGGCTGTTCCCGCAGTGGCTGCAACCGCGCGCCAGCGCCTGAGCGGACGGAGTGACACGATGAACCCGAACGACATTCCCGTCATCGACATCTCGGCGCTCGAGCAGCCGTCGACCCTGCGGGCGCTCGACCGCGCCTGCCGCGAGTGGGGCTTGTTCCAGGTCGTGCGCCATGGCATCGAGGCCGCCACGCTGCAGCGGGTGCTGGCGGCGGCGCGGCGCTTCTTCGTCCAGCCGGATGCCGCCAAGCAGGCGATCGCGCGCAGCGAAGACAACCCGTGGGGCTTCTTCGACCGCGAGCTGACCAAGAACACGCGCGACTGGAAGCAGGTGTTCGACGTCGGTCCGGCCGACGGCGCTGCGCTGCAGCCGCAGTGGCCGGCCGAGCTGCCCGGCTTCGAGACGGCGGTGCGCGACCACTATGCCGCCTGCGAGCGGCTCGCCCACCGGCTGATCGGCGCGATCGCCATCAACCTGGGCGTGCCGCCGCAGCAGTTGCAGAACTGTTTCGGCGACGGCCACTCGAGTTTCCTGCGGCTGAACTACTACCCGGCCTGCCCGGCCGCGGCGGCGCCGGAGGGGATCGCGGTGCCGGCGGCGGGCTTCCTGGGCGTCAATCACCACACCGATGCCGGTGCGCTGACGCTGCTGCTGCAGGACCGGGTGCCGGGCCTGCAGGTCTTCCGCGCCGGCCGCTGGCATCTGGTGGCGCCGCGCGAGGATGCGCTGGTGGTGAATATCGGCGACATCGTGCAGGTGTGGTCGAACGACCGCTACCGCGCAGCGCTGCATCGGGCGCTGGTGAATGGCGAGCGCGAGCGCTTCAGCGCGCCGTTCTTCTTCAGCCCTTCCTACGCGACCCGCTACGCGCCGCTGCCGAGCATGGTGGATCCGAGCCATCCGGCCCGCTACCGACCGATCGACTGGTGCGAATTCCGCGCGCTGCGGGCCGCCGGCGACTACGCCGACCGTGGCGAGGAAGTGCAGCTCGAACACTATCTGATCTAGCAGGTGACGACCATGGCCTTCATCGAAACCACCGCGCCGCGCCAGGCGAGCGGCGAAGTGCGCGACATGTACCGGCGCCAGCAGGCGTTCTGGGGCTACGTGCCCAACTATGCCAAGGTGTTCAGCCACCGGCCCGAAGTGCTGGCGCGCTGGGGCCGGCTGCTGGCCGAGATCCGCCGGCCGATGGACGACCGCCGCTTCGAGCTGGTGACCTTCGCCGCCGCCCACGCGCTGCGCAACACCGCCTGCACGCTGGCACACGGCAAGGCGCTGGCCGGCTTCATCGGGGCCGAGCAGGTGCTGGCGCTGGCCGAGCGCGGCGACGCCGCGGCGCTGAGCGCGGCCGAGCGCGCGATGACGGACTTCGCGCGCCGGGTCGCGGTGGACGCCGCGGCGCTCGATCAGCACGACGTGGACGCGCTGCGCCGCCACGGCCTCGGCGACGCGGAGATCTTCGACATCGTCGCGGCCGCCGCCGGGCGCGCGTTCTTCACCAAGCTGCTGGACGGGCTCGGCGTGCTCGGCGACGCGGCGCTGATGGCACTGGACGAAGCGTTTCGGCGGAGCTTGAGCGTGGGCCGGCCGATCGAGCGGCGCGAGGTCGAGCAACTGGCCGACGGGGCTGAGCCGGCGCTGCCGCAATGAACGGGCGTGGCGCGCCGCGTGCGGCGGCAGCTGCCGCTGCCGAGGTGGCGCGCCCGGTCGGTCGGCAGGATGTCGCCCGGCGCCTGGGCGCGCAGGCCGCCGACCTGCAGGTCGTCGAGCCGGCCGGCAGCGCGGATGAGGTGGCCGGCCGCTGTGCGGCGAGCGATGTCAATCGGCGGTCGTGTCCAGCACGCCGCGGCGGATCTGGTCGCGTTCGAGCGACTCGAACAAGGCCTTGAAGTTGCCCTCGCCGAAGCCCTCGTCGCCCTTCCTCTCGATGAACTCGAAGAACACCGGACCGAGCAGGCACTCGGAGAAGATCTGCAGCAGCAGCCGCCGCTCGCCGCCCTCGGTGCTGCCGTCGAGCAGGATGCCGCGGCCCTGCAGCTCGCTCGTCTGTTCGCCGTGGCCGGGCAGGCGATCGTCGAGCATCTCGTAGTAGGTGGCCGGCGGTGCGCTCATCAGCGGCACGCCGCTGGCGCGCAGCCGGTCGACGCTCGCCAGCAGGTCGTCGGTCAGCAGTGCCACGTGCTGGATGCCCTCGCCGCTGAACTTCATCAGGAATTCCTCGATCTGGCCGGTGGTGTTCGAGGCCTCCTCGTTGAGCGGGATGCGGATCCTGCCGTCCGGCGCCGTCATGGCCTTCGAGGCCAGGCCGGTGTATTCGCCCTTGATGTCGAAGTAGCGCAGCTCGCGGAAATTGAACAGGCGCTCGTAGAACGCCGCCCAGTGGGCCATGCGGCCGCGGTACACGTTGTGGGTCAGGTGGTCGATCAGGCGCAGGCCGTGACCGGCCGGGTGCCGGTCCACGCCCTCGATGAAGCGGAAATCGATGTCGTAGATCGAGGTGCCCTCGCCGTAGCGGTCGATCAGGTACAGCGGCGCGCCGCCGATGCCCTTGATCGCCGGCAGCCGCAGCTCCATCGGCCCGGTCGGGATGTCGATCGGCTGGGCACCCAGCTCCAGCGCCCGCCGGTAGGCCAGATGCGCATCGCGCACGCGAAACGCCATGCCGCAGGCGGACGGGCCGTGCTCGGCGGCAAAGTAGGCGGCCACGCTGTTCGGCTCGTGATTGATGACGAAGTTGATCTCGCCCTGGCGATACAGCGTGACCGCCTTCGAGCGGTGCTCGGCGACGCGGCTGAAGCCCATCTTCTCGAACAGCGGTTCGAGCACGTTCGGAACGGGGGAGGCGAACTCGACGAACTCGAAGCCCGTCAAGCCCATCGGATTGTCGAACAGATCTGCCATGGCGGTTCTCCCTGGTCGGCCGCTGCCGCGTGGCGCACCTGAAGCATTTGAGCCCCGTTCCGCCGCCGGAGTTGCGACGGGTGCCGAAACGTCCCGCGCCCGGCCGGCTATCGCCAGACCGTTTCGATCTCGGTGCTCGCGTTGCTCATCAGCTTGTGCAACGGACAGCGGGATGCGATCGCGAGCAGCTGCTCGCGCTGCGCCTCGCTCAGCTCGCCCTGCAGCGAGATCTCGGCGCGCAGCCGATACATGCCCTCCTTCTCGCGCGCAGCGTCCCGTTCGACGCAGACCTCCACTTCGCGCAGCGCGATGCCCTTGCGGCGGGCGTACCAGACCATCGTCAGCGCCTTGCATGCACCGAGCGCCGCGTCGTACAGGTCGTGCGGCGTCGGCCCGCTGTCTTCGCCGCCGTTCTCGGCGGGCTCGTCCGCGACCAGGACGTGCTTGCCGATGCTCACCCGCTGCCGCATTTTCCCGCTCGGATCGGTTCTGACCGTGATGCTCATGGCTGGACTCCGGTGTGTGGCCTGGGAGCGAGATTCTCATGGCGGGGCTCGCCGGGCAACGCGGTCCGCCTCCGCTGGACGGTTCGGCGCTACGCCTTGGTCGTGTTCGCACCGCCTTCGTCGAGCAGGTGGCGCTTGGAGCGCACCTCGGCCCACTCGTCGGCATCGGGCAGACCCGCCCGGCCTTCGACGATCAACGGCCATGCCTTGGCGAGGCGGGCGTTGAGGAGCAGGTATTCCTGCTGTTCGGCGGTCAAGTCCTCCTCCGGCAGGATCGCGTCCACCGGGCATTCGGGGATGCACAGCGTGCAATCGATGCATTCCTCGGGATCGATGACGAGGAAATTGGGGCCTTCGCGAAAGGCATCGACCGGGCAGACGTCGACGCAGTCGGTGTACTTGCAGCGAATGCAGGCTTCGGTCACGACATGGGTCATGGCAGGGCCTCCTCGAAGAAGGTTTCGACGCGCGGGAACAGCACCCGCTCCTCGAAGCGGACGTGGTCGATCAGCGCCTGGCCGGCCTCGGCCTGGCGTTCGCCCCGCAGGGCGGCTTCCAACAAGGCTTCGAGCGCCTCGTGTTCGGCCCTCAGGCGGTGCGCCAGCGCCTGCCCGGAACGGCTCTCGAGCAAGGACATCAACTCGTGTTCCTCGGCGCGGAAGTGCGCGGCCAGCGCCGGCAGCATCTGCGCCAGCTCGCTGCGGCCGCCGCCGCCGACGAGGTGGCGGCCCAGCCGCAACGGGACGTGGTGTTCGCGCGACAGCGGGACGAGTCGGGGATGGCGGCGCATGACGGTCTCCGTTGGAAGAGTCGGGGGCTTTAAGATGCATTTTATGTGCACATTTAAAAGAGTCAACAAAAATGCATCTTTTGGCACGACACGACGGCCACACTGGATCCCGGCCCGCCGGCGGCCTGCCGGCCTTCCGCTACTCGGCGTCCGGCTGCCGTGCCGGCGCCGCATCGCGGAACGCGGCGAGCTGTTCGCACTGCTCGGCGATCCTGAGCACGGTCGGCAGCCCGTCCAGCCGGCAGTCGAAGCGCCGCGCGTTGAAAAGCTGGGGCACCAGCGCGCAGTCCGCCAGCGTGGGTGAATCGCCGTGCATGAAGCGGCCGGTATCGGGGTGGCCGGCAAGCATCGCCTCGAGCGCTGCCAGGCCGCTGTCCACCCAGTGCCGGTACCAGGCGTCGCGCTGTTCCCGCGTGGCGCCCAGTTCGTGTTCGAGATAGCGCAGCACGCGCAAGTTGTTGATCGGATGAATGTCGCTCGCCACGACCTGCGCCAGCGCGCGCACCCGCGCGCGACCGGCGGCGTCCTTCGGCAGCAGCGGCGGCAGGGGATGGGTTTCCTCGAGGTATTCGATGATCGGCAGCGACTGCAGCAGCACCCGGCCATCGTCTTCCAGGCTGGGTACCAGGCCGGTCGGATTGATCCGGCGGTATTCGGGCCCATGCTGCTCGCCGCCGCCGCGCAGCAGATGGACCGGGACGGCTTCGTAGTCGAGCCCCTTCAGGTTCAGCGCGATGCGGACGCGATAGGCGGCGGAGCTGCGGAAATAGGTGTAGAGCTTCATGGTCGCCTCCCGGCAGTGGACAAACAGGTGTGGCGGCGTCAACGGCCGTCCCGATCGGCCCGCTCGGCGGCCGCGGGCCGCTGACGGTCGCCGCGTTGCGCCAGGCGCACGATCAGGATCGCGCTCGAGCCGAACAGCAGGTTGCCGAGCGCCAGCGGCAGTACGCTGCCGTCGAAGGCCTGCCCGACCAGAAAGCCGAGAACGCCGCCGAGGGCGGTGGATACGAAGCCGATCATCGACGAGGCCGAGCCGGCCAGGTGCCCCATGCGTTCCAGCGCGAGCACGTTGAAGTTGGCGCCGACGAAGCCGAACATCGACAGCAGGATCGTCTGCAGGACGACGAATGCCCACAGCGGCACCAGCGCGGCCAGGGCCAGCAGCACGAACAGCGTGCTCACGCCGACGTGGGCGGCAAGCGCCGCGGACGACACCCGCCGCATGCCGTAGTGGCCCACCAGGCGCGAGTTGGAGAACGAGGCGATCGCCAGGAACACCGCCATGCCGCCGAACAGGAGCGTGAAGCGGCCGTCCATGCCGTAGGTGTCCACGAAGATCTGCTGGCACGAGGTGATGAAGGCCATCAGCGCACCGGTCATGATGGCGAAGCCGCAGGCGTATGCCGCGGCCTGGCGATCGCGGAACACGGCGGACATGCCGTGCAGGATCGAGCGCGGCGCGATGCTCCGCCGCGAGGCGGGATCGAGCGTCTCCTTCAGCCGCCGCTGCGCCCACAGCAGCGTCGCGGCCGCGCCGAGCACCAGCAAAGCGAAGATCGCCCGCCAAGGGGCCGCCAGCAGCACCAGCTGTCCCAGCGAGGGCGCGGCGATCGGGACCAGCATGAACACCATCATGACCAGCGACATCAGGCGCGCCATCTGGGCGCCCTCATGGCAGTCGCGCGCCATCGCCAGCGCGACGACGCGCGGGGCGCCGGCGCCGAGGCCCTGCAGCAGGCGGGCGGCGAGCAGGGTCGTGAAGCTGCCGGCGGTGGTCGCCGCCAGGCTGGCGACGACGTACAGCGCCAGGCCGCCGACGAGAACGGGCTTGCGGCCGAAGCGGTCGGCGAGCGGCCCGTACAGCAACTGGGAGACACCCATGCCGAGCACATAGACGACGATCACCGCCTGCTGCAGGTTGGGGCCGGGCAGCGTGAACTCGGCTGCGATGTGCTGCAGCGCTGGGATCATGACGTCGATGCTGAGCGCGTTGAGCGACATGCAGGCGGCGAGCAGGGCGACGAACTCGCGATGGCCCATGCCCGGATCGGCATTGCCCGCCCGCTTCGGAGCGGAGGTTCGAACGGTCTGTTGCGGAGGATCTGCGGACATGGATTCGGTGGCGTGCCGGGCGGTGGGTTGGGGCTGATTTTCGATCACGGCGGCGAAGCGCAGCTGTTGCGCCGTCCGATGCGGATCGCCATGGTCAGGCCGAGCAGCAGCACCACGCCGCCCGCCAGCGCGAAGAACGCGTCGAGCCGGCCCCGGTTCTGGGCCGCCGCGGCCAGCGCCACGCCGGCGCTCTGGCCCAGGAAAAGTGCGGCGGCGAACAGCGAAACGGCGGTGCCGCGGTGCTCCGGGGCCATCTGCGTGGCGTGCACCTGCAGCGTGTTGTGCAACATGTAGAAGCCGAGCCCGGCGAGGCCGCAGGCCGGCACCGACCAGCCCAGCGGCAGCGGCATCAGCAGCACCGCGACCGCCGCCGCGAACAAGGCCCCGCCGCTCGCCGCCAGGCCGCGCTCGCCGAGCTGCGCCAGCAGCGGTGCGGCGGCGGCCAGGAAGGCGAGGGCGCCGAGGCCGTAGGTGGCGCTGACCAGGCCGGCCCGCGTCAGCTCGACGCCATGCGTCTGGCTCAGGTGCACGGGCAGCCAGGCGAGCACGCCGAAGATCGCCGTCCCTTCGACAAACGTGACCAGCAGCACGGTGCGGGCCCAGGGCCGGGCCGTCACCGCCAGCCAGGCGGAGCCCGCGCCGTGGCGCGCCGCCGACCGGTCCTGGCCCGCGCGCAGGCGCAGCGCACACAGCGCGAACAACACCGCGACGATGAGGAACATCGTGCGCCAGCCGAGCCGGACGGCGACGAACCCGCCCAGGCTCTGGGCGGCGACGAGGCCGAGCACGGTGCCGATCATCAGCCTCGCCAGCGTCGCCTGCCGCGCCCGGTAGGGCACCGCGTCGCCGATCCAGGCCATGCCGAGCGGAATGACCGCGGCGGCGCCCGCGCCGCCGGCCAGCCGGGCGGCGAGCAGCGCAGCGAGCGAAGGTGCCGCCGCGGCGGCCAGGTTGGCCAGCGCGCAGGCGAAGCAGGCCGAAGCGATGACGCGCTGCTTGCCGAAACGGTCTCCCAGCGGGCCGAACATCAGTTGCGCCACGCCGTAGCCCAGCGCGAACGCACCGATGCTCTGCCCGGCGGCCGCCAGCGAACGGCCGAGGTCCGACGCGATGGCAGGCAGCATCGCATCGCAGGCCCGCTGCGCGAACATCGACGCGAAGGCGGCCAGCATCAGGGTCGCGATCGGTGGGGTCTGTGGCGAGGCGCTCATCGGCCCGGGCGGCTCGTCGGCCGCCAGCTGCCAAGGCGCGGGCGTCCGCCGTCTCCTCGTCCTGGTTCGGCGTTCATCTTTCGTTTCCGTCGTTCGGCCGCCGCATCGTCGCTCGGATCCGGCCTGCCGTGATCTCCCGGCCGGGCTCAGGCCAGCTTCATCGTCGCGACCTGTTCCGGCACCAGCAGCTTGGCGTCCGTGGCGGCCAGCACCGCGTCCACTTCGATGCCCGGCGCCAACTCCTTCAGCAGCAGGCCTTCGTCGGTGGGCTCGATCACCGCCAACTCGGTGACGATCAGGTCCACCCGGCGGATCGAGGTCAGCGGCAAGGTGCAGCGGGGCACGATCTTCGAAGCGCCGCCGGCGGTGTGCTGCATCGCGACGATGACGCGCCGCGCGCCGGTGACGAGATCCATCGCTCCGCCCATGCCGGGCACCAGCTTGCCCGGCACCATCCAGTTGGCGAGGCAGCCGCGCTCGTCCACCTGCAGGCCGCCGAGCACGGTCAGATCCAGGTGGCCGCCGCGAATCAGGCCGAAAGACATCGCCGAATCGAAGACGCAGGCACCGGGAATCGTGCCGACCGGACTGCCGCCGGCGTCGGTCAGGTCCTTGTTGGCATAGCCTTCGCCGGGCACCGGACCCATCCCGATCAGGCCGTTCTCGGACTGCAGATAGACGTGCACGTCGCGCGGGACGTAGTGCGCCACCAGCGTCGGCAGGCCGATGCCGAGGTTCACCAGGTCGCCGTCGCGCAGTTCCTGTGCGACCCGCCGTGCGATGCGTGTTTTCTCGTTCATTGGGTGATCTCCTTGCCGACGACGCAATCGACCAGCACGCCCGGCGTGCCGACGCCGTCGGGGGAAATCACGCCGACCGGCACCACGTCGTCCGCTTCGGCAATGACCGTGTCGGCAGCCAGCGCCATCATCGGGTTGAAGTTGCGCGCCGTCAGCATGTACTCGAGATTGCCCCAGTAATCGACGCGCTTGGCGTTGAGCAGCGAAAATTCGGCCGTCAGCGGAAGTTCGAGCAGGAAGTTCCTGCCCTCGATTTCGATCGATCGCTTGCCCTCCTCGACGATCGTGCCCAGCCCGGTCGGCGTCAGCACGCCGCCGAGGCCGTAGCCGCCGGCGCGGACGCGCTCGGCCAGCGTGCCCTGCGGCACCAGCTCGACCGTCAGCTCGCGGGCGATCATGCGCCGCTGCGTTTCGGGATTGGTGCCGATGTGGCTGACGATCAGTCGCGCCACCAGGCCGGCCGAGACGAGCTTGCCGATGCCCACGCCGGGCCGTGCGCTGTCGTTGGCGATGACGGTCAACCCCGTCCGGCGCTGTCGCACGAGTTCATCGATCAGCCTGTTCGGCGTGCCGACGCCCATGAAGCCGCCGATCATCAGCCGCGCTCCGTCCGGGATGCGGGCGATCGCATCCTCTACCGACATGACCTTGTTCATTGTTCCGTTCTCCCGAGTTCGGCCACCCCTGCCCGGGCATGGCCGTGGTTTCAGACGTAGCCGGGCTTGGGGGGCTTGCGGTGGCGGATGTGCAGCGACAGACCGAGGGCTGACAGCTCGTCGCTCTCGCGCTGCAGGATGGACTTCGCCAGCGGCAGGAAGTCGCGCTCTTCCAGCGCCGCGTGGGCCTTGTATTCCGACACCAGCCGGGCGACGCCGGCCGCGTCCAGCGTCGCGTCCGCGCCGCGGGCAACACGCTTGATGGGGCCGCGCAGCGCCGCCCACTGCTTCTCCAGGCTGCGGTGCTCCTGCGTCAGGCGATCCACCAACTGACTCGCCTGGCCGGCCTCGTCGCCGGGCTGGGCGATGCGCAGGACCGTCGGGAACAGCTCCCGCTCCTCGTCGCCGTGATGACCCTCGATGGCATGCTCGAAGAAGGCCAGCAGCGCGCTCGCCTGGCGTCGTGCCCGGGCGGCGGCGTCGGCCAGCGCCGGCAGTTCGCCGAGCTGTTCCAGTTGTCGGACGATATCCAGGTGACAGTCCGAGAATTCGTCCACCGGGTTGTCGGCCCGATCGACGGGTTGCTTGTCATTGCTCATGATCGATGCTCCTGAAGGGGCGTGGGTGCCGCGATCTGCGCGGGCCGGGGGGTTGGGATCGTCTACGTGCCCCGGTTGGCGGCCGCACGCCATGCGGCGGCCCCGCCGGGGCGGTAGTCAACTCAACAGCCGTACCAGCGCCAGCGTGATCGAGGGAAAGAACAGCAGCAGCAATACGCGGATGGTGTCCGAGGCGAGGAAGGGCAGTACGCCGCGGAAGGTCTCGCGCATCGGGATGTCGCGCGCCAGGCTGTTGATGATGAACACGTTCATGCCGACCGGTGGCGTGATCAGGCCGATCTCGACGACCATCAGCGCCAGCACGCCGAACCAGATCGCCTTCTCCGTCTGGTCGAGGCCAAAGTAGTCGTAGCCCATGATGATCGGCAGGAAGATCGGGATCGTCAGCAGGATCATCGACAGGCTGTCCATCACGCAGCCGAGCAGCAGGTAGATCACGATCATCGCGAACAGCACGGCCAGTGGCGGCAGCCCGCTGGCCAGCACCCAGTCGGCGATCGCCACCGGCATCTGCGACAGCGCCAGGAAGGAGTTCAGCACGTCCGCGCCGATCAGGATCAGGTAGATCATCGCCGTCGATTCGGCCGCGGCGAGCAGCGAATCGGCGTAGCGCTTCCAGGAGAAATCGCCCGACACCACCGCCAGCACGGTCGTGGCGATGACGCCGATCGCCGCCGCTTCGGTCGGTGTGAACACGCCGCCGTAGATGCCGCCGATGACCACCAGGAAGATCGCCAGGATCGGCCAGATGCCGAGTACGGCGCTGATTCGATCGCCCCACGGCAGCATGGCGGCCGCCGGACCGCTGCCGGGAACCACGCGCACCACCACCGCGATCGCCAGCATGTAGCCGAGGGTGGCGACGATCGCCGGCACCATCGCGGCCATGAACATCTCGGCGACGTTCTGCTCGGCCAGGATCGCGTAGATCACCAGCACCACCGACGGCGGCACCAGGATGCCCAGCGTCCCACCGGCGGCCAGCGTGCCGGTGGCCAGCGCCGGCGAATAGTTGCAGCGGCGCAGCTCGGGCAGGGCCACCTGGCCCATCGTCGCGGCGGTCGCCAGCGAGGAGCCGCAGATCGCGCCGAAGCCGGCGCAGGCGCCGATCGCACTCATCGCGACGCCGCCGCGGTAGTGGCCGAGAAAAGCGTTGGTGGCCTGGAACAGGCGCCGCGACAGACCGCCGCCGGAGGCGATGTTGCCCATCAGCAGGAAGAGCGGCACCACCGACAGGTCGTACACCGAGAAGCGCGCATAGGCGAGGTTCTTGAGGTAGGCCATCAGCGGATCCCAGCCCGACACCGCGATGTAGCCGATCGACCCGCCGAGCAGCATCGCGATGCCGATGTGAATGCGCAGCGCGAGCAGTACCAGGGTCAGCCCGCCGCACAGGAAACCGATTGTTACCGAGCTCATTGTTGTTGCTCCCACGTTTCCGGCGAGCCTTTCCAGGCCGTGTAGAGGGCTACCAGCGTCAGCAGCAGGAAGGCCGGACCGAGGTTCAGATAGGACCACCACAGCGGCCAGCCGAGGATCATCTGCTCTTCGCCGGAGCGGAATGCATCGTAGGTGCCGACGAAGCTGCGCCAGGCGATCAGCGCCGAGACCACGGCCAGCAGCGTTGCTGCGATGCGGTCGAGCAGCGCGCGCGTCGCAGGCGAGGCTTGATGGGTGAAGAAATCCACGATCACGTGCGAGTTCTTCATCTGGCAGTAGGGCAGGAACGAGGCGACCGCCAGGACACAACCGATCTGCACCAGTTCGACGTCGCCGAGCACCGGCTCCGAGAACAGCCAGCGGCCGGCCACGCTGTAGGCGGATACCAGGCAGACGCCGAACAGCAGCGCGACGCCGACGGCCGCCGAATACTTGCACCAGATGAACAGGAAGCGGCCGATGCGGTCGTTTGGACGCACGTCGTACCGGGGCAGGTTCTCAGCCACGTTTGTTCTCCTTTGGATGCTCGCGCCATCGGGCGCGCGAGGGGGTGCCCGGCGGCGCCCCCCCTGAAACACTTATTTGGCGTTTTCTTGCGCGATCAGGGCCTTCGCGCCGTCGAGCATGGCTTGTCCGTCGTAGCCCTTGCCGTTCATGTCCTTGACCCAGCTCGCCGCCAGCTTGTCGCCGAGCTTGCGCCACCCGGCCAGTTCCGAGGCCGGGATCATCGTGAACTCCGTCTTGCCGTAGGCCACCACCTTCTCGCGCCCGACGACGGCCGACTCGTCCCAGGCACGGCCGATCGAGGCGGACAGCTCGGCGCCGGAGTGCTCGTCGATGATCTTCTTCAGATCGTCCGGCAGCTTCTCGTAGCTCGCCTTGTTCATCGCGATCATGAACACCGTGGTGTAGAGGGCGGGCGAGTCCGGATCGGTCTCGGAGTGGAACTTGGTCATCTCGTGCAGCTTGAGCGTCGGGATGATCTCCCACGGCAGCACGTAGCCGTCGACGACGCCCTTCGACACGGCCTCGGGCACGGCCGGCAGCGGCATCGCCACCGGGGTGGCGCCCAGATAGGCCAGCATCTTGTTGGTCATCCGGGTCGGCGCGCGCATCTTCAGACCGCGGAAATCGGCCATGCGCTTGATCGGACGCTTGTTGTTGTGGACGTAGCCCTCGTCATGCACGTTGAAGGCCAGCGGCTTCAGATCCTTGAAATCCTTCTGCCCGAACTTCTCGTAGTAGGCCCACAGCGCGCGGCTGGCGTTCTCCGCCTTGTTGGTCATGAACGGCAGTTCGAACACCTCGACCGAAGGGAAGCGTCCGGCGGTGTAGCCGGGCAGGGTCCAGACGATGTCGGCGATGCCGTCGATGACCTGCTCGACCAGCTGCGGCGGCGTGCCGCCGAGCTGCATGGCCGGATAGATCTGGCACTTCATGCGCCCCGCCGAGGCCTTCTCGATCTCGGCGCACCACGGTTCCATGACCTTGGTGTTGGCCATCGAGGTGGGCGGGAAGAAGTGGGCGACCTTGAGCGTCACTTCCTGGGCGGCGGCCTGGCCGGCGGCGAACAGCGTTGCGGCGGTGGCGAGCGATGCGGCGACGATGCGTTTCATGTTGTTGTCTCCTCTGTTGTTGGGCCCGCCCCTCCGGGCGGGCGGTTCGGCGTCAGTTGGCGATCGGGTCGATGCGGTTTTCGATGGCGCCGAAGATGCTTGCGCCGTCGGCGTCGAACATCTCGATCCGGATCGTGTTGCCGTATTCCATGAAGGCCGTGGTGGGCTGGCCCTTCTCGATGGTTTCGTACATCCGCACTTCGGCCAGGCAGCAGTAGCCGACGCCGCCGTTGTCGATCGACGAGCCCCACAGGTCGCCCTGCTTGTTCGATACCGTGCCGGAGCCGATGATCGAGCCGGCGCCGAGTGCCCGCGTCTTGGCCACGTGGGCGACCAGGCGGCCGAAGTCGAAGGTCATGTCGACGCCGGCGTCGGGGCGCCCGAACAGCCGGTCGTTGAGATGCACCGTCAGCGGCAGATGCACCTTGGCATCGCGCCAGGCCTCGCCCAGTTCGTCCGGCGTCACGGCGACCGGACTGAAGGCGCTGGCCGGCTTGGACTGGAAGAAGCCGAAACCCTTGGCCAGCTCGGGCGGGATCAGGTTGCGCAGCGAGACGTCGTTCACCAGCATCACCAGGCGGATCGCCTTGGCGGCGTCCTGCGGCGAGGTGCCGATCGCCACGTCGTCGGTCACGACCGCCACCTCGGCTTCGAAGTCGATGCCCCAGGCCTCGTCCGCCCGCACCGCGTCGCGCGGGCCGATGAAGCTGTCCGAGCCGCCCTGGTACATCAGCGGATCCTCGTAGAACGAGGGCGGCAGTTCGGCGCCGCGCGCCTTGCGCACCAGTTCCACGTGGTTCACGTAGGCCGAGCCGTCGGCCCATTGGTAGGCGCGGGGCAGCGGCGAGGCGCACTGGGCCGGATCGAAGCCCTCGGCGTCGCCGAGCGCGCCGCTGTTCAGCGCTGCGTACACCTGGCGCAGCTGGGCTTCGCAGTTCGCCCAGTCGTCGAGGGCGGCCTGCAGGCTGCGGGCGATCGACGGCACGGCCCGGCAGCGGGTCAGATCGCGGCTGACGACGACCAGCGTGCCGTCGCGGCCGCCGCGCTTGAGGGTCGCGAGTTTCATTTGAACATCTCCTTGTAGCGGCCGTCGTGCATCCAGGCGGCGTGCTTGGGCGCCTTCTTGGTCTGCGCCCACTCTTCGAGCATGTCCCACTTGACCTCGTCGAGCGCCTCCAGCATGCCCGGCAGGTGGGTGTTGGCCGCCAGCTCCAGCCGGTGGCCGTTCGGATCGAAGAAGTAGATGGACTGGAACAGTGCGTGGTCGGTCGGGCCGACGACCTCGATGCCGGCGGACTCGAGCCGTGCCTTGGTGGCCATCAACACCTCCATCGACGCCACCTCCAGTGCCAGGTGCTGGGTCCAGTCCGGCGTGTTCGGGTCGCGCCCCATCGGTGCGCGGGTCGGCAGTTCGAAGAAGGCGAGGATGTTGCCGTTGCCCGCATCGAGGAAGATGTGCATGTAGGGGTCGGCCTCGCCGGTGGACGGCACGGCGTCCTCGGCGATCGACAGCACCAGGTTCATGTCGAGGTTCTTCTCGTACCAGCGGGCGGTCTCGAGCGCGTCCTTGCAGCGGTACGCGACGTGGTGGATCTTGTTGATCAGCATGGTGGTTCTCCCGGATCTTCCGCGGCCCCGGGCCGCGGGTCGGATTTCAGTCAGACGTCCTGCCTGGCGATGCTCATGGCTTCGCGCAGTATCGAGATGTCTCCGATGTGGTTCGACAGCAGCAGGATCAGCCGTGCGTTGACCATGGCGCTCTGCTCGTCGGAGAGATCGCGGTGGGTCTCGATCAGTGCCTCGTAGAAGTCGTCGCCGGGGCTGAATTCGCGGAAGTAGCGCTTGCCGGGTTCGCGGAAGTTGCTGGTGGTGGTGAGGGACATGTCGGTCTCCATTACGCGTTGCAGGTGGCGACGGCGAGGGCGCGGCGCACCTTGTCCGCGTCGAAGTTGCGCCAGCGGGCGGCGACGTGCTGATCGGGCCGGGCCAGGTAGGAGGTGCCGGGGCGGGCGTCGTAGCGCTCCGCGGTGCGGCCCTTGTGGTCGATGACGGTCTTCAGTCCGGCCGGTGCGCTGCCGCTGCGGGCGACGACGATCGCCTCGACCGGGATGCTTCCCTCGGCCAGTCCGGCCAGGGCCGTGGCGAGCGAGGGGTCCAGCGCCGAGGCGTCATCGACGAAGTGCAGCAACTGGAAGCGGTTGCCGAGCACGCCGAGCAGCCACGGCTGGCCGTCGGAGCTTTCGATCGGTGCATCGTCCATCGGCGCGCCGGGCACCATATTGCCGGCGAACTCGTCCTCGTCCGCGCTGTTCAGCCGCGATTCGGTCAGGAAGGAGGGCACCGACAGGCGGCCCGAATTGACCAGCGCGCGTGCGAACGGGTGGTTGCGCGCGAGGCCCAGTACCGCGTTGCGGAAGACCTTGCTGGTCGTGGTCTTCGGCGTGATGAAGTCGGTCGAACGGGTCGAGTTCATGATGTTCTCGTCCGCCGCGAAGACGCGCTCCTCCGAGTAGCTGTCGAGCAGCGCCTGCGGGGCCTTGCCGTCCACCACCAGCTTCAGTTTCCACACCAGGTTGTCCTGGTCCTGGATGCCGGAGTTGGCGCCGCGGGCGCCGAAGGGCGAGACCTGGTGCGCCGCATCGCCGACGAACAGGGCGCGGCCATGGCGGAAGTCGTTCATGCGCCGACACTGGAAAGTGTAGATGCTGACCCACTCGAGCTCGAATTCGCGCTCGTCTCCGAGCATCGCCTTGATGCGGGGAATGACGTTCTCGGGCTTCTTCTCCTCCACCGGATCGACGTCCCAGCCCAGCTGGAAGTCGATGCGAAAGACGTTGTCGGCCTGGCGGTGGAGCAGCACGGACTGGTTGCGGTGGAACGGCGGATCGAACCAGAACCAGCGTTCGGTCGGGAAATCGGCCTTCATGACCACGTCGGCGATCAGGAAGCGGTCCATGAAGATCTTGCCTTCGATGTCCAGCCCCAGCATCGTGCGGATCGGGCTGCGCGCACCGTCGGCGACGACCAGCCAGTCCGCGTCGACGCGATACATCCCCTCCGGCGTCTCGACCTGCAGCGTCACCTGCTTTTCGCCCGCGTCGACCGACACCACGTTGCTCTTCCAGCGCAGGTCGATGCCGGGCAGCTCCTGCGCGCGCTTCACGAGGAACTCCTCCAGGTAGTACTGCTGCAGGTTGATCATGCCCGGGCGCAGATGGTCCGGCTCGGGACACAGGTCGAAATTGAACACCTCCTCCTCGCGGAAGAACGTACGCCCGACGTTCCAGGACACGCCCTTGTCGACCATCGCCTGGCCGCAGCCGATGCGGTCGAGCACTTCGAGCGCCCGTTTCGCGTAGCAGACGCCGCGCGAGCCGATCGACACCGTGTCGTCGTTGTCGAGCAACACCACCGACTGTCCCTGCTGGGCGAGATCGATGGCCGTGGCCAGCCCGACCGGGCCGGCACCGACTACGACGACCGGGTAGTGGCCGGGCCGGCTGGCGTCCAGCTCGGGCGGCCGGCGGAATTCGAACTTCGGATATTTGTAAGTACTCAGCACAACACCATCCTCCTGTGGATCCCGCGCGGCATAGGTCTTCCGCCTGTTGTCCGCGCGCTAGATGGCCGGATTTCGGTCCGGCTTGTGACGGGTTTGTTGGGGGCCGTCGCTCAGTCCTGCAGCGCGTGCCACATCTCCTGGTCGCGTTCTGCGGTCCAGATGCGGGGATCTCGAATGCCCGAGGCCTCGTCGTGCGCCCGCGTCACGTCGAACGGCAGGCAGTGTTCGTAGATGAAGACGTGGCCGAACTCCGGATCCATGTTCTTGCGGGTGTGGGCCATGGCGGCCTTCAGGTCCATGCCCTGCGCGACCGCTTCCTGCGCGCTGCGGTACAGGGCCGACACGAATGCCTTGGTATAGGAGAGGCCCTGCGCCACCTGCTCGGCACCCTTCATCGCGGGCCCGCGGCCCGGCACCAGCGCCTCGGCGCCGAGTCCGGCCAGGCGATCCAGCGTGGCCGGCCAATCCGCGAGATAGGCGTCGCCGGTGTAGCAGGCGGCGTCGTACTCGACCAGATCGCCCGAGAACAACACCTTCTGCGACGGAATCCAGACCACCGTGTCGCCCTTGGTGTGGCCGCGGCCGAGCTGCAGGATCCTCACCTCCAGCCCGCCCATGAAGAGCGTCATCTCGCCCTGGAAGGTCACCGTCGGCCAGGTCAGGCCCGGCACGCTTTCGACCGCGTCGAACAAGCGCGGGAAGCGCCCGATCTCCGAATCCATGTCCTGCTGGCCGCGCTCGACGATCAGATCGCGCGTGTCCTGGCTGGCGATGACCTGCTCGAGGCCGTGTTCGCGATAGCCGGCGGCACCGAGTACGCGCACCGCGTGGTAGTGGGTCAGTGTGACGTACTTGATCGGCAGATCCGTGACCTGGCGGACGTGGCGGACCACGTCCTGCGCCATCACCGGCGTCGCGGTGGCATCGATGATCATCACCGAATCGTCGCCGATGATGACGCCGGTATTGGGGTCGCCCTCGGCCGTGTAGGCCCAGGCGTTCTCCGACAATTGCTCGAAGCTCACCTGTTTGACTTCGAGGTCGGCTTGGGAAGCAAAGGCTTTCGTCATGAATGTCTCCGTGATGGGCCCGCGGACCGTGCGGGCGATGGCTGAACTCTACGCCATGATTCGATATAATGCAACTAGTTTGTTAATAACTAATTTCCGTGGTGTGGGGCGCACCCCTGTTGCGGGGCGTCGGAGGCCGCATCTAGGCGTGCTCCAAGGCGCCCGGGTGGTTTGCGGAATCGGCTGGATCCGGCGTTGGCGAGGGATCGGTGTCGTGCCACGTCAAGGCGGCCTTTTTTGATTTCCGCCGGCGCGGCGGCGACAATCGCGGAGACGGACGCGGGGCGGCCGGCAGGCTCGGCGACACCGTAGTGCGGTGTGGCGCGGCATGCGGCGTCGGTGGACGAAGGGATGCTCGTGGTCCAGGGCTGCGGCGCAGAATGGCTGGCGAAGTGAGCCCGGAGCCGCGTGCGACGCCGGCGGATCGCCCGATGCCGCCGGGCTTCGTCGGCCACGGAGTAGCGAATGACGAACGAAGACAAGGAGCGCCGCGGCATTCAGTCGATCGAGGTCGGCGGCGCGCTGCTGAAGGCGCTGGTCGAGTGCGGCGCACCGATGATGCTGCGCGACCTGGCGCGTGCGGCGGGCATGAGTCCTGCCAAGGCGCATCCCTACCTGGTCAGCTACGGCAAGCTGGACCTGGTCTCGCAGGATCCGTCCTCGGGCCGCTACGCCCTCGGAACCTTCGCGTTGCAGATGGGGCTGACCGCGCTGCACCAGATCGAGCCGCTCCACGCGGCCACCCCGGAGGTGGCCGCCCTGGCCGAAGCGCTCGACGTCAGCATCGCCATCGCGGTATGGGGCAACCTCGGTCCGACCATCGTCCGGATCGAGGAGTCGACCCGCCAGATCCACGTCAACATGCGCCCGGGTACCGTCATGACCCCGCTCATGTCCTCAGCCACCGGCCAGGTCTTCGCCGCCTTCCTGCGGCCGGCCGTCGTGCAGCCGATACTCGATGCCGAGCGGGTTGCGGGGCGCTCGACCGGGGACGAGACGCGGATGCTCGACGAGGTCCGGTCGCACGGCTTCTCGCGCGCGGTCGGTCGGCCGATCCCGGGTATCAACGCCTTCTCGATGCCGGCCTTCGACAGCGGTGGGCACATGGCCCTGGCGATTACCGCGATGGGACCCGAGGACGCCGTCGATGCGGCCTGGGACAGCCCGCTGGCGGCCGAGCTGCAGGCCTGCGCAAGGCGTATCTCGGTCCGGCTGGGCGCCCCCGGCGTCCGCGTGCCGGCTGCGCCGGACTGAATCCCGGCCGCGCCACCGGACCACCCAAGACCCCGTGACAGGAGACGTCAGCGATGTATCGCCACCTGCTGGTTCCGCTGGATGAATCGGATCTCGCCGTCGAACTCGTGGCGCAGGCCCTGGCGCTCGCCAAGCCGCTGGGGGCCCGCATCACGTTCTTCCATGCGCGGCCCGACCTGGCCGCCACCGCTGACGGCGCGCTGCAGCACGCCATGGATCCGCAGTCCTTCACCAATGCCGCCGTCGGCCACGCCCGCGGCGTGCTGGCCAAGGCCGGGGTTTCGGCGCGCGCCGCCGGCGTCGTTCACGACGCGCTGGCGGTAACATCCGACCGCCCGTTCGAGGCCATCATCGAGACCGCGGAAGCGCGCGGCTGCGACCTCATCGTGATGGCTTCGCACGGCCGGCGCGGCCTGCGCGGCCTGGTGCTCGGGTCGCAGACCCACAAGGTGCTGCAGCGCACCCGCGTGCCGGTGCTGGTGTGCACGGTGGAGGGCAATGCCGGCAGCCGGCAGATGACGGCCGCGCTCGGCATCGTCAAGGACGAGCACCGCTCGCTGGCGGCGGTCGTCCACGGCCTGCGCTTTCTCCTCAGGCAGGCACGCGAGAAGGGCGCGCAGGCCGACGCGGCGCTACTCGGGGCCGGCCTTCACTACATCAGGAACTTCCCGCAGCGACTGCACCATCCGAAGGAGGAGGACTGGATCTTCCGCTGCCTGCGCGGCAAGGACCGGAAACTTGACGAGACGCTCGACCTGCTCGAACAGCAGCACCGCGACGGCGCGCGCGCGTTTGGCGAGCTGGATGCGGCCCTGGTGCACTACAGCGACGGCGAAGGTGACATCGATGCCTTTGCAAGCGCGCTGGAGCGCTTTGCCGAGCTCGAGTGGGAACACATGAACATCGAGGAGGCTGTCGTCTTTCCGGCCGCCCGGCACTATCTCGCGGAAAGCGACTGGAGCGAGATCGCCGACGCCTTCGAAGGCAATCTGGATCCGCGATTCAGTGCGCAGGCCGAAGGCGACTACCGCGAGATGTTCTCACGCATCCTGAACATGATGGCGGGTCTGGAGAACGCCACCGACGACTGAGCGCGGCCCGGTCGCGACGCCGCACCGGCGCGGGGTTCCGTCCGGCCGCCCCGGCAGGCGGGCGCGGCCGGATTCGGAGCCTCAGTGGACTTCTTTCGGATGGTGCCGCTGCAGGATCAGGTCGATTTCCGATGCGATGTCGTCCGGGATCATCACCTTGATCTGCATCGCGCCGTCGTCGCGGAAGATCGACTCGCGCGGCAGGCCGTCGTTCACCAGGTCGTCTACGACGTTGGAGAGCGAGGACTTGTCCGGATAGGTGGCAGTGAGCGTCTTCGTCATGATGACCTCCTTCAATGGCCGAGCCATTGATGTGATGAAGATCCGCCTACTGCCAGCATAGCCCGGGGCAATGCCATTACAAGCGCATCGCCAGGGCTATCGGTGGCGCCCACCGATCACCAGGGCGACGCCGCCGAGGATCGCCAGCGAGGCCAGCACCAGCCGCAGCGTGAGCTGCTCGCCGAGCAGCAGCACGCCGCCGAGGGCGGCGATCACCGGCACGCTCAACTGCACCGATGCCGCGCTGGCGGCGCGCAGGCCGGGCAGGGCGGCGTACCAGATCGCGTAGCCGAGACCCGAAGCGAGCGCGCCGGAGGCCGCCGCGTAGGCCGCGCCGGCCGGATCGAAGCGGGCGCTGCCGAGCGCGAGCAGCGAGAGCGCCAGCGCCGGCGGCAGCGCGCGCACGAAATTGCCGGCCGTGGCGGCGGCCGGATTGCCGCCGCCGCGGCCGCGCAGCGAATAGATGCCCCAGGCGACGCCGGCGGCCGCCATCAGCAGCGCCCCCTGCAGCGGCGGTGCGGTGAGCCCCGGCAGCAGCAGGCCGACCAGGCCGGCCGCGGCCAGCAGCAGGCCGAAGCTGGCGAGCGCCCCGAGGCGTTCGCCCTTGTACAGGCCGTAGCCGATCATCGTGGCCTGGACGGCGCCGAACAGCAGCAGCGCGCCGGTGCCGGCGTCCAGGCTCAGGTAGGCGAACGAGAAGCCGGCCGCGTAGGCGAACAACGCGGCGGCCGAGGCCCAGTTGCCGCGGATCCGGCCGGCGCCCTGGCGGATGCGCACCAGCAGCCACAGCATCGCCGCGCCCGAGGCGATGCGAATCAACGTGAAGCTGGCCGCGTCGATCGCGGTGTCGCGCAGCGCCAGCCGGCACAGCAGGGAATTGGCGGCGAAGGCGAGCATCGCCAGCGCCGTCAGCAGGGCGGTGCGCCGCGCGCTCACCCGGCGTCCGTGCGGCGGTCGGACATCTCGGCCAGCAGCCACTGGCGAAAGGCGGCCACGGCCGGGCGCTGCAGCGCGGCCCGGGGCGCCACCGCACAATAGCCGAGCGGCGTGTCGAGGCACTGGGGAAAGGGCTGCAGCAGCTTGCCGGCGTCGAATTCCGCCTGCAGCAGCGCAGGATCGGCCAGCAACACGCCGTGGCCGGCGAGGGCGGCCTCGAGCGCCAGCAAGCCGTTGCCGAAGATCTGCTCACGCGGGCGCCAGCCGTCTTCGACGCCGGCCAGCCGCAGCAATTCGTCCCAGCCGGTCGTCACGCCGCAGCGCTGCAGCGTCCGGTCGGCCAGCCAGGGTTGCCGCAGCACGTCGGCCGGCCGTCGCATTTGGCTGGCGATCTGCGGCGCGCATACCGGACTCAGCCGCAGCGGCAACAGCGGATCGCTGGACAGGTCGGGGTATTGGCAATAGCCGAGGCGTATCGACAGATCGACGCCGGTGCGGCGGTAGGTGGAAGGCGAGATCGGGCCGCCGGGCGCGCTGTCCACCGAGCTGACGCTGGCCTGCAGCCGCAGTTCGGCTTCCGGTTCGACGGCGTAGAAGCCGTGCAGGCGGGGCACCAGCCACTTGGTGGCGAACAGCGGTTCGGCGCAAATCGTGATCACGCCCTGGGCTTCGCCGGCCGCGCGCAGGCGGTCCGCCGCATCGGCCAGCGCGGCGAAGCCCTCCTGCAGTCGTGGCAGAGCGGCCTGCGCGGCCGGCGTCAGGCTGACGTGGCGGTGGTGGCGATGGAACAGCGTGACGCCGAGCTGCGCTTCCAGCGCCTTGATCTGGTGGCTGATCGCCGCCGGCGTGACGTGCAGGATCTTTGCCGCCGCGGCGAAACTGCCGCTGCGCGCCGCCACCTCGAAGTAGGACAGCGCCGTCAGCGGCGGCAGGCGCCGCGCCGCCGCGATCGCTGCGGGACGCGGCGACGGGGCCTGACCTGTCCCACCGTCATGGCATTCGTCCTGGTCCATGGCAGACATCGTACGACAGCGCGGCGCGCCTGCGCAGCGCCGTCAGGCCGTTTCGGCCGCGCCGGCGATGTCGACCCGGGCCGTGATCGAACGTGCGATGAAGCAATTGCGGTGGGCCGTCCGATGCAGCGCGGCCAGGGTTTCCTCGTCCGGCGCGGTGCCGGCCGCGAACTCGACCTCCGGCGCGAGCCGGATGCGGGTCACCGCCAAGCGGCCGTCGTCACCCTTCTCCAGCGTGCCGCGGGCGGCATCGCGGTACCGCTCGACGCGATGTCCGCGCCGCTCGGCGATGGCCAGGAAGAACAGCATGTGACAGCTCGCCAGCGCGCCGACCAGCAACTGCTCCGGGTCGGCGCAATCGGCATCGCCCAGGTATTCGGCCGAGGCCGACATGGCCAGCGCCTGCCCACCGCCCAGGCGGCCGAGGTGTCGCCGCGAGTAGCTGCCGGCGGCCGACGAGTGGGGGGCGCGTCGCCACTCGACGAGTGCTTCGTGAAGAGACATGACTGACCTCGCATCGGGTCTGGCACGGCGCCGGCGGGATGCCGCAGGCGGCCATCGAGCGATCGATGCTAAGGACATTCGCGCCGATCGTGAAACGATAAAATCTGCTGCACAGGCTTAGGATTTCTCAACCTGGGCTGCGCCGGGCGCGGCTGGCCGGCCGATACGTGCCGAACGCACAAGCGCCGCGCGGCTTGACGTGGATCGGCAAGAACCGCCGCCATGCGATCGGGGCGCGTTGCAGTCAGCGCGCACTCGCCGCGCGGGCTTCGAGCCGCAGCCACAGCTGGGCGTCGAACGGCACCATCAGCTTGCCGCGGCCGGGTGCCGGGGCGTGTTCGTCGGCCGGTCCGTACAGCACCTTCTCGTACGACACGCCGCTGACCCGCAGCGGCGAATCCGCGAACGGCAGCGCCAGCCGCGCGCGCAGGGCTTCGCCGTGCAAGACCGGGGCGGCCAGAGCGTGCAACTGGCCGCGGCGGCTGGCGGCGACGCGCCGGCGCCAGTCCGGCAGCGCCAGCGCCTGCTCGGCGATCAGGCGCGACAGCCAGGGGTAGTCCACCGCGCGTCCGAGCGCGAACGATGCCGGCAGCGGGGCCTCGGGCGGACGGGCCGCCAGCCATTGCCGCACTGCGCTCCGGTAGGCCGTTTCGGAGATCGGGCAGGCGGTCAATGCGACGCGCCCCGCCCGCAGCCGCACCGACTGCCAGCGCGGCTCTTCCTCGACCACCGGCGGACAGTCCGCGCTGCCGTCCGCCGTGGCGGGCAACGGCAGCCCGAGCGCCAGCAGCGCGCCCGTCAGCGCGCGGGCGAGGGCGCGCACCATTGCTGCTCGCAGCTCTCGCCGGCGGCCTCGCCGTCGACAGACATGCCCGGGCAGTTGTGCAGGAAGAAGCGTGCCTCGTCGCAGGAACGCATCTGCGCGCAGCGGGTGCGCCCGTCGCAACTGAATTCCGTGGTCGCCGGCAACAGCGACACCGCCAGCGACGGGCCGGCCTGCTGCCGGAACGCGCCGAACGCGAAGTAGATCGCCGCCGCGGCCAGCAGCAGCGCGGCGACGCTGCCCAGGCCACCACCGGCGCGGTCTCCCGTTCGCTGGCCGAGCCCGTGTGCCGACTGCTGCGTCGCATCGCCCGGTCGCGACAGATTGACCGCGCGCCGCCGGCCGCGCCGGTCGCTGCCGAGTTCGTACCAGATGCGCTCGCCGATCTCCGGCTTCGGTCCGCCCTTCGGAAAGGCCGAGCGCTGGACGAAGATCTCCGGTCCGCCCTCGCGCGGCGCGATGAAGCCGAAGCCCCGCTCCTCGTTCCACTCGCTCAGGCTGCCCTCGCTGCGCATCGAAACGGCCCTCCGCCCCATCTCACCGGCAGTCTAGCGCAGCGTACGGCGACCGATGACAATCGGCTCGTGGCCGCGGCCGGTGAGGTCGGCCGGACGCCGCGATCACGGTCCGTCGCGCGCGCGAGACCGCCGCAGCAGCGCCCGCTGCGCGCCGTGCAGGCCGATCAGCAGCAGCGGGAAAGCCGCCCAGCACCAGCGCGACGGAAAGGCCCACCAGGCCAGCGCAACCACCGCGCTGTTGAACAGCATCACGTTGCCGAAGCCGGCGCCCCGGCCGCGGCGGTAGGCGGCGAAATGGAAGACGGCCAGCCACACCGGCGCACCGACGCGCCACCAGAATTCGTCCTCGGCGGAGAAATGGACCGCCAGCGCGGCAGCCGGCCAGGTGAGGAGCGCGAAGGCGAAGGGCTCGGCGAGCGAATTCCGCAACTGCGCATCGGATGGGTCGGAAGCATGCAGACTCGCACCCGTGGTCGCGTCGCATCTTTCGCTGCCTGCATGGTTCATGGCGGGCTGCCTTCGTCGTCGGCGGCGGTGGCGTCGGCCGCCGGTCGGGGATCGCCCGCGGGCGAATTCGAACCGGTCCCCGGCGCAAGCGCACGTTCATATGCCTGCTGGACCTCGCCACGCAGCCTCTTGTCAAGGCGTAGCCAGACCGTGTAATGGGGGAAACTGGACCAATTGCCGCCCGAGCGGCCATGTGCTCCTGCCAGCGGCGTCAGAAGCTCGACCATCCTGCGGTCGAAGGCGTCCTGGATGTCCTGCAGCGGCTCGTCGTCCGTCCTGAGCACCTTCAGCTTGTTTTGGGTCCGGAAGTCGCCCCAGATGGTGGGTTCATCGAGATTCGCGATCGTTGTCAGGACGGCGTCGAGAATGCGCTGGCTGACCTCAGCGTATTCAGCCTCGAGCACCGCCTCCCTGGCTTGGTAGGGGCCGGCGAATTTCTTGTAGGTATCGGCTGCCATGCCACGGAAACTCTCCCAACTGCGCAGACGCCCGTCGCCAGTCTCGTAGGCGGCGATGCGAGCCCGCTCGTCCTGCTCCAGCAGCCCGATCTGCTCGAGTTCGAATCCAGTTTCCAGATCCTCCCGCTTCTGTGGGTCGGCGCCCTCGAGTTGGGCCAGATCGTCCTCGAACAGGCCGAGGCCGGCGAATGTCCGCCACTCGTAGTTGTGGTTCTTGTGCAGTCGCGTGAGGGCTTCGCCCCTGAGTCGATCGAAGGCCGCCTGGGCGTCGTAGGAGCCCTGGTTGGCGCGCGCGGTCTGGTAGTCCTCCGGTGTGCCGTTGTCGATGTCGTTGGTGACGTGGACGGTCTTCTTGGGCAGTGCGGCGGCGGCGGGCTTGGGATTTCCGGTCGGGTCGAGTTCGCCGTCGATCGCCTCGACCCAGCAGTCGATCGAGAGCGGCGTGTGCTGTTCGCGTTCCGCGATGTCCGCCTGCAAGCCGTTGCCGGCCTTTCGCATGGCGTCGAGCGTCGCCTGGGCTTGTCCGCTGCGGCCATAGTTGGCCGTGACGATCAGGTTGACCGTCACGCCGGCGTCGATGGCATCCTTTACCGGCGTTTCGAACTTGTTCAGCATCGAGTCGGCATCGGTGTTGTTGGCACCCTGCGTGATCGGCGTCAGATTGCGCCAGTCGTCCCCGGGCCCGCCGAGATTGTCGTTGAGCAGATGGCCACGCACGTAGAAGGTCCGGTTTCCGCCTTTTTCGTATCGTCGGCGCAAGGTATTCCAGTGGCCGGCGGGATCGGCCCGCGCACCGGGTTCGCTGCCTCGCTGGTGCAGGCGGTTGAGCCTGGCGACCTCGACCCTGGTGCCGAACGTATTGTCGTGCAAGGTTCCATATTCTGGATCGGTGCTGGCTTGCATCGGCTGTGCTGTGGGCATGAAGTGGGCGGTTGCGGCGGCCAGCTGGGTGAGCAGAGCACTGATCACGGTCCCGTGGTCCACCGCGACCGTCGGTGCGGCGACCGGACGCACGCCCCCCGGCTCGGCGTCCTCCCGCGTGGCGGCCCGCATCGCTTCGCCCAGGTCGGCGGCAATCGGAATCGCGATCGCGATCGCGATCTCCTGTTCGCGCCGCTTGTCGCCGGCGGCCCCGGCCTGCTTGCGCGCCTGCTCCAGAAAGCGCTCGTAGCTGGTCGGCGTGCGCGAGGCGACCATCAGCCGGGCGCTGCGGCCCTGGCCCTCGATGAAGATCTCGTGCTCTTCGCCGTCTGCGGCGCGGAAGCCGGCCCGCGCCCGCCACCATTCCAACAGCCGCCGTGCCCCGCTCTTGACCGCCGTTACGCCCCGCTTGACCAGGTCGATCACCGCCTTGCCGAGCTTCAGCGCCTGGTCGATGAGCCAGTCGATGGCGCCGTCGATGCGTTCGCGGATCGCGCCGAGGATCTCGCGCAGCTTGGCCGACAGCCGGCCGATGCCGGCCTGGTAGGCGAGGAAGCCGATCGCCACCGGCAGCGAGCGGGCCAGCGCGTCCTCCAGGTAGCTGGCGGCGGACTCGATCGCGCCGCCGGCGATCGCGATGACGCCGTCGAGGAAGCGGGCGACGATCTCCAGCATCTGCTTCAGGTATTCGATCGCGGCCTCGATCGCGCGCCAGATCGCCAGCAGCGTCGTGATCGTGCCGGTGATGCCGGTCCAGTCGAGCAGCGACGCCAGCCACAGGCTGGCCCAGGCGATGATGCGGGTCGTGACGAAGCCGATGACGCCCTCGACCACGGTGGTCCACAGGTTGCCGATCTTCTCCTTCAGCACCCGCCACAGGCCGGCCACGCCCTCGGTCAGCAGGATCGAGACGAAGGACCACACCCCGGTCGCCACTTCCAGCATCTGGGTCAGCTTGTCGACGATCGCCGGGTCGAGCTTGCGCTTCAGCCGCGCGAGCACGTTGTCCGCGGACAGCCCGAGCACGTCGAGCACGAAGCGGAACACCGAGCCGAGCGAGAAGTCGGCCGGCGGCTCGATGCCGGCCTCGCGCACGGCGCCGAACAGCCAGCCGGTGACGCCGCCCAAGAGGTGCTTGCCGATGTTCTTGAAGAAGGCCATGAAGCCGGCGCCCATGGCTTTCAAGAGATTGATCAGGAAGCCGATCGGGTCGGTCAGGATGTCGCCGATCGCCTGGGCGGCCTTGGCCAGCACCTGGACCACCAGTTCCGGCGGCAGGCCCATCAGCCGCAGCGCGGCCTTGAAGAAGTCCCACGCCACGCCGAGGATGTCGCCGTCCACGAAAACCCGGCGCAGCAGCGCCAGCGCGGTCTGCTGGAGCTTCGGCCACCAGGTCGGGTCGCTGAA
>JBNLET010000029.1:0-7579 GCA_050305135.1 Rhodocyclaceae bacterium | reverse complement strand
ACCTGGACCAGGCCGCCGACGCGCGGATCGGTGCCGGCTACGGCTCGGCCGGCGAGCGCTGCATGGCGATCTCGGTGGCGGTCGCGGTGGGACACATCGCCGACGAGCTGGTGGACAAGATCGCGACCCGCGCCCGCACGCTGAAGATCGACGACGGCGAGGCGGCCGGCGCCGACATGGGTCCGATCGTCACGGCCGAGGCCAGGCAGCGCATCGAAGGCTACATCGCCTCCGGCGTCGAGCAGGGCGCGACGCTGGTGATGGACGGCCGCGGGCTGGTGGTGCCCGGCCGCGAGCAGGGCTACTTCCTCGGTGCCACGCTGTTCGATCACGTCACGCCGCAGATGAAGATCTACCAGGAGGAGATCTTCGGCCCGGTGTTGTGCGTGGTGCGCGTCGACACCTTTGCCGAGGCGGTCGAGCTGGTCAATTCGCACGCCTTCGGCAACGGCGTCGCCTGCTACACGCGCGACGGCCGCAGCGCGCAGGAGTTCGCGCAGAAGATCCAGATCGGCATGGTCGGCATCAACGTGCCGATCCCGGTGCCGATGGCCTGGCACTCGTTCGGCGGCTGGAAGCAGAGCCTGTTCGGTGACCACCACAGCTACGGCGAGGAAGGGGTGCGCTTCTACACGCGCTACAAGAGCGTCATGCAGCGCTGGCCGGACAGCGGCTCGAAGGGCCCCGAGTTCGTCATGCCGGTGAACTGAGGCGGATCCGCCGCGGCCCAGCGCCGCGAGAGCCCGCCGCGCCCCCCGCCACGAGAACCCGTAGGGCGGGCTTCAGCCCGCCGGACCCATCCTTTGCGCATTTTCACGGCGGGCTGAAGCCCGCCCTACAGAGGCCCCACCGCGGCCTCACACCCACATTGACGGAACAGGCGAGACTCATGAAAGACATCGGTGAATTCGACTACGTCGTCGTCGGCGGCGGCGCCGCCGGCTGCGTGCTGGCCAACCGCCTCTCGGCCGATCCGGAGGTCAGCGTGCTGCTGCTCGAAGCCGGCAACGACGAGAAATGGATCTGGACGAAGATTCCGGTCGGCTACCTCTACTGCATCAACAACCCGCGCACCGACTGGTGCTACAAGACCGAGCCCGAGCAGGGCCTCAACGGGCGCAGCATCATCTACGCGCGCGGCAAGGGCCTGGGCGGCTCGACGCTGATCAACGCGATGCTCTACCTGCGCGGCCAGGCGCGCGACTACGACGAGTGGGCCGAACTCGCCGGCGACGAAGGCTGGAGCTGGGATTCGGTGCTGCCGCTGTTCAAGGGCGTCGAGGACAGCTGGCGCGGCGGCGGCGAGCATCACGGCCGCGGCGGCGAGTGGCGCGTCGAACAGCAACGCCTGCGCTGGGACATCCTCGACCGCTTTGCCGAAGCCACGGCCCAGGCCGGCATTCCGATGACCGAAGACTTCAACCGCGGCAACAATCTCGGCGTCAGCCAGTTCGAGGTCAACCAGAAGCGCGGCACCCGCTGGAGCGCGGCGCGCGGCTTCCTCGACCCGGTGCGCCAGCGGCCCAACCTCTCCATCGTCACCGGCGCGCTGTCCGACCGGCTGCTGCTGGACGGCCGGCAGGTGAAAGGCATCGTCTTCCGCCAGGGCAACCAGGAATGCGTCGCCCGCGCCCGCATCGAGACCGTGCTGGCGGCCGGCTCGCTCGGCTCGCCGGCGATCCTGCAGCGCTCCGGCATCGGCGACGGTGCCACGCTGCAAGCCCTCGGCATCCCGCTCGCCCACGAGCTGAAAGGGGTCGGCAACAACCTGCAGGACCACCTGCAACTGCGCAGCATCTTCAAGGTGAGCGGCATCAAGACGCTCAACCAGCAGGCCAACAGCCTGTGGGGCAAGGCCATGATGGGGCTGGAATACGCGCTGTTCCGCCGTGGCCCGCTGACGATGGCGCCGAGCCAGCTCGGCCTGTTCGCCCACTCCGACCCCTCGGTCGCGACCCCCGACCTGGAATACCACGTGCAGCCGCTGTCGCTGGACAAGTTCGGCGACCCGGTGCACAAGTTCCCGGCCTTCACCGCCAGCGTCTGCGACCTGCGGCCGAAGTCGCGCGGCCACGTCACGATCCGCGACCGCGACCCGGCCAGCGCGCCGCGCATCGCGCCGATGTACCTGACCCACCCGGAGGATCGCGCCAAGGCCGCCAAGGCCATCCGCCTGACCCGTCGCATCGCGGCCCAGCCGGCGCTGGCACCGTACCGGCCGGTCGAGCACCTGCCCGGCCCGGGCTTCGAGAGCGACGAGGACCTGGCCGTCGCGGCCGGCAACATCGGCACGACGATCTTCCATCCGGTCGGCACCTGCAAGATGGGCCGCAGCGACGACTCGACGGCCGTCACCGACAGCCGGCTGCGGGTGCTCGGGCTCGCCGGCCTGCGCGTCGTCGATGCCTCGATCATGCCCACCATCACCTCGGGCAACACCAGTTCGCCGACCGTGATGATCGCCGTCCACGGCGCCCGGATGATCCGCCAGGACCGGCGCACCCGGGCGCTCTGAGCGCCGCGCGGGGGCGCGAACACGGCGTCAAGATTGCCTGGCGGGGGCCGCTACTGTATGAATTGATTTTGATCAATTCAGGCGCTCTTGTTGAACCCCAGAAACCTCCGCGACAACCTGGCCGTCGCGCTCGTCTACGCCCTGCTGGGCTGGGGCGCGCTGACCCTGTCCGTACCGCCCGGCTACTCGCTGCCGATCTTCCCGGCCGCCGGCCTGGCGCTCGCCGCCGTACTGGCCGGCGGCGCCCGCCTGCAGCCCGGCGTCTTCCTCGGCGCGCTGGCGGTGCAATTGATCGTCAGCCGCCACGTCGGGCTCACCGCGATGCCGTGGAGTTCGCTGACGATCGTGCCGTTCGCCGCGGTGCTGCAGGCCGCTGCCGGCGCCTGTCTGCTCCGCCGCCTGATCGGCTATCCGACCCCGCTCGACTCGCCGCGCGAGATCATCCGCTTCGCGTCGGTGGTGGCGCCGATCGGCTGCCTGGTCGGCGCCTCGATCGCGGTACCGACGCTGGGCGCCTCGCAGGTGCTGGAATCCGGCAAGCTGCTCGGCCACTGGCTGACCTGGTGGCTCGGCGACACCATCGGCGTACTGATCGCGCTGCCGGTCGCGCTGTCGCTGTTCGGACGGCCGGCCGAGGACTGGCGCCCGCGCCGCCTCAGCCTGGTCATCCCGCTGCTGATCGGCTTCGGGCTGCTGACCGCGACGCTGTGGCACCTGCGCTCGAGCGACCTGCTGCAGAGCAGGACCGAATTCACCCGCCAGGCCACCGCCCTGGCGCACCAGCTCGAGACCCGGCTGACCACCCAGGTCGAGATGCTGCGCAGCGCCCAGCGGCTGGTGACGGTGTCGCAGTTCGTCGACCGCCGGGAGTGGCACGACTTCGTCACGCCCTGGTTCCTGCACTACCCCGGCATGCTGAACTTCACCTGGAACCCGCTGGTGGCGGCCGACCACCGCGAAGCCTTCGAGGCCTCGGTCAGGGCCGAGGGCTACCCCGACTTCCACATCCTCGACCGGCTGCCCGGCGGCGGCACCGTGCCGGCGAGGGAAACGCCGGACGGCTTCTACCTGCCGATCACCTACCTGGAACCCTACGCGGCCAACGCCGCCGTCTTCGGCCTCAACCCGCTGTCGATCCCGAACACCGGCGAAGCGATCCGCGCCACGCTCAGCACCGGCCAGCCGCGCGCCAGCGGGCCGTTCCGGCTGACGCAGGAGAGCGCCGACCAGGTCGGCGTGGTGCTGTACCAAGGCGTGCGCAAGCCCATTGGCGGCCGGATCGAGACGATCGGCATCGTGTCCTCGGCGCTGCGCATGGGCAACCTGCTGGACGCCGCGCTCGTCGGCCACGAGTTGAACGGCATCATGCTGTGCCTGATGGACGTCGGCGGCCCGGCCGCACGGCGGCTGGCCGGATCGCCGGAGTGCGAGCGCAGCGATGCGCTGCCGGGCGCGCTCGGCAGCCGGGTGCCGATCGAATTCGCCGGACGGAACTGGGAACTGCGCATCAGCGCCACGCCGGCGTTCGAGTCGGGCGCCGGCAGCGGCGGCGCCCGTGCCACGATGCTGGCCGGACTGGCCTCGGTGGCGACGCTGGGCGGCTTCCTGCTGCTGACCACCGGCCGCACCCGGCGCATCCAGGAACTGGTCGACCAGCGCACCGCCGAACTGGCCGCCGCCTCCCGCCGCCTGCTCGAGCAGCAAGGCGCGCTGGCCGAGGCGCAGCGCATCGCCGGGCTCGGCAGCTGGCACCTGATGCCCGGCTCCGAGGTGGTCAGTTGCTCGGAGGAATGCCATCGCATCCTGGGCCTGCCGCCCGACCGGCCGGTCCACCTCGACACGCTGGTCAGTGCCGTCGATCCGGCCTACCAGCCGCAGTTCCACCACGCCCTCGAACAGGCCAGGGAGGCCGTCGAATACCAGGCCCAGACGCGCCGCAACCTCGATTGCCAGGTCGGCGAGCGCGACGGCGGCACGCGCATCGTGCACCTGCTGATCGAAGCCAGCCGCGACAGCGAAGGACAGGCCGACCTGCGCGGCACCGTGCAGGACGTGACCGCCTCGCGCAACACCGAGGCGCGCATCCAGAGGCTGGCCGACTTCGACACGCTGACCGGCCTGCCCAACCGCAACTACTGGCTCACCCATGCCCGCTCGGCAGTCGCCTCGGCGCGCCGCCATGGCGACACGCTGGCCGTGCTGTTCATCGACCTGGACAACTTCAAGACCATCAACGATTCGCTCTGCCACCAGGTGGGCGACCGCATGCTGACCGTGGTGGCCGAGCGCTTCGGCTCGGTGCTGCGCGAGGAGGACCTGCTGGCGCGCCTCGGCGGCGACGAGTTCGTCGCGCTGCTGCCGCGCATCGGCGGCGTGCACGAAGCCCGCGCGGTAGCACACAAGCTGCTCGCGCTGCGCGAGCGGCCGATCACCGTGGACGGCCACGAACTGCCGCTGTCGATGAGCATCGGCATCGCGGCCTTCCCGGACGACGGCACCGACGTCGACACCCTGCTGCGCCACGCGGACATGGCCATGTACGGCGCCAAGGGCGCCGGCCGCAATACCTGCCAGACCTTCGTGCCGGAGATGAACACCCGCGCAGTCGAGCGCCTGCAGCTCGACAACGCGCTGCACCGGGCGATCGGCGAAGACCAGCTGTTCCTGGTCTACCAGCCCCAGGTGGACGTGCGCCTGGGCCGCACGGTGGGCTACGAAGCGCTGCTCCGCTGGCGCCACCCGGAGCTGGGCCTGGTCTCGCCGGATCGCTTCATCCCGGTGGCCGAGGTATCGGGCCTGATCGTGCCAATCGGCGACTGGGTCATGCAGCACGCCTTCCAGCAGCAGCGCGAACTGAAAGCCCGCGGCCACTCCTCGACGATGGCGATCAACATCTCGGCCATCCAGTTCCGCCGCACCGATTTCGTCCAGCGCGTAAAGCAAGCGCTGGCGAGCACCGGCGTCGAGCCGAGCGACATCGAACTGGAGATCACCGAGAGCGCGCTGATGGATCCGACCGCCGAGCTGCTGCAACGCCTCGACGACCTGCGCGAACTCGGCATCCGCCTGGCACTGGACGACTTCGGCACCGGCTACTCCAGCCTCTCGTACCTCAAGCGGCTGCCGATCCAGGCCCTCAAGCTGGACCGCTCCTTCGTCTCCGACCTGCCCGGCGACCCCGAGGACGCCGCGATCTCGTCCGCCACACTGTCGATGGCCAGCGACCTGGGCGTGGAAGTGGTCGCCGAAGGCGTCGAAACCGACGCCCAGCGCCGCTTCCTGCAACTGCGCGGCTGCCGCCTGATGCAGGGCTACCTGTTCTCGCAGCCGGTACCGGCCGAGGCGCTGCCGGTATCGGTGGACCTGGCGCAAAACGCCTGAGCGGCCGGCCCCGTCGCCACCGCCCGCCCGCGGCCGCAGGGGTCCGCCCCCGCGCCGCCAAGGGATCGGATCGGTCCGCCCCAGGGCGGCGCCGAGCCCCCTCGGGCCCCGGCCCGCACTCGAGCCTCAGCGCGCGCCGCGGTAGCTCTGGTAGTTGTCGAGATTGTGCTCCAGCATCTTGCGGAAATCCTCCACCACCGCCTCCGCGGCCTGCCCGCGCGTGGCCGACAGATCGGCGCTCGCACTGCTGGCCTCGAACGCGCTGTAGCGCGCCGCGGCAAACCTCAAGGCCGCGCCCACCGCACCACTGCCGTCCTCCTTCGCCAGGCGGTTGGCCAGCTCGATGAACTGGTCCGCGGCCTCGAACAAGGGCTGATATCCACTCATGATCTCTCCCATTCCGCTTCGGCCCGGCCGGAAGCGGCCGGCACCATGCGTTCCGCCGCCGGTTTAACATGAAGCCACGCCGAACGCCACGCCACGACCGTGCCCCAAACAGCGCAGCGCTACCCGATCCCGCCCGAGCAGATCGAATTCGCCCCGATCCGCGCCCAGGGCCCCGGCGGCCAGAACGTCAACAAGGTCGCCAGCGCCGTCCAGCTGCGCTTCGACGTGCACGCCTCCTCGCTGCCCGAAGCGATCCGCCAACGCCTGCTGGCACTCGGCGACCGGCGCATCGGCGCCGACGGCGTCATCGTCATCAAGGCCCAGGCCCACCGCTCCCAGGCCATGAACCGCGCCGACGCGCTGCGCCGGCTGGAAGAACTCGTCGCCCGCGCCGCCCACGTTCCGACCCCGCGCCGCCCCACCCGCCCCGGCAAGGCCGCCATCCGGCGCCGCCTCGAAGCCAAGGCCAAGCGCTCGGCGCTGAAGAGCGCGCGGCGTGGCCGCGACGAGCCGTAGCGCTGCAAGGCAACGCCGAGGGGCGAGGGCGTGGTTTCGCGACACGTGCTGCGCACCGGACCAGCGGGCCGGCTGTGCCTGTCTCCCTCCCCTTCAAGGGGAGGGCTGGGGTGGGGATGGGGTATCGACCTGGACGAAGGGCGTCTTCCACATACGCCTGAAGTCTCGTCGGGCAAGCGCGCCCGACGGAAATACCGGCTCGCCGACCCCCAATCCAGCCCCCCCCCCACGCCGAGGGGAACGCGAGGACCGGGGTTTCGCGACACGTGCTGCGCGCCGGACCAGCGGGCCGGCTGTGCCTGTCTCCCTCCCCTTCAAGGGGAGGGCTGGGGTGGGGATGGGGTATCGACCTGGACGAAAGGCGTCTTCCACATACGCCTGAAGTCCCGTCGGGCAAGCGCGCCCGACGGAAATACCGGCTCACCGGCCCCAATCCAGTTCGCCCCCACGCCCGTGGGGAACACGAAGCACGGGCTGAACTCGCGCGTGGCGAGCTACGGTTCATCCCCACGCCCGTGGGGAACACGCCGGGCTACTCGCATGGCTGGGCCTGGGATGCGGTTCATCCCCACGCCCGTGGGGAACACGCACGATGGCCCTGGCGGACCTGGTGCACGACCGGTTCATCCCCACGCCCGTGGGGAACACGCGGCATCGCGCTTCGCGGCGTAGCAGGGCGGCGGTTCATCCCCACGCCCGTGGGGAACACACGAGCACGCACATATCACCATCGCAGTCGTACGGTTCATCCCCACGCCCGTGGGGAACACGCCTGTGCTA
>JBNLET010000028.1:0-12325 GCA_050305135.1 Rhodocyclaceae bacterium | reverse complement strand
TAGCGCGTCCCGGCCTTTTTTATGGTGGTTCACCGATGTCGCGTTACCCACATCCGATCCTGGCGCGCGAGGGCTGGCCCTTCATCGGGGTGAGCTTCGTCGTCACGCTGCTGGTGCATGCCACTGCCGGCTTCTGGTGGGCGCTGCCGCTGTGGATCCTGTTGGTCTTCGTGGTGCAGTTCTTCCGCGACCCGCCACGCGACATCCCGCAGCAGCCGAAGGCCGTGCTGGCGCCGGCCGACGGCCGCATCGTCGTCATCGAGCCGGCCCGCGACCCCTATCTCGACCGGGACAGCCTGAAGATCAGCGTCTTCATGAACGTCTTCAACGTGCATTCCAACCGCAGCCCGCTGAACTGCAAGATCAAGGAACGCTGGTACAACCCCGGGCAGTTCGTCAATGCCGCGCTCGACAAGGCCTCGCTCGAGAACGAGCGCAACGCGCTGCATCTCGTCACCGACGACGGCCAGGATCTCACCTGCGTCCAGGTGGCCGGCCTGCTGGCCCGCCGCATCCTGTGTTACGTGCAGCCCGGCACGCGGCTCGAGCGCGGCCAGCGCTACGGCTTCATCCGCTTCGGCTCGCGGGTGGACCTCTACCTGCCGCCCGGCAGCCGTGCCCGCGTGACGGTCGGCGAGCAGTTGCGCGAGATGATGCCCTGGATCAAGAAGAACAAGCTGGTCGACCAGTCCAAGAACTGATCGGCGAATGCCGATTCGGGCCGGGAGCGCGAGCAGCGCGTCCCGGCCTTTTTTCGTCGTAAATCACCGATATCCGGTTGCCCGCACCCGATGCTGGCGCGCGAGGGCGGCCCTTCATCGGGGCGAGCTTCGCCGCCACGCTGCTGCTCGATGCCACTGCCGGCCTGGTGGCGCGCCAGCGTGACGGCCGGCGATCGGGCCGCGGCCACCGGCACGGTACCCGCCGGGCTGCCATGCAACGGGCCGTGCGCCGTCGCCGTGCGGCGGACCGCCGTGCCCACCCGCGCCCGATAACGGGCGTGCAACGACACTGGAGTACAATCCACGCCTCCAGCCCCTCGCGCCGAGCGCCCCAGCATCCATGCCGCGAACCCCGCTGCTGAATCCCGAACGCCGCCGCCGCGGCATCTACCTACTGCCCAATCTGTTTACGACCGCCGCGCTGTTCGCCGGCTTCTACGCCATCGTGCAGGCCATGAACCAGAAGTTCGAGGCCGCCGCGGTGGCGATCTTCGTCGCCATGGTGCTGGACGGCCTGGACGGCCGGGTGGCGCGGCTGACGCGCACCCAGAGCGAATTCGGCGCGCAGTACGACTCGCTGTCGGACATGGTGTCGTTCGGCGCCGCACCGGCACTGGTGGTGTACGAGTGGGCGCTCAAGGACATGGGCAAGATCGGCTGGATCGCCGCCTTCATCTACTGCGCCGGCGCAGCGCTGCGGCTGGCGCGCTTCAACACCAACATCGACATCATCGACAAGCGCTTCTTCCAGGGCATGCCCAGCCCGGCCGCCGCGGCGCTGGTGGCCGGCATGGTGTGGGTCGGCATCGACAACGGCTTCATCGGCCACGACCTGCGCTGGCTGGCCGGCGCGCTGACGATCTTCGCCGGCCTGACGATGGTCTCCAACGTGCCCTACTACAGCGGCAAGGAATTCAACCTGCGGCGCAGCGTACCGTTCTTCGTCATCCTCGGCGTGATGCTGGCCTTCGCGCTGGTCTCGATCGACCCGGCAATGGTGCTGTTCATGCTGTTCCTCGCCTACGCCGGTTCCGGCTACGTGATGCTCCTCACGCGTCGCGGCAAGCCGCCCGCCAGCAGCGGGCAGGACGTTCCACCGCCCGCGGACTGAGTCCGGTTGCCGCCCCCGGGGCGGTGACTTATAGTCGAATTCCCCATTCGACGCGGGCGTCCGACCCGCCGCACAACGCACCCCACGCCATGGAGCCGCCGATGAAAGACTCTCTGATCATCTTCGACACGACGCTGCGCGACGGCGAACAGAGCCCCGGCGCCTCGATGACGCGCGACGAGAAACTGCGCATCGCGCGACAACTCGAACGGATGCGGGTCGACGTCATCGAGGCCGGCTTCGCCGCCGCCTCCAACGGCGACTTCGAGGCGGTGCGCAACATCGCCGAGGCGGTGCGCGAATCCACCGTCTGTTCGCTCGCGCGGGCCAACGAGAGCGACATCCAGCGGGCCGGCGAGGCGATCCGGCCGGCCGCGCGAGGACGCGTGCACACCTTCATCGCCACCAGCCCGATCCACATGGAGAAGAAGCTGCGCATGACGCCCGACCAGGTCGTCGAGCAGGCGGTCAAGGCGATCGGCTGGGCGCGCGCCTACACCGACGACGTGGAGTTCTCGGCCGAGGACGCCGGGCGCTCCGACATCGACTTCCTGTGCCGCATCTTCGAGGCGGTGATCGACGCCGGCGCAAAGACCATCAACGTTCCGGACACGGTCGGCTACAACGTGCCCGACCAGTTCGCCGCCACGCTCCGCTCGCTGCTCGAGCGGGTGCCGAATGCCGACAAGGTGGTGTGGTCGGTGCATTGCCACAACGACCTCGGCCTGGCGGTATCGAATTCGCTGGCGGCGGTGCTGGCCGGCGCGCGGCAGGTCGAATGCACGATCAACGGCCTGGGCGAGCGGGCCGGCAATGCCTCGCGCGAGGAGGTGGTGATGGCGGTGCGCACCCGCGGCGACATCTTCCCGGTGCAGACCAATGTGGACACCACCCAGATCGTGCCGGCCTCCAAGCTGGTATCGCAGATCACCGGCTACCCGGTGCAGCCGAACATGGCCATCGTCGGCGCCAACGCCTTTGCACACGAGTCCGGCATCCACCAGGACGGCGTGCTGAAGCACCGCGAGACCTACGAGATCATGCGCGCCGAGGACGTCGGCTGGGGCGCCAACAAGCTGGTGCTGGGCAAGCATTCGGGCCGCAACGCGTTTCGCGCGCGGCTGCAGGACCTGGGCATCTCGGTGGCGTCCGAGGAGCAGCTCAACAATGCCTTCGCACGCTTCAAGGAACTGGCCGACAAGAAGCACGAGATCTTCGACGAGGACTTGCAGGCGCTGATGTCGGACGAATCGCTGACGCCCGAGATCGAGCATTTCCGGCTGCTGTCCTCGTGCTTCCATTCGGAGACCGGCGAGACGCCGCAGGCCGAGATCACGCTTTCGGTCGGCGGCGCCGAGCACCAGGCCCGGGCCACCGGCTCCGGCCCGGTCGATGCCGCCTTCAAGGCGATCGAAACGGTCGCCGGCAGCGGCACCGAGCTGCTGCTGTATTCGGTCAATGCGATCACCACCGGCACCGACGCGCAGGGGGAAGTCACGGTGCGGCTGGCCCGCCAGGGCAAGGTGGTGAATGGCCAGGGTGCCGATACCGACATCATTGTCGCCTCGGCCAAAGCCTATCTGAACGCGCTGAACAAGCTGCACGGCAAGTTCGAGAAGCTGAACCCGCAGGTCTGACGGGACCCGATTCCCACACCGTAGGGCGGGCTTCATCCCGCCGCCGAGCCCAATTCGCGCAACCCGTCGGGCGGGCTTCAGCCCGCCACCGGGCTCGATCCCACCTGCCAGGCCTCGGCGTGCCGCGCCCAAGCGAGTGGCGGCGGCCGGCTGAAGCCGGCCCTACCGTGCCTGCTGCAGCGACGGGCGGCTCTGCCGCGCGTAGAGCACGACGGAAACGAACAGCAGCGCCGACAACACCGCCTCGGCCAGCGCCAGGCGCCCGGCCAGTCCCGCATCGGCGGCGCGCACGACGCCCTCGGTGAAGTACAGCAGCACGAACATCGAGGTCCATTGGTAGGTGTAGCGCCGCCCGCGCAGGATGCCGAACAGCGGCGCCAGCAACAGCGCGCCCTTCAACACCATCCACGAGCCGCCCGGGCGCAGCGGCGCGAGCCACATCTCCCAGCTGACGCACAGCACGATCAGCGCGATCAGCAATACGCCGGATATCGTCGAGAGCGTTTTCAGCGACGGCATCAGGCGAGCCTCGCGGCGGTTTCCGCCAGGCGGCGGCCGAGCGCGCGGGCCAGCCGGCACTCCTCGGCACTGAGACGCGGGTCGCCGTCGGCGCCGGCGACGTGGCTGGCGCCGTAGGGCGTGCCGCCGCTGCGCGTCGCCATCAGCTCCGGTTCGGTATAAGGCAGGCCAACGATCAGCATGCCGTGATGCAACAGCGGCAGCATCATCGACAACAGCGTGCTCTCCTGCCCGCCGTGCAGACTGCCGGTGGAGGTGAACACGCAGGCCGGTTTGCCGGCCAGCACGCCGGCATGCCAGCCGGCGCCACTGCCGTCGAGGAAATACTTGAGAGGCGCCGCCATGTTGCCGAAGCGGGTCGGGCTGCCCAACGCCAGGCCGGCGCACTCCTGCAGGTCGCGCGCCTCCGCGTACGGCGGGCCGCCCGCCGGGATGTCCGGCTCGACCGCCTCGCAGACGGCGGACACCTTCGGCACGGTCCTGACCCGGGCCGCCATGCCGGCCACCGCATCGACGCCGGCAGCCAGTTGTTCGGCCAACGCGGCCACCGAGCCGCGGTGGCTGTAATAGAGCACGAGGATTTCCTTCATGGACGGGGGGCTTCGATAGAATCGGCGATTATAGCCATTGCCCGCGAACGACACCGATGTCACCGAACCGGCCCGAGTCGGGCCCCACCGCTTACCTCAGGGCCTTCGCACGCCAGTTCCGCGACCGGCTGATCGAGGCCCGCTGCCCGCAGGTGGCAGGCAGTCTGGCGTTCACGACGCTACTGGCGCTGGTACCGCTGCTGACCGTGGGACTGATCGTGTTCGCCAGCCTGCCGGCCTTCAAGGACGTGTCGGCAACGCTGCAGGACTTCCTGCTGCAGAACCTGCTGCCCGCCACCGCCGGCAAGATCATCGCCACCTACGCGGTCCAGTTCTCGCAGAAGGCCACCAACCTGACCGTCATCGGCACCACCTTCGTGGTCGTCACCGCGGTGATGCTGGTGCTGACGATCGACCGGGCCTTCAACCAGATCTGGGCGGTCTCGCATCGACGCCCGCTGCTGGCGCGCCTGTCGATGTACTGGGTCGGCCTGACCGTGGGGCCGATGGCGCTGGCGGTGGTGCTGGCACTGATCGGCCAGATCGCCAGCATGTCGTTCGGACTGATCGACGTGGCGGACCAGTGGTTCCGCCCGGCGATGGCGCGCGCCACCACCTTGCTGGTGCTGGCCGCGCTGTTCACGATCATCTACATCGTGCTGCCGAACCGCCCGGTGCGCTTCGTGCACGCGGCCTTCGGCGGCATCCTGGCGGCGCTCCTGCTGTCGCTGCTGCAGCGGCTGTTCGCGCTCTACCTGACCCAGTTCCCGACCTATACGCTGATCTACGGCACCTTCGCGGCGCTGCCGACCTTTCTGCTGTGGCTGTACCTGTCGTGGCTGGTGGTGCTGGTGTGCGCGGTGGTGGTGGCAGTGCTGCCCGAGGTCGGCCTGCGCGGCAAGCACCGATTCTTTGCCGGCGACCGCATGCTCGCCGCGCTGCAGCTGCTGGCCCACCTGTCGGAGGCCCAGCGCAGCGGCTCGACGCCGAGCATCGAGACGCTGGCGAGCGAAACCGGGTTGGGCTTGTCGCGCAGTTCGCAGTTGCTCGAGGAGATGCATCAGGCCGGCTGGGTGGTCACCTCGGACGCCGGCAACTGGCTGCTGGCGATCCGCTGCAGCGAACTTACGCTGCGCGATCTGCTGCAGCGCCTGCTGCTCTCGCCGCGCGACCTCGACGCCAGCGGCGAGCCGCTCGGCCGGGCGCTGGCGCACCGGCTCGGGCAACTGCACGGACCGCTCGACGAACCGCTGTCCGAGCTGATCGACGAAGCCCGCCAGGCTTCGCAGCGCGCTCAGATGGGATAGGGATCCACTTCGAACTGGAACAGCTCGACCGCCTCGGTCTGCATGTCCAGGCTCAGCAGCCGCCCCTGCGCGACGTACAGCCGATCGCTGTCGTGCACCAGCATGAAGCGTCGCGCCGCGTAGGTGCCGGCCGGCGCCAGTACGGCCTGGTGCCGCCGCACTCCGGCCAGCGGCGGCAGCACCAGCGCCGCCACCGGCGAGCGGGCCGAGGCGCCGCTGCGAAACGCCACCTTGACCGGGATCGCCGCCTGCGACACCAGTTGCAGCCCCAGTTCCACCTGGTCGGGCTGCTCGCTGCGGATCCAGCGCACGACGCAGACCGCCCAACCGACCGCGGGCTGCCGACGCAGCGCGATCGCCATGCCGGCCGAAAGGCCGCCGCCATCGCCCGCCACGCGGATGATCGAGAAGCCGCCCGGGCTCTCGTTCTGCACCGCCCATTCGTTGACCGGCGGCGACAAGGCGTCGCCGCGCACCAGGCGCAGCCAGATCTCTTCCAGGCCGGCGCACACTTCGACCGCATACTCGCTGCGGCGGCGCGGCTGGGCGCGCCGCGGCGGCATTGCCCAGCGCTCGCGCAGCCGGCGCAGCATCGCTTCGCGCGCGCCGTCCACCGTTTCGTCCTGCGGATCCGCCGGTGCCGCAGCACCGAGACTGGTGCGTTCCGCCAACCGCTCGCTGGCGGCCCTGGCCAGCGCCGCAGCCGAGAAATAAATCAGGTCGTCCACCGGCGGCGGCTCGCGCCGCACGATTGCGACCGGCGGACTGTCCTGCGCGATGTCCACCCAGAACCAGCCCTGCCCCGGCGGCTCGCCAACACCGTTCAACAGCTCGCCCAGATCCGCGCTGGCGCGTACCAGTGCGAAAACGTCCACCAGCTCGTCCGAGGTAAAACTCTCCGGCTGGATCGTCGCCAGCGCCAGCAGGCGCTTGTAGGCCACCACGGCCTCCGCGCAGACCTCGCTGCGCGCCCGCAGATAGAGGGCGTGGGCCGACAGCCAGAAACTCTGCGGCACCGACAGGCCGGCCAGGCAGCAGACCTCGAACGCCTCGGCAAGCATCGACAGCCCGCTGCCGAGCACCTCGGCCGCACCGCGAAAACCGTACAGGTAAGGCGATCGCATTTCCTGCAGCACGCGCAGGTTCTGCCGCGCGGCTGCGGCGGCGCCATCGACCGCGGCACGCACCTCTTCGAAGCGCTCGCGGCCCAGCGGCAGGTCGCTGCCGACCAGCGCCGCCTTCAGCGGCAAGACCAGCGACACCAGCCGGCGGCCGGCATCGGCCAGATCGCCGACCTCTTCACCGCCGGCGAAGCGATCGATGCGATTGCGCAGGCGAGCGAATTCGCGCAGCCCGCCGTCGAGCTGCGCGTCGCTCACCAACTCAACCATTCCCTGAACTTCCGTCATCCAGCCGCCAGCCACAGCGCGAGAATTGCAATCCTAGCTTGTATACCATTCCCCCCTGCGCCGCCAGCCGCCCAAAGGGAAGTGGCGGGAACGAGCGGCGAAACCCTTGCCCTGCTTCAATGATTCACGTATATTGGCGCGTTTTTCCAGAACCCGAGTCAGGATCTTTCCATGGTCGTCATCCGCCTTGCCCGCAGCGGCGCCAAGAAGCGCCCGTTCTACAACATCGTTGCCGCCGACTCGCGTGATCGCCGCGACGGTCGCTTCATCGAGCGCGTCGGCTTCTACAACCCGATGGCTGCGGCCAACGAACAAGGCCTGTCGGTCAACCTGGAACGCCTGAACTACTGGAAGGACAACGGCGCGCAACTGTCCGACACCGTTCAGCGCCTGGTCAAGACCGCCGCCAAGGCCGCCTGAACCGCATGATCGTACTGGGGCGCATCGTCGCCCCTTTCGGCGTCAATGGGTGGGTCAGGATCCATCCGTTCGGCGACGATCCGCTGGCCTGGCGCCAGATGAGCCACTGGTGGCTCAGTGCGGACGACCGGCTGCAAGACGAGCAGTGGCGCAAGCTGCGCCTGAAGGCCTGCCGCATGCACGGCGGCGGACTGATCGCCAGCTTCGACGAGATCGAGGACAGGACCGCCGCCGAACGGTTGGGCAAGCAGTTCGTCGGCGCGCCGCGCGAGGCGATGCCGGCGCCGGCCGAGGACGAGTACTACTGGGCCGATCTGATCGGCCTGGAAGTCAGGAATGCGGCCGGCGAGCGGCTCGGCACGGTGGCCGGGCTGATCGAGACCGGCGCGCATGACGTGTTGCAGGTGAAGGAAGGCGACGACGAGCGACTGATCCCGTTCGTCGAAGCCTACGTGCCCGAGGTGGACGTCGCAGGCGGCGTGATCCGGGCGAATTGGGAACTGGATTGGTGAGCACCGGAGAGCCGCGCCGCTTCGACGTGGTGACGCTGTTTCCGGAGATGTTCGCGGCGCTGACCGGCAGCGGCATCACGCGGCGCGCGGTGGAGCGCGAGCTGTACCGGCTGTGCTGCTGGAACCCGCGGGATTTCGCGACGGACAACTACCGCACCGTGGACGACCGCCCCTACGGCGGCGGCCCGGGCATGGTGATGCTGGCCGAACCGCTGGAGCGAGCGATCCGCGCCGCCCGCGAGTCGCAGCAGACGGCGCTGGGACAGGCCGGGAAAGTGCTCTACCTGTCGCCGCAGGGGCGCACACTGGATCACCGGCGAGTCATGGAACTCGCCGCGGAGCCCGCACTGGTGCTGTTGTGCGGGCGCTATGAAGGGGTCGACCAGCGGCTGATCGAGCGCTGCGTCGATGAAGAGATCTCGCTCGGCGACTTCGTGCTGTCGGGCGGCGAGTTGCCCGCCATGGTGCTGCTGGACGCGATCGTCCGGCAGTTGCCCGGGGCGCTCAACGATGCCGATTCGGCGCAGGAGGATTCCTTCGTCGACGGCCTCCTCGATTGTCCGCACTACACGCGGCCCGAGGAATACGAAGGAATGCGTGTGCCGGCGGTTCTGCTGTCCGGCAACCATGCCGAGATCCGGCGCTGGCGCCGGGCCCGTTCGCTGGCGCTGACCCGCGAGCGCAGGCCCGACCTGCTCGAGCGGCTGACTCTCGGCAAGGAGGATCTGCGCCTACTCGACGAGCTCGGGCAGCGCGATGACGAACCGGGCCGCTGAAGCGGCACGGGGCGGCTTACAAACGGCGGCACCAGGTGGCGACCTGCTCTGCCCCCAAGGCCAATGGCCACAGACGACAAGGAGTGTGACGCAATGAACCTGATTCAGCAGCTCGAACAGGAAGAGATGGCCCGCGTTTCCGAGGGCAAGACGATCCCCGAATTCGCCCCCGGCGACACCGTGGTGGTCAGCGTGAAGGTGGTCGAAGGCAGCCGCGAGCGCCTGCAGGCCTACGAGGGCGTCGTGATTTCGAAGCGCAACCGCGGCCTGAACTCGTCCTTCATCGTGCGCAAGATCTCCTCCGGCGAGGGCGTCGAGCGGACCTTCCAGACCTACTCGCCGCTGGTCGCCAGCATCGAAGTCAAGCGCCGCGGCGACGTGCGCCGCGCCAAGCTGTACTACCTGCGCCAGCGTTCCGGCAAGTCGGCGCGGATCAAGGAAAAGCTGGACTACAAGGCGGCTGCCGCCAAGAAGGCCGCGCAGCAGGCCCAGCAGGGCTGATTTCCGGCCCGGGGATGCGAACGGGGCGCCGCGGGGCGCCCCGTTCTTCGTTCACCGGCGGCGCGGCGCTCGCGGCCAGGCTCCGCGCGGCGCGGCTAGCGCCGCTCGAACCACCACAGCATCGTACCCGCGGCACACAGGAACAGCAGGCTCGGCGTCAGTGCCGCCACCACCGGCGGCCAGGCATTAATCACGCCGAGATTCGAGAACAGTCCGTTCAGCAGGTGGAACGCGACGCCCAGCATCACGCCGAGGAACACCTTCAGGCTGACGCCGCCCATCCGGTCGTGGGTATAGGCGAACGGCAGCGCCAGCGCCAGCATCACCAGCGCCGCCAGCGGGTAGGCGAGCTTCTTCCACAAGGCGATCTCGTAGCGCTCGGACTTCTGCCCGTTGTCGCGCAAATGGGCAACGTACTTGTACAGCGTGCGCACCGACATGCGCTCCGGCACCACCATCAGCACGCTCAACACTTCCGGCGTCAGTTCGGACTGCCAATAGATCTCGTCCAGGCGCTCCACGTCGGTGGCGTCGCCGAGGAAGCGGGTGCGCGACACTTCGCTCAGGCGCCAGCCGCGGGCGCCGGTGAACGCGCCGTAGCGGGCTTCCGAGATCGACACCAGGGCATGGTCGTCGTCGAATTCGTACAGCCGCACGTGCTCCAGGCTGCGGTCCGGCTTGAGCACGCCGACGTTCACGAACAGGCGCCCGTCGCGTACCCACAGGCCGCTCGACAGATCCTGCGAGACGGTCGAGCTGGTGGCCGTCAGCCGCCACTGCTGGGCGGCACGCTCGGCCGGCGGGGCGATGAATTCGCCGAATACGAAGGTCGCCAGCACGAATACCGAGCCGATGCCGGCCAGCAGCGTCAACGCCCGCCCGGTGGACAGGCCCGAGGCGCGCATCACGGTGATCTCGGAGTTGCGGGCCAGGTTGGTGAGCGAATAGAGCGAGCCGATCAGGACCGCGATCGGCAGCAGCTCGTATACCCGGCCGGGCAGGATCAGCAGCACGTAGATCATCGCGTGATAGAGCTCGTAGCCGTCGCGGCCGACGTTGTCGAGTTCGTTCAGCAGGTCGAAGAACGCGAACAGGCCGAGGAAGGCCAGCAGCACGCCGAACGTGGACAGGTAGATCTGCCGGGCGAGATAGCGCGTCAGAACCTTCATGCCGCGCGGCTCCGCCAGCTCCTGAGCAGCGACAGCCGCCGGCCGAACAACACCAGCAGCAACAGCACCATCACCGCGTGCGGTGCCCACAGGCCGGCGGCGAAACTGATCTTGCTGGACTTGATCCAGGACTGGCAGATGCCGAGCGTGTTGGTGTAGATCAGATAGACCAGCAGCGCAGCGATCAGGTTGTTGGTGCGGCCGGCGCGCGGATTGACGAAGCTCATCGGGATCGCCAACAAGGCCAGCAGAAAGGCAGCCAGCGGCGTGCCGATGCGCGCCGCCAGTTCGCTGCGGTAGGCCGGCAGCGGTGCCGACATCAGCTGCGCGACGCTCAGCATGCGCGGCTTCTGCGGCAACTCGCCGACCTCGGGGCTGCGGATCCGCACCGCGTAGCGCTCGAACTGCATCACCCGGTAGTCCGGCGTGCCCGGCACGCCCTCGTAGCGGCGGCCGTTCTCCAGCACGACGAAGCGGGCGCCCTTGTCGTCGCTGCGCAGATAGCCTTCCGACGACACCATGACGCCCAGCCGGCCGTGCTGCATGGTGCTGACGAAGACGTTCTTGACCCGTCCGTCCTCGCCGGCACCGGTCTCGACGAAAAACACCCGCTGGCCGCCGGCCGACTCGCGGAACACGCCCGGCGCGACGCGCGCCGCATCGTCGCGGTTCTCGGAGCGCTCGCGGAACTCGACCGTCTTCAGCTGCGCCCATGGCGCGATCACCAGCGTCGTGCCGGCGATCACCGCCACCAGCGGCAGCGCAAAGCGCAACACCGGCCGCACCCAGGCCGTCAGCGGCAGGCCGGAGGCGAACCACACCACCATTTCGGAATCGCGGTAGGTGCGCGACAGCGTGCTCAGGATCGCGATGAACAGCGTCAGCGACAGCACGATCGGCAACTGGGCGATCGAGCCGAAGCCGATCATCGCCAGCACCACGTCCGAGGCCAGCCGGCCGCCGGCCGCCTGACCGAGCAGTCGGATCAGCACGGTGGAAATCAGGATCGCAAACAACGCCACGAACACCGCTGCCGCGGTATGGGCGAATTCGCGCTGGGCAGCGCGCAGGAAGATCATCGCGCGAGTCGGGAAAGAGGCCTACGGTGGGCGGTTTTTGACGCCATCAGATCATCCGTCCATAATCGCCGGAGCTTGATTTGGCGCGAATTTCCAAGGAGCAGCGAGTGGAATTTACCATAAAGACCGGCGCCCCCGAGAAGCAGAAAACCCCCTGCCTCGCTGTCGGCGTTTTCGCCGGCAAGGATCGTGGCGATGCCTTCGAGAATCTCGACAAGGCCAGCGGCGGCGGCCTCGGCAAGCTGCTCGACGGCGGCGAATTGGACGACAAGGCCGGCGCCACGCTGCTGCTGCACTCGCCGGCCGAGTTGCCCTGCCAGCGCCTGTTGCTGGTGAGCCTCGGGGAGCGCGATGCGCTGGCCGACAAGCCGTGGCGCGACGCGGTCGCAGCGGTGGCGCGCGTCGCCGCCAACGCCAGCTTCAAGGAACTGAGCTTCACGCTGGCCGAGGTCGAACTGCCCGGCCGCGATCTGATCTGGCGACTGGAACAGGCCGGCCGCATGCTGGCCGATGCCGGCTACCGCTTCACGCTGCACAAGGATGCCAAGGACGACAAGCCGGAAAAAGGCGTGG
>JBNLET010000027.1:0-9182 GCA_050305135.1 Rhodocyclaceae bacterium | reverse complement strand
TCGCAGGCGATCGCCGAACCGGCATTACGAATCAGCCTGGCCAGGCCTCCACAAACCGGCGCCAGTGCTCGCCGTCGTAACCCTGCAGGGTGGTACGCAGGATCTCCAGCGCGGCGGCGTAGGAGGCTTGGTCAAGGTGCCCGCGCATCAGCTCGAAACGCAGAAAGACCAGGTAGGTATTCGCGACGTCGGTTTCGCAATAGTCGCGGATCTCGGCGATGCGGCCCTCGCAGTAAGCCTGCCAGACCGCGGAACCGTCCATGCCCAGCTTGCCGGGAAAGCCGATCAGCTTGGCCAGTTCGTCGAGCGGCGCGTTGGCGCGCGGCTGGTACATCGCCAGCAGGTCCATCAGGTCGAGATGGCGGGCGTGGTAGCGGCTGATGTAGCCGTTCCACTTGAAATCGCGCGAATCCATGTAGTCGCCGTCGCCCTGATCCCAGTAGCGCGGCGCCACCACGCCGTGGACCAGGCCGCGGTAGTGCAGCACCGGCAGGTCGAAGCCGCCGCCGTTCCAGGACACCAGCTGCGGCGTGAATTTCTCGACGCCGTCGAAGAAGCGCTGGATCAGCGTCGCCTCGTCGCAATCGGGTTCGGACAGCGAAAAAACCCGCACTTGGCGCTCGTCGCGCAGCAGGCAGGAGATCGTCACGATCCTCTGCAGGTGGTGCGGCTGGAAATCGCTGCCCTTGGCAGCGCGGCTCTGCTCGAAGGCGAATTCAGCCACCTCCGCGTCGCTCAGGTCGTCCGGCAGGCCGTGCAGCTTCCGGATGCCGCCGACGTCGGGAATCGTCTCGATGTCGAAGACCAGCGTCGCGCTCACTTGACCGACCACTGCCCGTCGCGGGACTGCACCGACCAGCCTTTGGGCGCCTTTTCGATCCAGCGCCGGGCGAACGTGGCCTGCACCTCGGCCGCCCATTCCGGATGCCCGTTGGCGGCCGCAATCTCCCTGTACAGCGCCTTGCGGTCCCGGTTCTCGGCGGCCACCAGGGCGGTCAGGCGGCCACGCTGGGCGAGCGGTACGCCCGACGCATCGCGCAGCACCAGCAGGCCGTCCTTGCCGAGGCCCACGGCACCCGAAGCGTAGCGGGGCGAGAGCTGGCCGTGGCGCTGCTGCATCGACTGCCGCAGCGTCTGGATGGCCGGCGTATCGATCTCCAGGTTGCCCTGCGCCAAGACCGGCAACGCGGCCGCGGCGAGCGCCATCGACAGCAACAGGCGCATCCACAAGCTCTTCATTTGGCCTCTCCCTCGCCGGCCGGCGGCGCCTTGCCGCCCTGCGCCTGCCAAACGCCTTCGATGATGCGGTCGGCCGCCTTCTCGGCGGCCGCGGCCGGGAAATAGATGTTGATCGTGACGCAACCGGCCGTCGCCAGGCAGGCGGCGAGGCAGGACAACAACAGGCGACTGTTCGGCATGTTCGACCCTCCGAAGGGCAGGGCGCAGCGGTCAGCGCACGACCGGACGGGCATTGGATTCGATGACGGCACCGACCCGCTCCAGCAGATCGTTCCAGTCGACGCGCCGATTGTAGCCGATGACGTTCAAGGCCGGCAGGCCGCCGCCTTCGACGATGACATATCCGCCGCCGTCGCGGGCCGGCCCGAGGCCGCGCGTCTCGCAGACGCCGCCACTCAGCCGGCAGCCGAAACCGAAGCGGCGATAGCCGAAGGTCTCGAACAGGCCGAGGAAGCTGCGCTGGATCGCGGCCGCCGCGCCGGCGCCGCCCAGCGCGCTGATGTTCTGTACCGCACGCTGGCTGATGCGGCGCGGAAAGTCGCCTTCGCTGCTGTGCAGCCAGGCATCGAAGCCGACCGGCCGCCAATCGACCAGCTCGAGCCCACCGATCTCGAGGTCGAGCTGCCCGGTCATGTGGCCGAACGAGAAGGTGTCGGTCAGCAGGCCGAGATCTAGGTTGCGGCCGGTGAGCTCGGCGCGCAGGCGCGGCGAGCGTCCGACCGGGTCCAGCAGTTGCAGGCCGGTGGCGCGCAGATAGCCGCCGAAGACGCCGATCACCAGCGCCCCGTCCATGGCCAGCACGCCCTCGCGGTAGCTCACGCCGGGCAGCGAGGCCGACAACTGCCCGCTCATGCGCGGCAGTTCCAGCGCCACGGTCAGCGCCTCCATCGACAGCGGCTCGAGATGGGCGGAGCCCTGCACCCGCAGGCCCTGCGGCCCATCGCGCCAGGTCACGTCCTGCAGCGCCAGCGCGCCGTCCAGCAAGGGGATGCGGAGCGGCGCCAGTACGATCTCGCCGGGTCCGCCGTCGAAGCTCAGTTCGAAGGGACCGAAGGCGAGCTTGCGCCAGGCCAGACCGTCGATCCGCATCCGCCCGCTGCGCTGCTGCCGCCCCCAGCGCAGCTCGCCGCTCACCGGCCCCAGCCCGAGTGCCCGCGGCACGTTGCCGAGGCCGACCTGTTCGAGCGCCAGATCCAACGTGTCGATCGCGCCGGCCGACCACTCGCCGCGCGCCGACAGCTCGCCCGCGAAGCGCCAGCCGTCCGGGTCCTCCGGCTCGAGCCAGGGCGCCACGAGTTCGGGCCCAAGGCGGGCCAGATCGGCGCGTCGCAGATCGAAGGACAGCCGCCGCGGCGGCCACGCGCCCCAGCGACCCTCGGCCGTCAGCGACAGCCCCGCCATGCCGTCGCTTGCCAGCTCGGCGTCGAGCCGGTCCTGGCCATCGTTCTGCCGTCGCCAGTGCCCCTCGAGTCGCGCCGGCGCCTGTCGGTAGAGCGGCGCCCAGTAGAGGCCGCCGGCGCGCCAGTCGATGCCGAGCGCCAGTGCCGGCGGATCGAGCTTCCCGCGGCCGTCGATGGCGAGCGACAGCCCCTCGGCGGCACGGCTGCCGTCCGGGTTGCCGAAGCCGGCGTCATGCAGCTCGATACGGTAGCGGATCTCGCCGCGGCGCAAGCTGAGCTCGCCGTCGGCACGTCCGGCAACGGTCCAGCCCGGTGGCACGAAGCCTTGCGCGAGCGCCGCCACGTCCAGTTGCTGCAGCGACAGCCGGGCAGCGTCGGAGCCACCGAGCTCGAGCCGCGCCCTGCCCAGCGCCTCGCTGCCGAGGCGCACCTCTCCGCTGGACGCGGCGGGATCGAGCGCGAAGTCGATCGGCAGCGCCCGCAGCCGCGGCGGCGCATCGAGCCGGCCGCCGCCACACGCCAGCCGGTGCTGCGCGAATTCGAAGCGCCGGCAGCGGATCGTGGCCGGCCCCAGGTCCTGCCCGTCGAGCCGCAGTTCGTCCACGCCGAGGCGCGCGCCCTCTCCCAGCTCGCCGCCAAGGCGGATCGAAACCCCGCGCGCGCTCAGCCGTGGATGGCTGATGCGCTCGATCTCCAGCTGCAGGTCCGGCAAGGCAGCAACGGCCGAACCGGCCGCCAGCGCCAGCAGCCCGAGCCAGGCGGCGCGGCGTTCAGGCCGGGAACACACCCGTCGACAGGTATCGGTCGCCGCGATCGCACACCACCGAGACGATCACGGCGTTCTCGAGCCCGGCCGCGATGCGCAGCGCCACGTGCATCGCACCGCCGGACGAAATGCCGGCGAAGATCCCCTCCTCGCGCGCCAGCCGCCGCGTCATCTCCTCGGCCTCGGCCTGGCTGACCGATTCGATCTGGTCCACCCGGCTGCGGTCGAAGATCTTCGGCAGGTAGGCCTCGGGCCATTTGCGGATGCCCGGGATCTGGGAGCCTTCCTGCGGCTGGCAGCCGATGATGCGCACCGCCGGATTCTGCTGCTTGAGATAGGTCGACACGCCCATGATCGTGCCGGTCGTGCCCATGCTGCTGACGAAGTGCGTGATGCGTCCGTCGGTCTGGCGCCAGAGCTCGGGACCGGTGCCGTCGATGTGGGAGAGCGGATTGTCCGGGTTGGCGAACTGGTCGAGGATCACGCCCTGCCCTTCGTCGCGCATCTGCTCGGCCACGTCGCGGGCCATCTCCATACCGCCTTCGCGCGGCGTCAGCACCAGTTCGGCACCGAACGCGCGCATCGTCTGGCGCCGCTCGACGCTCTGGTTTTCCGGCATCACCAGCACCATCCGGTAGCCCCGCATCGCAGCCGCCATCGCCAGCGCGATGCCGGTATTGCCGCTGGTGGCCTCGATCAGGCTGTCGCCGGGCTTGATCGCACCCTTGGCCTCGGCCAGCATGATCATCGACAGGGCCGGACGGTCCTTGACCGAACCGGCCGGGTTGTTGCCTTCGAGCTTGGCCAGGATCACGTTGCCGCGGCCGGCCGTGAGCCGTTTGAGCCGTACCAGCGGCGTCTCGCCGACGTAGTCTTCCAGGGTCTTGAACTGCATTTCGATCGATTTCCGTCAGAGCCGCCTTGCCGACGGCCAGAAAATTCGGAGCGGGGCAGCGAGCACCGGCTCAGCCCGGCGCGCGCAATTCCTCGAGGCTGACCGTGGCGGTCCCGAGCTTGCCGACGACGATGCCCGCGGCGTGGTTGGCCAGGCGCATCGCATCCGCCTGATCCGCGCCGCTGGCCAGCATGACGGCCAGCGTCGCGATGACCGTGTCGCCGGCACCGGATACATCGTACACCTCGCGCGCCCGCGCCGCCTCATGGATCACCCGGCCGCCCCGGTACAGGCTCATGCCTTCCTCGGAGCGGGTCAGCAGCAGGCTGCCGATGCCGCACTCCGCGCACAGCGCCTCGATGCGGCGGCCGAGGTCTTCCTCGTCCTTCCAGCGGCCGATCGCGCCGCGCAGCTCGCCGCGGTTCGGCGTCACCATCGTGGCGCCGGCATAGCGCGCGAAATCCTCGCCCTTGGGGTCCACCAGCACCGGCTTGCCGGCCTCGCGCGCGATGCGCACCATGTCGCCGACGTCGGTCAGGCCGCCCTTGTCGTAGTCGGACAGCACCACCAGGTCGTGCCGGCCGACCAGTTCGCGGTACTCGTCGAGCTTGGCCTGCAGCACCTCGCGGGTCGGCCGCGTCTCGAAGTCGATGCGCAGCAGCTGCTGCTGCCGTCCGACGACACGCAGCTTGATCGTGGTGTGCAGCGCGGCATCCGGGTGCAGGCTGGCGGCGACGCCGTCCTGGGCCAGCAGCCGGCCCAGCGCAGTGGCGGCCTCGTCCTGGCCGACCACCGCCAGCAACGACACCTCGGCGCCGAGCGCGCGCGCGTTGCGGGCCACGTTGGCGGCGCCGCCGGGCCGATCCTCGCTGCGCTCCATCAGCACCACCGGCACCGGCGCCTCGGGCGAAATGCGCGAGACGTCGCCGAACCAGTAGCGGTCGAGCATCACGTCGCCGACCACCAGCACCCGCGCGCGGGAGGTGTCGGGAACCGGCAGCGGCCTCACTGCCGGCCGACGCCGAAATACTCGATGTCGAGCGCGCGCGGCACCGTCGGGTCGTACATGTTGCGTCCGTCGAAGATCACCGGCTGCTTCAGGCGCGACTTGATGGCGTCGAAGTCCGGGCTGCGGAATTCCTTCCACTCGGTGACGATCACCAGCGCGTCGGCGTCGTCCAGCGCACTCTTCGGCCGCCCGGCATAGGACAGCCCCCTGGTGTCGCCGAAGATGCGCTCCGCCTCCTGCATCGCGACCGGATCGTAGGCCACGACGCTGGCGCCGCGCCGCAGCAGCTCGGCGATCAGCACCCGGCTCGGCGCCTCGCGCATGTCGTCGGTATTGGGCTTGAAGGCCAGGCCCCACAGCGCGAAGCGGCGGCCGGAGAGGTCGTCGCCGAAGCGGGCGACGATCTTGTCCACCAGGATGTGCTTCTGCGCGTCGTTGGCCTCCTCGACCGCCGTCAGCACCTTCAAGCCGTGGCCGAATTCCTTGCCGGTCCTGATCAGGGCCTTGACGTCCTTCGGGAAGCACGAACCGCCATAGCCGCAGCCCGAGTACAGGAAGTGATAGCCGATGCGCGGATCGGAACCGATGCCCTGTCGTACCCACTCGATGTCGGCGCCCATCGTCTCGGCCAGGTTGGCCAGTTCGTTCATGAAGCTGATGCGGGTAGCGAGCATCGCGTTGGCGGCATACTTGGTCAGTTCGGCGCTCTTCACGTCCATCACCAGCAGGCGTTCCCGATTGCGCTGGAACGGCGCGTAGAGCTGGCGCATCAGCGTGATCGCGCGCTCGTCCTCGGCGCCGACGACGATCCGGTCGGGCCGCATGAAGTCCTCCAGCGCCGCCCCCTCCTTGAGGAACTCGGGGTTCGACACGACGCTGAATTCATGCGCGACGGCGCGCTCGGCGAGCACCTCGGCCACCGCCGCCGAGACCTTTTCGCCGGTGCCCACCGGCACCGTGGACTTGTCCACGATGACCCGGTAGCCGTCCATGTGGCGGGCGATGTTGCGGGCCGCCGCCAGCACGTATTGCAGATCGGCGGAGCCGTCCTCGTCGGGCGGGGTACCGACCGCGATGAACTGCACCAGGCCGAACGCGGCGGCCTTTGCCACGTCGGTGGTGAAGGACAGGCGACCGGCCTGAACGTTGCGGCGCACGACGTCCTCCAGTCCAGGCTCGTGAATCGGGATGCCCCCGTCTTCGAGGATCTGGATCTTGGCCGGATCCACGTCCAAGCAAAGCACGTCGTTGCCGACGTCGGCCAGGCAGGCCCCCGAAACCAGGCCCACGTAGCCGGTACCCACTACCGTGATCTTCATGCTCGCTTACCTTGAAATATGATCGATAGAAACGATTCGGCGCCGACTCAAGGGGTCAGGTCGAATTCCTCGGTCCGTCGCGGCGGGTAGGTCTCCCAGCCGCCGCAGGCCGGGCAGCGCCAATAGAACTGCCGCGCCTTGAAGCCGCAGGTGTCGCAGCGATAGCGCGCCACCCGCCGGGTATGGCCGTGAATCAACTGCTTGATCAGGCCGATGTCGTTGCGCTGCTCGGCCGGCGCGGTCAGCAGCGCGGCCTCGAGCAGCTTGTCCAGTCCGAGCAGCGTCGGATTGCGCCGCAACTCTTCGCGCACCAGTTCGTAGGCGGCACGCGGTCCGCCCTTCTCCAGCTCCCATTGGAACACCTCGTCGAGCAGGTCCAGCGAGGGATGGTGCTCCAGCCAGGCCTGCAACAGTTGCAGGCCGTGCTCCACTTCGCCGAGCCGCCGATAGGCATCCATGACGCGCTCGGCCACCAGCGCCAGATAGACCGGATTCTGCTTCTCGACCCGCTTCCAGTGCTCGAGCGCCGCCCGGTCGTCGCCACGCTCGACCGCCAGATCGCCGGACAGGATGCCGGCCCTGACGCACTGGCGATTCAGTCCGAAGGCCAGTTCGAGCTCGAGCCGCGCGTCGTCGAAACGCGAGTCCGCCATCGCGCCGGCCGCCAGTTCGCAGTGGAAGTTGGCGACTTCCTTGCGCCACTGCAGCTGATCGTGCTCGGGCAGCGCGGCGATGATGTCGATGGCCTTCTGCCAGTCCTTCTCCTGCTGGTAGATCTCGATCAGGTACTTGAACGCGATGTCGGACAGGCGCGTGTCGCGCAGCCGCTCGAAGACCGCCTCGGCCCGATCCAGCAGGCCGGCCTTGAGGTAGTCCTGGCCCAGTTCGCCGAACGCCTGCAGCCGTTGGTCTTCGTTGATGTCCTCGCGATCGACGAGGTTCTGGTGCATGCGGATCGCGCGGTCGGTCTCGCCGCGCCGACGGAACATGCTGCCGAGGGCGAAATGCAGCTCGATGGTCTGGGGGTCGATCTTGACCGCCTCGATGAAGGCGTCGATCGCCTTGTCCTGCTGTTCGTTGACGAGGAAATTCAGGCCGGACAGGTAGGAGCGCGGCAAGGAGCGCGATTCATTGACGACCTGCCGGATGTCGATGCGCGCGGCCATCCAGCCGAGCGCGAAGAACAACGGAAACGCCAGCAGCCACCAGAGCTCGAAATCCATGCGTCAGTGGGCTTCCGGCGCCTGCCCCTCGTGCACTACCAGGGGCTGGCCGGCGGGCCTTTCCTCGGCATGCTTGAGCTGCTTCTTCAGCCGCGCGATCTCGCGCCGCTTCGACAACAGCGAGAACAGCGTGACGGTCACGCCGATCGCCGCACCGCCGGCGAAGAAGGCCAGCATTACGAACACCAGCGGGAACTGGCGCATTTCGCCGAAGAAGAACTGAACATTCACCAGTTCATCGTTCTTCACTGCAAAACCGAACAGGAAGACGAACAGGGCGATTCGGAAGATCCAGATCAGCAGTCGCATGGTCGATGATTATCGCCGAGCGGAGGCAAAAAAAGAAAGGCGGCAATAGCCGCCTTTCCGTGAACATGACCGCGCGCTTCGTCACGGGCGGATGTCGACCCGCTCGCGCAGCTCCTTGCCGGCCTTGAAGTGCGGCACGTATTTCTGCGGCACCGACACCTTCTCGCCGGACTTCGGGTTGCGCCCGACGCGCGGCGGCCGGTAGTTGAGCGCGAAACTACCGAAGCCGCGGATCTCGATGCGATCGCCGCGGGACAAGGCCTCGGTCATCGCATCGATGATCATCTTGACGGCGTAATCGGCATCCTTTGCGACCAGTTGTGGCGCAAAGCGCTCGGCCAGCCGCGCAATCAGTTCCGACTTGGTCATGCCGTCGCGCTTACTGCTTCTGCTCGTTCAGCTTGGCCTTCAGCAGGGCGCCCAGGTTGGTGGTGCCGGTCGCCGCTTCGGAAGCCAGCTTCTGCATGGCTTCGTTCTGCTCGACCTGGTCCTTGGCGCGGATCGACAGGTTGATCGAACGGGACTTGCGATCCACGTTGATGATCAGCGTCTCGACCTCCTCGCCTTCCTTCAGCATCGTGGAGAGGTCGTCCACGCGGTGGGTGGCGGCCTCGGAAGCCCGCAGGTAACCCTCCACCTCCTCGGACAGCGCGATCACTGCGCCGCGGGCATCGACCGACTTGACCGTGCCGCGCACCAGGCTGTTCTTCTCGTGGGTGGCGATGAAGTTGGTGAACGGGTCGCCCTCCATCTGCTTGACGCCGAGCGAGATGCGCTCGCGCTCGACGTCGATCGACAGCACCACGGCCTCGACCTCGTCGCCCTTCTTGAAGCGGCGCACGGCGTCCTCGCCGGTCTCGCTCCAGGACAGGTCGGACAGATGCACCAGGCCGTCGATGCCGCCTTCCAGGCCGATGAAGACACCGAAGTCCGTGATCGACTTGATCTGGCCGCGGACCTTGTCGCCCTTCTTGTGGTTCAGCGCGAAATCGTCCCACGGGTTGGACATGCACTGCTTCATG
>JBNLET010000026.1:0-34330 GCA_050305135.1 Rhodocyclaceae bacterium | reverse complement strand
GTCGATGCCGCCTTCCAGGCCGATGAAGACACCGAAGTCGGTGATCGACTTGATCTGGCCGCGAACCTTGTCGCCCTTCTTGTGGTTCAGCGCGAAATCGTCCCACGGGTTGGACATGCACTGCTTCATGCCGAGCGAGATGCGGCGGCGGTCCTCGTCGATCTCGAGAATCATCACCTCGACCTCGTCGCCGAGCTGCACGACCTTGGTCGGATGGATGTTCTTGTTGGTCCAGTCCATCTCGGAGACGTGCACCAGACCCTCGATGCCCTGCTCCACCTCAACGAACGCACCGTAGTCGGTGATGTTGGTGACCTTGCCGAACAGGCGCGTGCCGTTCGGGTAGCGGCGGGAGATGCCGATCCACGGATCTTCGCCGAGTTGCTTCAGGCCGAGCGAGACGCGGTTCTTCTCCTGGTCGAACTTCAGCACCTTGGACTCGATCTCGTCGCCGACCGACAGCACCTCGGTCGGGTGGCGCACACGGCGCCAGGCCAGGTCGGTGATGTGCAGCAGGCCGTCGATGCCGCCCAGGTCGACGAACGCACCGTAGTCGGTGATGTTCTTGACGATGCCCTTGATGACGGTGCCTTCCTTCAGCGTCGACAGCAGCTTTTCGCGCTCCTCGCCCATCGTCTCTTCGAGCACCGCGCGGCGCGAAACCACGACGTTGTTGCGCTTGCGGTCGAGCTTGATGACCTTGAACTCGAATTCCTTGCCCTCGTACGGGGCGGTGTCCTTGACCGGACGCATGTCCACCAGCGAACCCGGCAGGAAGGCACGGATGCCGTTGGTCATCACCGTCAGACCGCCCTTGACGCGGCCGGAGATCACGCCGGTCACCAGCGAGCCTTCGTTGAGTGCCTTCTCCAGGTCGTTCCAGGCGGCGATGCGCTTGGCCTTGTCGCGCGACAGGCGGGTCTCGCCGTAGCCGTCCTCGAGCGCATCGATGGCGACCTGGACGTAGTCGCCGGAGTTGACCTCGATCTCGCCGCGGTCGTTGCGGAACTCGTCGATCGGGATGTAACTCTCGGACTTCAGGCCCGCATTGACGATCACGAAGTTCTGATCGATGCGGACGACTTCGGCGGTGATGACTTCGCCGGCGCGCATCTCCTGGCGGGAGAGGCTTTCTTCGAACAGCGCGGCAAAACTTTCCTGGCTGGTGGCAGCGGTTGCAATGGACATAGAAAAACTCAAATGACCGTCTTGCGACGGAGGCTGGTTGAACACTCGCCCGGACACCGTTGCGGCTCCCCGGCGACACGAAATCTCAGATTGCTTCTTTCGCGGCATTCAGCACGAATGCCACGGCCTCTTCCACACCGATGCCCGAGGTGTCGAGCAGCAGTGCGTCCTGCTGTTGCTTCAACGGGGCCACGCTGCGCGCCGCATCCCGCGCGTCGCGTTCGCGCAAATCCCGAATAAGACCTTCCATGCTAGCAGGCATTCCCTTTTCCAACAACTGTTTATGTCGGCGCTCGGCGCGCACCTCGGCGCTGGCGGTGAGGAAGATCTTCAACTGCGCATCCGGGAAGATCACCGAGCCCATGTCGCGACCTTCGGCCACCAGACCCGGCGCCCGGCGGTAGGCCCGCTGGCGCAGCGTCAGCGCCTCGCGCACCGCCGGCAGCGCGGCCACCTTCGAGGCGGCGACCGAGCAGGCCTCGTCGCGGATCGCATCGCCGACGTCCTCGCCATCGAGCAGGATCCGATCACCCTCGAAGGCCGCCGGCAACTCGCCGGCCAGCGCCGCGACGCGCGTCTCGTCGTCCGGCGCCACACCGGCCCGCATCGCCGCCAGGGCCACAAGCCGGTACAGCGAGCCACTGTCCAGGTGAACGAAGCCGAGCGACTCGGCGACCCGCGCCGCCACCGTGCCCTTGCCGGAGGCCGACGGACCGTCGATGGCGATCACCGGTACCGGCCGCGCGACGCCGGCGAGCGCATCGAAGTAGCCGGGAAAGGTCTTGTTGACGCACTTCGGGTCGTTGATGCGCACCTCGACGCCGCCCAGCGAGACGAGCGAGAAGCACATCGCCATGCGGTGGTCGTCGTAGGTGTCGATGACGCCGCGGCGCAGTTGCGCGGGCGGCGTCACGGTCAGGTAGTCGCCCCCTTCTTCGATTTCCGCGCCCACCTTGCGCAGCTCGGCGGCCATCGCCGCGATGCGATCGGTCTCCTTGACGCGCCAGGAGGCGATGTTGCGCAGTCGGCACGGACCGTTGGCGAACAGCGCCGCCACCGCCAGCGTCATCGCGGCGTCCGGGATGTGGTTGAGGTCCAGATCGAAAGCCCTCAACTGGCCCGACTCCGGCCCGCGGGCCTCGATCCAGTTGTCGCCCATCGCGACGTGGGCCCCCAGCTCGGCCAGCGCCTCGGCGAAGCGCACGTCGCCCTGGATGCTGTCGCGGCCGACGCCCTCGACCCGCAGCGGGCCGCCGCCGATCGCGCCGGCAGCGAGGAAGTACGAGGCCGAGGAAGCGTCGCCCTCGACGTGGATGTGTCCCGGCGAGCGGTAGGCGCTGCCGCCGGGCACCGTGAATGCCTGCCAGCGCTCGCGTACCACCTCGACGCCGAAGCGGGCCATCAGCGCCAGCGTGATCTCGATGTAGGGCTTCGAGATCAGTTCGCCGACCACCTCGATGCGCGTCTCGACGCCGGTCAGCGGCAGCGCCATCAGGAGCGCGGTCAGGAACTGGCTGGAAACGTCGCCGCGCACGTGGACGACGCCGCCTGGCCGGATCTCGCCGGCTTCGATCCGGAGCGGCGGATAGCCTTCGTTGCCCTCGTATGCGATCTGCGCGCCGATTTCGCGCAAGCCGTCCACCAGGTCCCCGATCGGCCGCTCGTGCATGCGCGGCACACCCGATAGCCGGTACGTGCCGCCGGACAGCGCCAGTGCGGCAGTCAGCGGCCGGACCGCGGTGCCGGCGTTGCCGAGGAACAGGTCGCCGGACTTGAGCGGGAACGGCCCCGCCACACCCTGCACGCGGTAGCGGCCGGCCTCGTCCAGCGCCTGCCAGTGCACGCCGAGCGCACGCAGCGCTTCGAGCATCCGGTCCACGTCGTCGGAGGACAACAGATCGTGGATTTCGGTCGTGCCTTCGGCCAGCGCCGCCAGCAACAGCACCCGGTTGGAGATGCTCTTCGAGCCCGGCAGCCGGACGCGGCCGGACGCACCGAGCAACGGCGGTAGATCGAGAAATTCCATGCGTGCCTCAGCGATTCGAATTCTGGTTTGCCCACGCGTTGCGGGCCGTGCGGGCCTCGTTGAAGATCGCCTCCAGCGAGTGGCCGTCGCCGGACAGCAGGTAGGCCCGCAGCAGCGCCAGTTCTGCCAGATAGGCGTCGAGTTCGCCGAGCAGCGCCTGGCGGTTGGCGATGCAGATGTCGCGCCACATTTCCGGGTGACTGCCAGCGATGCGGGTGAAATCGCGGAAGCCGCTGGCCGCGTAGCCGAACAGTTGCTCGGCATTGGCCCGCTGCGACAAGTCGTGCACCAGGCCGAAGGCCAGCAGATGAGGCAGATGGCTGACCGCGGCAAACACCCGGTCGTGCTCCTGCGGCGACATCTCGAACAGCTCGGCGCCGCACGCCAGCCAGGCCTGCCGGACCAGATCGACCGCCGCCCGATCGTTCTCCGGCAGCGGCGTCAGGACCACCTTGCGCTGCCGGTAGAGTTCGGCGAAGGCCGCCCCGACACCGCTATTCTCCGAGCCGGCGATCGGATGCGACGGCACCACCCGGGCCAGTTGCGGATCCAGGTGGCGATAGATGGCTTCGATCACGTCGCCCTTGGTGCTGCCGGCATCGGTCACCACGGTATCCGGCGACAGATGCGGCGCCATCGCCGCCATCACCAGGTCCATCTGGCCGACCGGCGTCGCCACCATCACCAGCTTCGCGCCCGGCAAGGCCTCGGCCCAGTCCAGGCAGGCGCGATCGATCACGCCGGCGGCGAGGGCCGCCTCGAGCGTCGCCTTCGAGCGTCCGACGCCGACCACCTCGCCGACCGCGCCGGCGGCCCGCAGCGCGAGCGCGAACGAGCCTCCGATCAACCCGACGCCGCACACCACCAGCTTGTCGATGCGAAACATGCCTTCCCTGTCAGCCTGCGGCCAGCGCGTCGGCCAGCGCCGAGAGGAAGGCCTCGTTCTCCTCGGGCAGCCCGATCGAGACCCTCAGCCAGTCGGCCATGCCGTAGCCGCCGACCGGGCGGACGATCACGCCACGCTGCAACAGGCGCTGGTTGACCGCCGCCGCGTCGGAAACCTTGACGGAGACGAAATTGCCGGCCGAAGGAATCCAGTCCAGCCCGAGCGCATCGAAGGCCTGCACCAGCCGGGCCATGCCGCGGCGGTTCAGTTCGGCACTGCGGGCGATGAATTCCTCGTCCGCCAGCGCCGCGGTCGCCGCCGCCAGGCCGACCAGGCTGACGTTGAACGGCTGGCGCACCCGGTTCAGCAGGTCGATCACGCCTCTGCTGCCGAGACCGTAGCCGACCCGCAGGCCGGCCAGTCCGTAGGCCTTCGAGAAGGTGCGCGTGACGAGCAGGTTCGGAAAGCGCTCGAGCCAGCCGATGCTGTCGTAGCGCTGCTCGTCGTCCAGGTATTCCGTATAGGCCTCGTCGAGCACCACCAGCACGTCGCCGGGCACCCGCGCGAGGAAGTCCAGTACCTGTTCGCCGGGCACGAAGGTGCCGGTCGGATTGTTCGGGTTGGCCACGAAGACGACCCGGGTGCGCTCGGTGATCGCGGCCAGCATGGCCTCCAGATCGTGGCCGAAGTCGCGCGCCGGCACGGCCACGCCGATCGCGCCGACCGTCTGGGTGGCCAGCGGATAGACGGCAAACGCGTACTGCGAGAACACCGCTTCGCTGCCTGGGCCGAGGAAGGCCCGCGCCACCATGTCGAGCACGTCGTTGGAGCCGTTGCCGAGCACGATCCTGTCGGCGGCCGGGCCCAGCCGCTGCGACAGGGCGGCCTTCAGTTCGAAGCCGTTGCCGTCCGGGTAGCGGCCGATCTCGCTGCAGCAGGCCACCATCGCCTCCCGCGCCCGCGGGCCCATGCCGAGCGGATTCTCGTTGGAGGCGAGCTTGATGATGCGCGACGGCTGCAGGCCCATCTCGCGGGCCAGCTCGGCGATCGGCTTGCCCGGCTGATAGGGGGAAATGGAACGGACGTATTCCGGCGCCCGCTGGGTCAGACTCATGATCGCTCCAGGACTTCGTCGGGTCAGAGGGCGGCTACCGGATAAGAGCCGAGGATCTTGACGAAGGCGGCGCGCTGATCGAGTTCATTCAGCGCCGCCGCCACCTGCGGATCTTGCCGGTGGCCGAGAAAATCGACGTAGAACACATATTCCCACAGCCCGCCGCGCGCCGGGCGGGATTGCAGCTTGGTCATGTCGACCCCGTGCCGGGCCAGCGGTTCGAGCAGCTCGTGCATCGCGCCCGGCCGGTTCTGTGCCGAGAACACCAGCGAGGTCTTGTCCTTGCCGGAAGGACCCGCGTCGTGGCGGGCGAGCACTAGGAAGCGGGTGGTGTTGTTCGGATCGTCCTCGATGTTCGCGGCCAGCACCTTGAGGCCGTACAGCTCGCCCGCCGCGTCGCCGGCGATCGCGCAGGACTCGCTGTCCTCGGCGGCCAGCCGGGCCGCCTCGGCATTGCTGGCGACCGGGATGCGCGGCAGATGGGCCAGGTTGCGGTTGAGCCATTCGTGGCACTGGGCCAGCGACTGGGCGTGCGAATAGAGCCGCTTGGCCGCGCCGACGCCGTCGGCCTTGGACAGCAGGTGCTGGTGGATGCGCAGCTTGACCTCGCCGCAGACGTGCACCGGGTTGGCCAGCAGCAGATCGAGCGTGCCGCCGACCGCACCTTCCGTCGAGTTCTCGACCGGCACCACGCCGTAGTCGGCGTTGCCGCATTCGACCAGCCGGAACACCTCGTCGATCGTGCCCACCGGCGAGAAGGTCGGCGCCGAACCGAAGTGCTTGCGCGAGGCGCTCTCGGAGAAGGTGCCGGCCGGTCCCAGGTAGGCCACCTTGAGCGGCTGCTCGAGGGCCAGGCAGTAGGACATGATCTCGCGGAACACGCGCTGCACGGCCTCGCCCTTCAACGGCCCCGGGTTCACCTCGGCCAGCCGCCGCAGCACCTGGGCCTCGCGCTCGGGCCGGTAGATGTTGCCGTGCTTGATCTCGCCGATGCGCTGCGCGCAGCGGGCCCGCTCGGAGAGCCGCTCGAGCATCTCTTCGTCGAGCTGGTCGATGCGATTGCGCAGGTTCAGCAACTCGTCACTCATCACTCGTTCTCCGCAGACTCGCGAGGCGCCTCAGGCGTGGCGCCGTTCGAACTCCCGCATGAATTCCACCAGCGCCCGGACGCTGTCCAGCGTCGTCGGGTTGTAGATCGAGGCGCGCATGCCGCCGACCGACTTGTGGCCCTTGATCTGGACGATGCCGGCGGCCTCGGCCTGCTGCAGGAACAGCGCGTCCAGCTCGGGGCGGGCGAGCGTGAACGGCACGTTCATGCGCGAGCGGTCCGGCCGCCGCACCGGGTTGGCATAGAAGCCGCTGGCGTCGATGAAGTCGTACAGCAGCGCGGCCTTCTCGACGTTGCGGCGCTCGATGCCGGCGACCCCGCCCTGCCGCTTCAGCCACTCGAAGATCAGGCCGGCGACGTAGATCTGGAAGGTCGGCGGCGTGTTGTACATCGAGCCGTTGTCGGCGTGGGTGGCGTAGTCCAGCATCAGCGGCAGGCCGGGCACCGGCTCGCCGAGCAGATCCTCGCGCACGATGACGATGGTCAGGCCGACCGGGCCGATGTTCTTCTGCGCGCCGGCGTAGATCAGCCCGTAGCGCGACACGTCGACCGGCCGCGACAGGATGTGCGCGGACATGTCGGCCACCAGCGGCACCTCGCCGGTGTCCGGCACGTAGGGAAATTCGACGCCGTAGATGGTCTCGTTGGAACAGTAGTGCAGGTAGGCGGCCTGCGGATCGAGATCGAGTTCGTGCTGCGCCGGCGCGCGCACGAATCCCCCGTCCCCGGTGTCGGCCACGAGCCGCGCGCCGGCCAGCCGGCGCGCCTCGCCGTACGCCTTCTTCGACCACGAGCCGGTGACCAGGTAGTCGGCACTGGGCCGGCCGCGCATCAGGTTGAGCGGCACCATCGCGAACTGCAGCGTCGCGCCGCCCTGCAGGAACAGCACCCGGTAGCCGGCCGGAATCGCCAGCAGCTCGCGCAGATCGGCCTCGGCACGCTCGATGATGGCGCCGAAATCCTTGCCGCGGTGACTCATCTCCATCACGCCCATGCCGGCGCCGTGCCAGTCGAGCAACTCTTCGCGCACCTGCTCGAGCACCTCCAGCGGCAACGCCGCCGGACCGGCGCTGAAATTGTGCACGCGGCTCATTCGCCGTCGTCCTGCTGCGGCCCCTCGCCGTCCGTACCGTCCTCGCCAGACGGTTGCACCGCCTCGTCGAGCAGATCGTCCTCCTCGGATTCGGCCACCTTCTCGACGCCGGCCAGATGCGTGCCTTCGGCCAGCGCGATCAGCGTCACGCCCTGGGTCGAGCGGCCCATCTCGCGGATGTCGGCGATGCGGGTGCGGATCAGCACGCCGCCGGAGGAGATCAGCATCACCTCGTCGCTCGGCTGCACCAGCGCCGCGCCGACCAGACCGCCATTGCGCTCCGAAGTCTGGATCGCGATCATGCCCTTGGTGCCGCGGCCATGGCGGGTGTATTCGGCCACCGGCGTACGCTTGCCGAAGCCGTTGCGGGTCACCGTCAGCACCGACCAGTGCTCGTCGCGCGCCACCAGCATCGCGATGACGCGCTGATCGTCCTCGATCGTCATGCCGCGCACACCGCGCGCCTCGCGCCCCATCGGCCGCACGTCCCGCTCGGCGAAGCGCACCGCCTTGCCGGCATCGGAGAACAGCATCACGTCGCTGTCGCCGTCGGTGATCGCGACGCCGATCAGATGGTCGCCATCGTCCAGGTTGACGGCGATGATGCCGGCCTTGCGCGGGTTCGAGAACGCCGTCAGCGCGGTCTTCTTGACGGTACCGAGGGCGGTCGCCATGAAGACGAAGTGATCCTCGTCGAATTCCTTCACCGGCAGCACCGCGGTGATCTTCTCGCCCTCCATCAGCGGGAACAGATTGACGATCGGCTTGCCGCGCGAGTTGCGCGTACCCTCGGGCGCCTCGTAGACCTTCAGCCAATAGGCCCGGCCTCGGTTCGAGAAGCACAGGATGGTGTCGTGGGTGTTGGCGACGAACAGCCGGTCGATGAAATCCTCTTCCTTCATCGAGGTGGCCTGCTTGCCGCGGCCGCCACGGCGCTGGGCCCGGTAGTCGGCCAGCGGCTGGCGCTTGAAGTAGCCGGAGTGCGACAGCGTGACGACCATGTCCTCCGGCGCGATCAGATCCTCGATGTTGATCTCGGCGGTGTTCATGACGATCTCGGAGCGGCGCGGGTCGCCGTACTGGCTACGGATCGCGGAGAGCTCCTCGACGATGATCGCGGTGATCCGCTCCGGCTTGGCCAGGATGTCGAGCAGGTCGGTGATCAGTTCCATCACCTCGCGGTACTCGTCCACGATCTTGTCCTGCTCGAGGCCGGTCAGCCGCTGCAGCCGCAGCTCCAGGATGGCCTGGGCCTGGGCGTCCGACAGCTTGTAACCCTGCGCCTGCAGGCCGAAGTCGGACGACAGCCCGTCCGGCCGATAGCTGTCGAAACTGGCCCGCGACAACAGTTCCTCGACCAGCGGCGAACGCCACTCGCGCGCCATCAGCTCGCGCTTGGCGTCGGGCGGCGTCGCGGCGGCCTTGATCAGCGCGATGATCTCGTCCACGTTGGACAGCGCCACCGCCAGGCCTTCCAGGATGTGGCCGCGCTCGCGCGCCTTGCGCAGTTCGTAGACGGTGCGCCGGGTGACCACCTCGCGCCGGTGCGACAGGAAGCATTCCAGCATCTGCTTCAGGTTCAGCAGCCGCGGCTTGCCGTCCACCAGCGCCACCATGTTCATGCCGAAGCTGTCCTGCAGCTGGGTCTGCTTGAACAGCTTGTTCAGCACGACCTCGGCGACCTCGCCGCGCTTCAGCTCGATGACGACGCGCATGCCGGACTTGTCCGACTCGTCGCGGATCTCGCTGATGCCCTCGATGCGCTTGTCGTTGACCAGTTCGGCGATCTTTTCCAGCAGCGTGCGCTTGTTGACCTGGTAGGGCAGCTCGTCGACGACGATCGCCTGCCGGTTGCCCTTCTCCAGATCCTCGAAGTGGGTGCGCGCCCGCATCACGACCCGGCCGCGGCCAGTGCGGTAGCCCTCATGCACGCCCTGCAGGCCGTAGATATGGGCGGCGGTCGGAAAGTCCGGCGCCTTGACGAGCTTGATCAGTTCCTCGAGGTCGGTGGTCGGGTCTTCCAGCAGTCGCAGGCAGGCATCGACCACCTCGCCCAGGTTGTGCGGCGGGATGTTCGTCGCCATGCCGACCGCGATGCCCGAGGAACCGTTGATCAGCAGGTTCGGCACCCGCGTGGGCAGGACCGTCGGCTCCAGCTCCTTGCCATCGTAGTTGGGCTGGAAGTCGATCGTCTCCTTGTCGATGTCGGCCAGCAACTCGGACGAAATGCGTTCCAGCCGGCATTCGGTGTAGCGCATCGCCGCCGCGTTGTCGCCGTCGATCGATCCGAAGTTGCCCTGCCCGTCCACCAGCATGTAGCGCAGCGAGAAATTCTGCGCCATCCTTACCAGCGTGTCGTAGATGGCCGCGTCGCCGTGCGGGTGGTACTTACCCATGACGTCGCCTACGACCCGGGCGCATTTCACGTACGGCCGGTTCCAGGCATTGTTGGCCTCATGCATCGCGAACAGCACCCGGCGATGGACCGGCTTGAGACCGTCCCTGGCATCCGGCAGCGCCCGACCGACGATCACGCTCATCGCGTAGTCCAGGTAGGAATGCCGCATCTCGTCTTCAAGACTGATCGGGAGGGTCTCTTTCGCGAAGGCGTTCATGGGGGGCGTCGTGGAAGCTGTGCGCTGGCTGAGGAAAAACAACAGATGGTATCACGCGTGCGGGTGCCGCCACCCGCACGCAGGTGTAGCCAACACGCCACGCTATTGGCAAGGATGCAACACTTTGTACAATCATTGTTGCGGCGCTTGGCGTATGCTTAAATCGTGATGTATCAAGTTCCGCGCGCCATTCAAGGCGTCATCAAGAAAATCAAATCGCTCTGAGGAGGATTCGCTGTGAATCTTAAGCGTCTGGCAGTTTTCGCTGCTGTTGCTGGTACGACCCTGCTTTCCATTTCCGCTGCCCAAGCCGCCGATATCGTGGTCGATGGCAAGGGCGACATCCCTTACGCGATCGACAGCAGCAAGGCCGTCGTGCGCAGCGGCGCCGGCCTGTGCTGGCGCACCGGCTACTGGAGCCCGGCCGCCGCATCGACCGCCATGGCGGGCGAGTTCCCGGTCGGTTGCGCCTGCGATGCCGACATCGTGCCGAAGGACAAGTGCGAAGCGCCGAAGCCGATGGCCGCTCCGGCTCCCGCCCCGGCTCCCGCCCCGGCCCCGGCCCCGGCCCCGGCTCCCGCACCCGCTCCGAAGGCCATGAGCCTCGGCGCCACCGCGCTGTTCGACTTCGACAAGTCGGTGCTGAAGCCCGAAGGCAAGGCCGCCATCGACAACGAAGTGGTCAATCGCCTCGGCGGCCTGTCCAGCATCAAGTCGGTCACCGTCTCGGGCCACTCCGACCGCATCGGCAACGCCCAGTACAACCAGAAGCTGTCCGAGAAGCGCGCCGAGGTGGTGAAGTCCTACCTGATCGGCCAAGGCGTCGATGCCAGCCTGATCGAGACCTTCGGCTACGGCAAGACCCAGCCGGCACCGGGCGTCAGTTGCGGCAAGATGTCGCGCTCAAAGCTGATCGAGTGCCTGGCGCCGAACCGCCGCGCCGTCGTCGAAGTGAAGGGCATGAGCAACTAAGCCGCAGCTTCGCCGATCGAAAGGAACCCCGCCCCGTGCGGGGTTCCTTGTTTTTGGGGCTACCATTTCGCATCCCTTGCCGAGGAAGAGATCGATGGCCGAGCATATCGACCTGCTGCTGAAGCCCCGCTGGCTGATCCGGGTGGAACCCGACTGCACGCCGCTGACGCATCATGCGCTGGCCGTGCGGGACGGTCGCATTCTCGACGTGCTGCCGGCAGACGAGGCAGCGGCGCGCTTCGATGCGGCACAGGTGCTCGAGTTGCCGGAACATCTGCTGATGCCGGGCATGGTGAATGCCCATACCCACGCCGCGATGAACCTGCTGCGCGGCCTGGGCGACGATCTGCCGCTGATGCAATGGCTCAACGAGGCCATCTGGCCGGCCGAGGGCGAGCACGTTTCCCAGGACTTCGTGCGCGACGGCACGCTGCTGGCGGCGGCCGAGATGTTGCGCGGAGGCATCACGACGTTCAACGACATGTACTTCTTCCCGGACGCGGCCGCCGCTGCCGTGGACCGGATCGGCATGCGTGCGGTGCTCGGCGTCGTCGTGATCGAGTTCCCGTCGGCCTATGCCAGCGACCCGGACGACTACCTGCAGCGCGGGTTCGCGACGCGGGACAACTGGAAGGGGCACGACCGGATCGCCTTCGCGCTGGCGCCCCATGCCCCCTACACGGTATCGGACGGCAGCTTCGAGCGGATCGTCAACCTGGCCGACGAACTGGACATGACGGTACACCTGCACCTGCACGAGACCGCGCACGAAGTGCAGTCGTCCATCGCCGAGCACGGTGCGCGGCCGTTCGATCGGCTCGCGCGCCTCGGCCTGCTGTCGCCGAACCTGCTGGCCGTGCACTCGGTTCATATGGAACAGGGCGAGATCGAGCGGATGGCCGGCCACGGCGTGCGCGTCGCCCACTGCCCGTCCTCCAACATGAAGCTCGCCAGCGGTGCGGCGCCGGTCGGCCGGATGCTGGCGGCTGGCGTGCCGGTCGGTCTCGGCACCGACGGTGCGGCCAGCAACAACCGCCTCGACCTGTTCGAGGAAATGCGCCAGGCGGCGCTGCTGGCCAAGCTCAGTACGCTCGACGCCACCTCGGTCGGCGCCGCCCAGGCACTGACGATGGCGACGCTCGGCGGCGCCCGCGCGCTCGGGCTCGAGGCCGAGATCGGCTCCCTTGCCGCCGGCAAGTGGGCCGACCTGTGCGCCGTCTCGTTCGCCAGTCCCGAACTCGCGCCGTGTTTCGATCCGGTCTCGCACCTGGTCTACGTCGCCGGGAGGGAAAACGTCAGCCACGTCTGGGTCGCCGGCCGGCTGCTGGCCCGCGAGCGGCACCTGCTCGGCATCGAAGAGCGCGAATTGATGGCCGTTTCGGCGCTGTGGCAGAATAGGATCCGCCTGGATCGGTGCTGAACGAATTCGGCACCGGTGAGCGCCCGGGCGTCTCCCCGGCCAGTTCGAGTCCCACCATGAATCCAAGTATCAAGCGTTTCCGCGCGCTGCTCGCCGCCGCAGCGGCTGCGCTCGCCTGCGCCCCGGCGGCCCGGGCCGCGGACGCGGCGCCCTACGTGCTCGACTCGGACGGTCGACCGATGCGCAGCGGCAGCGCCTCGTGCTGGCGCACCGGCTACTGGACGCCCGCCTCGGCAGAGACCTCGCTCGCCGGCGGCATGCCGATGGCCTGCAGCTGCGAACCCGACCTGTTGCAGGCGGGCGCGTGCGAGAAAAGCGCCGCGCCACCGGCGCCGGCGGCCGCAGCTCCGGTCGTAGCGGCATCGCCGGCCGCCCCGCCGCCGATCGAGGACCTGGCCGGCCCGGTCAAGGTCAAGCTGTCGGCCGAGGCCCGCTTCCAATTCAATACCTCGCAGCTCGAGACCGAATCTCGGGCACGGCTCGACGAACTGGCCCGCCAGCTGGACGGCATCGAAATCGAGGTGTTGCTGGCCGTGGGCCATGCCGACCGCATCGGCGGCGAACGCTACAACCAGCAGATCTCCGAAAAGCGGGCGGCCGAGGTCAAGGCCTACCTGATCGGCAAGGGCGTCGCGGCCGATCGCATCTATACCGAAGGCAAGGGCGAGAAGCAGCCGGCCCACCTGGGCGACTGCGACGGTCTCGGCGCCGAAAGCGGCAGCAACCGGGCGCTGGTCGACTGCCTGGCGGCGGACCGGCGGGTCGAAATCGAAGTCATCGGCGTGCGCTGACGCGTGCCCGCCAGCGTGGAGAGGACATGAACGCGGATCCGATCGAGGTTCAGAAATTCAGCGAACTGGCCCACCGCTGGTGGGATCCCGAGTCGGAATTCCGACCGCTGCACGAGATCAATCCGCTGCGCCTGGCATGGATCGACGGTCTCGCACCGCTGGCCGGCAAGCGGGTGCTGGACGTGGGCTGCGGCGGCGGCATCCTGTCCGAGAGCATGGCGGCCAAGGGCGCCGAAGTCACCGGCATCGACCTGTCGGAGAAAGCCTTGTCGGTGGCCCGCCTGCATTTGTTCGAGAGCGGCCTGGAGGTCAATTACCGCCACGTCAGTGCCGAGCAGATGGCCGCACAGCATGCCGGCGAGTTCGACGTCGTGACCTGCCTCGAGATGCTCGAGCACGTGCCGGACCCGGCCAGCGTGGTGGCCGCCTGCGCCACGCTGGTCAAGCCCGGCGGCGAAGTGTTCTTCTCGACGCTGAACCGCAACCCGAAGGCCTACCTGTTCGCGGTCATCGGGGCCGAGTACCTGCTCAAGCTGCTGCCGCGCGGCACCCACGACTACGCCAAGTTCATCAAGCCCTCGGAGCTGGCGCGTTTCTGTCGCCAGGCCGGTCTCGAGGTGGCCGGCTACAAGGGCCTGGAGTACAACCCGCTGTCGCGCGCCTACTCGCTCGGCGACAACGTGGACGTGAACTACATGGTGCATTGCCGCCGTGCCGCTTGAGCCGCCGCCGGAAGGCATCCAGGCGGTCCTGCTCGATCTCGACGGTACGCTGGCCGACACCGCCCCCGACCTGGCCGACGCGTTGAACCTGCTGCGGGCCGAACACGGCCTCGAGCCGATGGCCGAGCAGCGGCTGCGCCGCTGGACCTCCAACGGCACGCGCGGCATGTTGAAGGCCGGTTTCGGCATCGAGCGCTCCGACCCGCGCTACGCCGCGCTGGCAGCGCGCTACCTGGAGATCTACGGCGACGCGCCGTTCGTCCGCACGCAGATGTTTGCCGGCCTCGGCGACGCCCTCGCGGCGCTGGAGGCGGCCGGCATCGTGTGGGGCGTGGTGACCAACAAGCCGCACCGCCTGGCCGAACCGATCATCGCCGGGCTGGGTCTCGCCCGCCGCATCGCCTGCCTGGTCGGCGGCGACTGCGCAGGCGCACCGAAGCCCTCGCCGGCCCCGCTGCTGCTGGCCTGCCGGCGTGCCTCGGTCACGGCCGAGCGCTGCGTCTACGTCGGCGACGACCTGCGCGACATCGAGGCCGGCCGCGCGGCCGGCATGCAGACGCTGGCGGCCGCCTGGGGCTACCTCGGCGACGGCCCGGCAATCGGTGCCTGGGGCGCCCACGCGATCGTCGAACATCCTTCGCAATTGGCCGAAGCGGTGCTGGGCGAACTCTGACCTGCCTGACGAATTCCGGCCGGAGCCACTTGAGATGCACCGGAATCGCCCCCATAATTCGAGGCATGGTTGTAACTCCGGCGAGCTGGAGACGTTCTGGACAGGGGTTCGATTCCCCTCACCTCCACCCAAGCGCATGCGTTGGTGTGCTTCGGTGGGGGTGTACTGGTTTCGACAGGGCGGGTGAAGGCGAGCAGGCAACCCGAAAGGCGACGGACGTAATCCGCGCAAATCCATAAACGCCAACGATGAGCGTTTCGCACTGGCCGCTTAAGGTCGGAGCCGGGGCCGCTGAAGCCTTGTAACCCAAGACAGCCGGTGGGGGCCTCGGCCCCCATCGTCACGTCGAGCGCCGGCGCTCACAGGCCGAGCTCGCTGAGTCCCGGATGATCGTCCGGACGCCGCCCCAGCGGCCAGTGGAACTTGCGCTCCTCCTGCCGGATCGGCAAATCGTTGATGCTGGCCAAGCGCCGCGCCATCCGCCCGTCGGCGTTGAACTCCCAGTTCTCGTTGCCGTAGCTGCGGCACCAGTGGCCCGAATCGTCGTGCCACTCGTAGGCGAAACGCACCGCGAGCCGCGTTTCTCCGTAGGCCCACAGTTCCTTGATCAAGCGATAGTCGAGTTCGCGCGCCCACTTGCGCTGCAGGAAGGCGCGCACGGCTTCGGTGCCCTGCGGAAACTCGGCCCGGTTGCGCCAGCGCGTATCGCTCGCATAGACCTGCACGACCCGATCGGGATCGCACGTATTCCATGCGTCTTCCGCCAGCCGGACCTTCAGGACGGCGCTCGCGTGATCGAAGGGCGGCAGCGGCGGTCGGTCTTCCATGGTGTTCTCCTCGATGGGCTGTAGACAGATCTGTCTACCTGCAATCTAGCGTGTGTAGACAGATCTGTCTACACTTCGACCATGGCCAGTCGATCTCCCGCTGCGCGCCCGGCAACACCGGCCGCCGAGCGCATCCTGCTGAGCGCGCACGAGCTGTTCTACCGCCAGGGCATCCGGGCCACCGGCATCGACCTGATCATCGCCCGCGCCGGCGTCAGCAAGCTCACCTTCTACCGCCACTTCGCTTCCAAGGAGGCGCTCGTGCTGGCCTTCCTCGACTATCGCCACGAGCGCTGGATGGCCTGGTTCCGCGACGCCTTGCAGCGCCACGGCGGCACGCCGGCGGCGCTGGCGGCGGCGCTCGACGAATGGAGTTCGAGCGAGGACTTCCGCGGTTGCGCCTTCATCAATACGGTCGGCGAGCTGGCCGGCGAATCGCCCGCGGCGCTCGAACGCGTGCGCCACCACAAGGCCGAGGTGCTGGCGCGACTGCAGGCGCTGCTGCCGGCCGGTCCGGCCGATGCCGAACGCGCCCGCGCGCTGGCGATCGCCTTCGACGGCGCGATCGTGCAGATCCAGTGCGGCCAGCAGCGGGGCGCAGTGCTGGACGGCCTGCGCGCGATCGTGGCGGCCCTGAGCTAGCCTTTGCCCAGGGCGCCGGCTTGGCCTGTCGCGCCGGCTGCGGCACACTGTGCCGCTCGTCCATGCCGAATGCAGCGGGCCGGGCCATCCGGCGCCCGCCCCGTCCCCGATGCCGCCCGTCCCCGTTCGCGACGAACTGAGCCCCCGCGCGATCCTCACCGGCGCCCTGATCGGCGCGCTGCTGACGCCGTGCAACATCTACTCCGGCCTGAAGATCGGCTGGTCGTTCAACATGTCGATCCTGGCGCTGCTGCTCGGCTTCGCGGCCTGGTCCGGCGCCGCCCGCGTCGCCGGCACGCGCCCCTGGCTGCAGAAGGAGAGCAACATCAGCCAGACCACTGCCTCGGCCGCCGCCTCGATCATCTCCGGCGGCCTGGTGGCACCGATCCCGGCCCACGCGCTGATCACCGGCGAGAGCCTGCCGGCGATGCAGATGATGGCCTGGGTGTTCTCGGTCAGCTTCCTCGGCGTGTGGGTCGGCTGGTATCTGCGGCCGCTGTTGATCGAACGCGGCCGGCTGCGCTTTCCGGCCGGCGTCGCAACGCTCGAAACGCTGCAGGACATCTTTGCCCACGGCCGCAGGGCCATGCAGCGCGTCGCACTGCTGGCCGCGGCGGCGGCGGCCTCCGCCGGCGTCAAGAGCGCGGATCTGGTGTTCGGTCTGGTCCGCTGGTCGCCCAGCGCCACGCTGAGCCACTACACCTTCGCGTTCGAGCCGTCGATGCTGCTGCTCGGTTTCGGCGCCATCATCGGCATCCGCGCCGGCCTGTCGCTGCTGCTCGGCGCGCTGCTGGCCTTCGGCGTCGTGGCGCCGCGACTGGTCGCCGGCGGCGCCGTATCGGTGCCGGCCGAGGGCGGCTGGTTCGGTCCGCTGGTGGAATGGCTGTTGTGGCCCGGCGTCAGCCTGATGGTCTGTGCCTCGCTCGCCGGCTTCGCCGCCCAGCTCGTGCCGGCCTGGCGCGCCCGCGGCTCGGCGGGCGGCGGCCTGCCGAGCGACTGGCGCCGGCCGGGTCCGCTCGTCGGACTGCTGCTGGCCACGCTGCTGTCGGTCTGGCTGCAGCAGCGGCTGTTCGACATCGCGCTGCCGATCGCGCTGCTGGCGGTACCGTTCGCGCTGCTGTTGGCCGGTGTTGCCGCGCGGGTCGTCGGCGACACCGGCATTCCGCCGATCGGCGCAATCGGCAAGGTCTCGCAGCTCGGCTTCGGCATCGCGGCGCCGGGGCAGGCCATCACCAACCTGATGACCGCCAACGTGGCCGGCGGCGCGGCGGGCCAGTGCGCCGACCTGCTGAACGACCTGAAGGCCGGCCGCGGCATCGGTGCCTCGCCGGCGCGCCAGATCGTCGCCCAGTGCGTCGGCGTGCTGGTCGGCAGCGTGGTGGGCGTGCTGGCCTACCGCGCCCTGATCCGGGACCCGCAAATGCTGCTGACCAGCCAGTGGCCGGCGCCGGCGGTGGCCACCTGGAAGGCGGTGGCGGAAGCGCTCGCCGGGGGGCTCGATTCGGTGCCCGTCGAAGCCCGCAGCGCGATGGCGATCGCCGCCGGGCTGGGCGTCGCGATCGGCTTGGCCGAAACCCTGTTGCCCGAGCGCCTGCGCCGCTGGCTTCCCAGTCCGGTGGCCGTCGGCCTGGCCTTCGTGATCCCGGCCTCGATCTCGATCGTGATGTCGGTCGGCGCGGCACTGGCGTGGATCGCCGGCCGCGTCTTTCCGCTGGCCGCTGAGCGCTTCACGGTGACGCTGGCAGCGGGGCTGGTGGCCGGCGAGAGCATCGCCGGCGTCATAGCGGCACTGCTGTCGATGGCCGGCTGAACGGTCGCCGGCGCCCGTTACGGGCTATCGCATCGACGCGCATTTCTCCTTGGCCTGGGCAGCGCTCATCTCGTCCAATGCCCGGTTCAGGCAGCGCCAGTAGTCGCCGCCAGCGGCTTCGCGGCGGGGCGCCTGTCGTTCCGCCGGGCCGACCGCGGCCGGCGCGCCTTTCAGCGCGGCCCCGGCCTGCTGCTGCGCCTCGTCCTGCGCAGCCGCTTGCGGCGGCGCGGCCGGCGCATCGCCCTCGACCAGCGGATCCTGCGCCGGTTGTGCGGCGACCTCCGCCGCCCCGCCCGCTGCCGCCGCTTGCGCGCCCTGCCCGGCAGCCGCGTCGGTCCGCTCGAGCAGCATGCGGTAGCGGGCCACCTCGGCCTGTTGCTGGCGTCGCGCCTCGGCTTCGAGCGTGGCCTGGCGGCGGGCCTCGAACTCGAGCCGCCCCTGCTGCTGGATCTCCGCGCCCCGCTCGATCAGCACGACTGCCAGCCAGGCCAGCAGCGCGAGCGCGATCAACAGCATCGAACCGTGCTTGAGCGGGTGGAAGCGGTGCCGGTCGAGCACCGAGAAGTCGTGCGCCGCCCCCATGCCCGGCAGCACCTGGGACAACAGCCGCCGGTCGTACTCGGCCCGCCGCGCCGGACTGCCGAGGGTCTCGGCGGCATAGCGCATCTCGGCCGACAGGCCCTGCCGTCGCAAACGCGTCAGCGTCGACGCGATCTCACCGTCGCTGGCATCGGCGGTGAGACCGATCGATGCATAGAGGGAGCCGTGGCGCGAACGCTTCAGCGCGCGCGTCAGTTCGCCGCGCAGCGTATGGAGCTCGGCATCGGCCGCGGGCGCCTCGGTCTCGGCGCTCAGCTGGTCGTTGCGCATCCGTACGTACAGCGAGCGCGCCCGCTGCGGGTCGGAGTCCGCCTCGGCCAGCGCGCGCGCCCAGGTACCTTCCTTCATGCGCCCCGAGGCCAGTTCCCGCGCGATCTGCTCGAAGCGCCGTCGTTCTTCCATCACTATTGATTCCGCTGATCCTCCGACTCGGCCGTGTCGGACGCCGCCGGCCATACCGACTCCGGCACGATGTCGCCAGCCTGCCCTCACCTCAAGGACGCCGTCATCGAATGCACCGATCGGCCCGACGACCGGCAGCGGCCGGCAAGGCCCTGCGACCCGGCCCTCGTGGGCTAGAATCGGCGGCATCCCGCCAATACCGGACATCGCGATGAAAGTAGCCACCTGGAACGTCAATTCACTCAAGGTCCGGCTCGGCCAGGTGCTGGACTGGCTGGCCGAGCAGCGGCCCGACGCGCTCTGCCTGCAGGAACTGAAGATGGAGGACAAGGCCTTCCCGCGTGCCGACTTCGAGGCGCTCGGCTACCATGCCGCGAGCCTCGGCCAGAAGACCTACAACGGCGTGGCGATCCTGAGCCCCCATGCGCCGCAACAGGTGGTGTACAACATCCCGGGTTTCGAGGACGAGCAGAAGCGGCTGATCAGTGCGACGATCGGCGATCTGCGCGTCGTCTGCGGCTATTTCCCGAACGGCCAGGCAGTGGGTTCGGACAAGTTCGCCTATAAGCTGCGCTGGCTGGCCGCGCTGACCGAATGGCTGCGGCAGGAGTTGCTGCAGCATCCCCGGCTGGTGCTGTGCGGCGACTTCAACATTGCGCCGGAAGATCGCGACGCCCACCCAGACTGGAAGGACGAGATCCACGTCTCGGTGCCGGAACGCGAGGCCTTCCAGGCCTTGCAGGCGCTCGGGCTGAGCGACGCCTTCCGGCTGTTCGAGCAGCCCGAGCGGGCCTTCAGCTGGTGGGACTACCGCATGCTGGCCTTCCGCCGCAACTTCGGCCTGCGCATCGACCACCTGCTGGTTTCGGCCCCGCTGGTCGCCGCCTGCACCGGCTGCAGCGTCGACAAGGCGCCGCGCAAGCTGGAACGCCCCTCGGACCACGCGCCGGTGGTGCTGGAGCTGGCCTCTTGACCGGTCGCGGCGGCCGAACGGCATTCATGCCATGCGTTTGACCTGCCCGATCCGGCTTCCCAGAATTCATGCAGTACGACGCTTCTCAAGCAGGAAGCAGGTGGCGGGTGCCGCCCGCCCCGTGACCGAATGACCGGACTCGCTGGAAACAAGCTCATGGAAGACGAGAATCGCCGCAGACAACTGCTCCAAGCCTACCCGATGCTGTCCGATCTGCCGCCCGAGGCGCTCGACCGGATGCTGAACCGGGCGGGGTGGGTGAAGGTGCCGGCCGGTACCGTACTGTTCGACGACCGCCAGGTGTGCGAGGGATTCCCGTTCGTCGTGGACGGCTCGGTCCGCGTCATCAAGGCCTCGTCGAGCGGACGTGAGCTGCCGCTGTATCGCGTCGCGGTCGGCGAGACCTGCATCATCTCCTCGTCCTGCCTGTTGGCGGCCGAGGACTACAACGCGCGCGGCGTGACCGAGAGCGACACGCTGCTGATGATGCTGCCGAAGGCGGCGTTCGATGGGCTGCTGTCCGAGCTGGTCTTCCGCAGCTTCGTCTTTCACCTGTTCGCCGAGCGCATCGCCAGCCTGATGCAGCTGATCGAAGAGGTGGCCTTCCACAAGCTCGACCAGCGCCTGGCTTCGGTACTGCTCGGTAAGGGGCGCATCCTGCACGTCACCCACCAGCAGTTGGCCGACGAGCTCGGCAGCGTGCGCGAGATCGTCAGCCGCCTGCTGAAGGGCTTCGCCGCCCAGGGCCTGGTGCGGCTGGCGCGCGAACAGGTCGAGATCCTCGATGCCGCCGGTCTGCGCAGGCTGGCCGCGGGCTGAGCGGATCCTGTGTAACCAAGGTTACAGATCCGCGGTGCCGCGCCGGGTCTAATACGCTCACCTGAACCCGATATGGAGAGCGAACCATGAAAGCGAACGTTGGCGGCATCGACAAGATCCTGCGCATCCTGGCCGGCCTGGCCCTGATCGTCTGGGCGGCGGCGCTGGGCGGACCGGTGTGGGCCTGGATCGGCGTCGTGCCGCTGGCCACCGGCCTGATGGGCTTCTGCCCGCTGTACCCGCTGCTCGGCCTCAGCACCTGCCCGGCCAGGAAGGCCTGAGCGGGGCCGCAGCCCCTGGCGCGAAAGGGCCGGCGAGCGCCGGCCCTTCTCTCGTCTACCCGTCCCCCCGGGCGGCAGCGACGCGGTTTGCGATGGCGACGAAATCGTCCAGCGCCAGCCGCTCACCCCGCAGCCCGGGGTCGATGCCGAGCGCCTCGAGTTCCTCGCCCGCCAGATAGGCCTTCAAGGTGTTGCGCAGGGTCTTGCGCCGCTGGCCGAAGGCGGCCGCGACGATCTCGCCGAGCAGGCCCTCGTCGCGCGCCGCCAGCGCCGAGCGCGGCTTCGGCACCATGCGCACGATCGACGAGGTGACTTTCGGCGCCGGCCGAAACGCGCCGGGCGGCACGTCGAACAGGCGGAGCATCTCGAAGCGGTACTGCAGCATCACCGACAGCCGGCCGTAGTCGCTGCCGGCCGGCGCGGCGACCATCCGCATCACCACCTCCTTCTGCAGCATGAAGGTCATCTCGCGCACCCGGTCGGCATAGGCGGCGAGATGGAACAGCAGCGGCGTCGAGATGTTGTAGGGCAGGTTGCCGACCACCTTGAGGCCTTCGCCCAGCGTGGCGAAATCGAAGGCCAGCGCGTCGCCCTCGTGGATCACCAGCCGCTCGGGCGGAAAACGCCGCAGCCGCTCGATCAGGTCGCGGTCGATCTCGACCACGTGCAGCTGCGGCAGCCGCGCCAGCAGCGGCTCGGTCAGCGCGCCCAGGCCGGGGCCGATCTCGACCACCCGGTCGCCCTCGCGCGGCGCGATCGCATCGACGATCTTGCGGATGATGTTCGGGTCGGAGAGGAAGTTCTGGCCGAAGCGCTTGCGGGCCCGGTGCTCCATCAGCCGGCCCGCCCCGCGGCCACCATCTGCAGCGCCAGCTCCAGCGCCGAGCGCAGGCTGCCGGCGTCGGCCCGGCCGCTGCCGGCCAGCTCCAGCGCCGTGCCGTGGTCCACCGAGGTGCGGATGATCGGCAGCCCGAGCGTGACGTTGACGCCGCCGCCGAAGCTGGCGTGCTTGAGCACCGGCAGGCCCTGGTCGTGGTACATCGCCAGCACTGCGTCGGCGCGCTCGAGCGCATGCGGCACGAACATCGTGTCGGCCGGCAGCGGGCCGACCAGGTCCATGCCCTCGCCGCGCAGCAGTGCGAGCACCGGCGTGATGACCTCGATCTCCTCGCGCCCCATGTGGCCACCCTCGCCGGCATGCGGATTGAGGCCGGCCACCAGGATGCGCGGCGCTGGCAGGCCGAAGCGCCGGCGCAGATCCTGCTGCAGGATGCGCAGCGTCTCTTCCAGCAGCGCTCGCGTCAGCGCGGCGGGCACGGCGGCGAGCGGCAGATGAGTCGTCGCCAGCGCGACCCGCATGCCGCCGCCGGTCAGCATCATCACGACCCGGCGCGTGCCGGTGTGCTCGGCGAGATACTCGGTGTGGCCGGAGAACGGCACGCCGGCGTCGCAGATCGCGCCCTTGTGCACCGGCGCGGTGACCATCGCCGCGAACTCGCCGCTGCGGCAGCCCTCGATGGCGCGGTCGAGCAGCGACAGCACGTAGCGCGCATTGGCCGGATCGAGCCGCCCCGGGCGGGCCGGCCGCGCCAGCGGCAGATCGATGAACTCGAGGACGCCGTCAGCCGCCTCGGCCTGCGGCCGATAGCGCCGCAGCCGGCACGCCGCCTCGCCCAGGCGTTCGCGCAGCAAGCCTTCGTCGCCGAGCAGCACGATGCGCGCCGGCCAGCCGGGCTGCGCCAGTGCGGCGCAGATCTCCGGTCCGACGCCGGCCGGCTCGCCGCTGGTGACGGCGACGACGGGAGGCGGCCCGCTCACGACACTCAGGAACGATCGTTGCGCAGCTCGACGAAGCTGCGGTCGCGCAATTGCCTCAGCCAATCCTCGAAGGCCTCGTCGGCCTTGCGCGCCTTCAAGGCGTTGCGCGCGACATTGCGCTTGCGTTCTTCGGACACGTCCTGGACGCGCCGCTCCAGCACCTGGATCAGGTGCCAGCCGAACGGCGTCTGCACCGGCTGGCTCACTTCGCCCGGCTGCAGCGCATTCATCGCCCGCTCGAACTGCGGCACCGTATCGCCCGGGTAGAGCCAGCCCAGATCACCGCCCTTGGCCGCCGACAGATCGGCCGAATGCACCTTGGCCAGCTCTTCGAAACTCGTGCCGCCATTGACGATGCGCTCGCGCAGGCCCTCAAGCCGGCGCTTCGCGTCCTCGTCGCCGATCACCTCCGAGGTCTTGATCAGGATGTGGCGGGCATGGGTCTGGTTTACCTTCTCCGGCCCCGCCAGCTCGCCGCCGCGCCGCTCGAGCAGCTTGACGATGTGGAAGCCGCCCGGGCTGCGCAGCACCTGCGAGACCTGCCCCGGCTGCAGGCCGGCCAGCACGTCGGCAAACAGCGTCGGCAGCCGGTCCGCTCTGCGCCAGCCCAGTTCGCCGCCGGACAAGGCGTCCTGCGCATCCGAGAACGAGGCCGCCAGCTTGGCGAAGTCTTCGCCCGCCTGCAGCCTGGACAGCACCTGCTCGGCCCGCTGCCGCAGCGCGCCGAGCTGTTCCGGCGAAGCGCCTTCCGGAGCACGGAACAGGATGTGGGAGGCGAGAAATTCCTGGTTGTCGAGCCGGTCGCGATTGGCCTCGATGAAGTTGTCCACTTCGGCGTCGGTGACCACCACCCGGCTGTCCACCTCGCGTTCGCGCAGCCGGGCCATCAGGATGTCGTTGCGGATGTTCTCGCGGAATTCGTTCCAGTCGATCGCATCGTGCTCCAATGCGGCACGGAAATCCGCCATCGACATCCGGTTGGTCGAGGCGATCCGTCCGATGGCGCGCTCGACGGTCGCATCGTCCACGCTCAGACCTCTCTCGCGCGCCATCTGCAGCTGGGCCTTCTCGAGAATCAGCCGCTCCATCACCTGGCGCTCGATGATGTCGGCGGGGGGAAGCTGGGTGCCCTGCTTGGCGAGCTGCCGGGTCGCCAGTTCGACGCGATCGCGCAATTCCTTCCGGGTGATCACGTCGCTGTTCACGACCGCGGCGATGCCGTCGACGAATTCGGGTTCGGCCGCCGTCGCCGACGCCAGGGTACATGCCAGGGCCGCGCAGGCGGCCAATCGTTTGATCATTTCCATTCCGTTTCCGGTTGTCGAATGCGCCCTTCAGGGAGCGCCGTTGCCGAACACCGGGTCGTCCGGCCGGTCGCCGATGTTGCCATAGCCGCGCACGCTCCTGCGCAACAGGTTGACCGGGCTCGATCCGACGCTGGCCAGGCCGCCCAGCTCGAGCTGCACGAACACCGCCTGGGTGGCGTCGTCCGGGTTCGTCGCGAAGCGGTGCATCGCGATGCGGAAGACCCAGCAGCCACCGTTGTACTCCAGCCCGCCGATCGCCTCGGTGACCCGGTGTTCGCGCAGCGAGCGGGTGTAGCGTGCCACACCGTACCAGCGATTGCCGAGCGGCCACTGCCCGGACACGTCCAGGTCGCGCAGCACGTCGCGGGTGTAGCGGAAACCTGCATTCAGCACCTTGGCGAAAGCCGGCTGGTAACGCAGCGAGAGATTGAAGCGCTCGGTCCAGTGGTCGCGCGGATTGTATTGCCAGTCCGAAGCGACCCGGGTGTCCCACGGCAGGCGTCCGGCGAACGAGGCCAGCACGTCTGCCCGCTTGCCGGTGCGCAGCGTCTCGGACGAACTCAGCCGGACCCGCTGCTCGTCGAAGTAATAGCGCTGACCGATGGCAGCCCGCATCAGTTCCACGCCGTCCTCGTCGTAGATGCGCGAGGTCACCGCGGCGGTGAGCTGGTCGGCATTGGCGATGCGGTCGCTGCCCGCGTACAGGTTGGGTTGGAAGATCTGCGTGAAATTGAAGTCGTACAGCGCCGAATCGAAGACCGGATACTCGGACGGATCCTGCTCGTGGAACGGCACGTAGAGATAGTACAGCCGCGGCTCGAGCGTCTGCAGCAGCTTGCGGCCGCGCCACTCGAACTCGCGCTCGAAATTGAGCTGGCCGTCGATCGAGGTGATCGGCACGCTGCGGTCGAGGCGGGTGCGCGCGCCCTCGCTGACCGGCTGTTCGAGATCGTAGTGGGTCACATGCAGGCCGAACTTCGGCGTCACCGAATAGGCGTTGCGGCGAATCGCGTAGGCGAAGCTCGGATACAGCACCGTGCGGCTGCCCTGGGCGCGGCTCGAGTCCGGATGGTCGAAGTCGGTGAATTCACCGTCGAATTCGAACTGGCCGAAATCGAAGTCGCGCCATGCGCTCACGCCGAGGCGCGGCAACATGCGGTAGGGTTCCGCTCCCTCGATCGTCTGGTAGCCCTGCAGCAAGGCATCGGCCCGCCACCAGTCGCTGCTCTGGTAGCCCAGATGGGCGCGGTTCAGCAGGTTCGACTGGGAGGTCACCGCCAGGCGGGAACTCAGGTCCTCGAAATAGGCCTTGTCCGACACCCGGTTCAGTTCCAGCGAACCGGCCAGCGCGCGCGAAAACCGCTGCTGGTGGCGAATGCTGCCGGCGGCCCGGCTACCACCGCGCACGTTGTCGTTTTGCAGGTATTCGGCCCGCAGCTCGCCGGCGTAGCTCGGCTGCAGGTAGCGGAACTCACCGCCCAGCTGCAGCCCGCGCCGGCTCATGAAGCGCGGAATCAGCGTCGCATCGTAGTTCGGCGCGATGTTCCAGTAGTAGGGCTGGGTCAGGTCGAAGCCGGTCTTGTTGGACTGGCCGACGGTCGGCGCCAGCAGGCCCGACTGACGCTGGCCGACCAGCGGAAAGCGGACCCAGGGCAGGTAGAACAGCGGCACGTCCTTGAACACCAGTGTGCCGTGGTAGGCCTCGCCGACCTGGTCGTTGTAATCGAGATCCAGCTCGCCGGCACGCAGATACCAGTCCGGATCCGGCGCCGGGCAGGTGGACCAGGTGGCGCCTTCGAAGCGATAGCGGTTCGGCCCTTCGAAATGCAGCTTGTCGGCCGCACCCCCGCCGGAGATCTCCCGCCCGTCGCGCGCCTCGCTGGGCGGACGCGAGAAGTGATAGGTCGGCTTGTCGAAGTAGCCGGTGCGTTGCTCGATGTTGAACAGCAGCGAGGGCCCGGCGATGCTGTCGTCGCCGCGGCGCAGCTCGACCTCGCCCTGCGCCTCGACCTGGTCGAGCGGGCCGCGGTAGATCAGCCGGTCGGCCCGCAACTCCATCCCGCCGCGGCTGAGGTGCGCGTCCCCCTCCGCCACCAGCTCGGTCTCGGTGCGGCCGGTGACCCGATCGGCCTCGACCTCGGTCGGCAGCCCTGCCTCTTCGTCCTGCTGCTGGGCGAGCACCGGAGACGTCGCACCGGCAGCCAGCAGCAGGGAAGTCAGCAACGAAAAGCCGCGCGGTCTCGGCAAGTTGGGGGGCTCCATCGTTGCGCCGGCCCACTGGCGGGACCGGGCGCGGTCGAAACTTGTAAAATCCGGCGATTCTACACGATGGCCATGGAGCAAACCGGTGCAACGACTACTGGAAATCCAGCAATGGCTGGCCGACCGCGCGCCCGACCGGGCGTTCTGGATGGAGACCGCATCGGCCGACGCGAGCTTCCGCCATTACTACCGGGTGCACTACGAGGACGACGGCAGCACCGTCATCGTGATGGACGCGCCGCCGGACAAGGAGGACTGCGGTCCCTTCCTGCACGTGGCCGAACTGTTCGGCCAGGCCGGCGTGCATGTGCCGGTCGTGCTCGACAAGGATCTGGAGCGCGGCCTGCTGCTGTTGAGCGACCTCGGCACCACCACTTATCTCGACGCGCTGACGCCCGACAACGCCCACGACCTGTACGCCGAATGCCTCGGCTCGCTGCTGGCGATCCAGGCCGCCAGCCGGCCCGGCGAATTGCCCGACTACTCGCGCGAGCTGCTGCGGCGGGAGCTGGACTTGTTCCCCGAGTGGTACGTCGGCCGGCACAAGGGCCTCGAGCTCGACGAGCGCGAGCGGGCCGCGCTGGAGACGGTCTTCGAACGGGTGCTGGCGAGCAACCTGGCCGAGCCGCGGGTCTTCGTGCACCGCGACTTCCACAGCCGCAACCTGATGGTCAGCAGCCCCAACCCGGGCATCCTGGACTTCCAGGACGCGGTCTATGGCCCGATCAGCTACGACCTGGTATCGCTGTTGAAGGACGCCTACGTCCGCTGGGAAGAGGATTTCGTGCTCGACCTGCTGGCGCGCTACTGGGAGACCGCGCGCAAGCTCGGCCTGCCGGTGCGCGAACAGTTCCCGGACTTCCATCGCGACTTCGAGTGGATGGGCGTGCAGCGCCACATCAAGGTGCTCGGCATCTTCGCCCGGCTGTACCACCGCGACGGCAAGGAAGGCTACCTGAAGGACATGCCGCTGGTGATGGACTACCTGCGGCGGACCTGCGAGCGCTACATCGACCTGAAACCGCTGCTGCGCCTGCTGGACCGCATCGATCCGGTCGAGCGGCAGGTCGGCTACACGTTCTGACAGCGATGCGCGCGATGATCCTGGCCGCCGGCCGCGGCGAGCGCATGCGCCCGCTGACCGACGCCTGCCCGAAGCCGCTGCTCAAGGCCGGCGGCAAGCCGCTGATCGTCTGGCACGTCGAGCGGCTGCGGCAGGCCGGTTTCACCGCGCTGGTGATCAACCACGCCCACCTGGGCGGCATGCTCGAGCAAGCGCTCGGCGATGGAACGCGCTACGGCGTGAGCATCGCCTACTCGGCCGAGGGCGAAGCGCTGGAGACCGCCGGCGGCATCCGCCACGCGCTGCCGCTGCTCGGCGAGGCGCCGTTCCTGGTGATCAACGGCGACATCTACTGCGACTACGACCCGGCACGCCTGCGCGCGCTGCCCGAGCGGCTGGCGGCCGGCGGGGATCTGGCCCAGTTGGTGGTGGTGCCGAACCCGGACCACCACCCTGCCGGCGACTTCCACCTGGACGCCTCCGGCCGCCTGTCGTCCGACGGCGAGCCCCGCCTGACCTTCGCCGGCATCGGCGTCTACCGGCCGGAGCTGTTCGCGGCCCTTGAGGACGGCCGCAAGGCGCCGCTGGGGCCGCTACTGCGCCGCGCGATGGCCGACGGCCGGGTCGGCGGCGAGCGGCACGACGGCCTGTGGCTGGACATCGGCACGCCGCAGCGGCTGGCCGAGCTCGACAGCCGCCTGCGGCGAGCCGGTGATCCGTTCGCCGGCCGCGATCGCCAGCACCCCTAGCACTGCGAACAGCGCGGCCGCGAGGCCGTGCACCAGCCGCACCGGCAGCCGCGCCGCCAGCTTTTCGCCGACCATCACGGCCGGCACGTTGGCGATCATCATGCCGAAAGTGGTCCCCATCACGACCGCCGGCAGGCTGTCGTAGCGGGCCGCCAGCGCCACCGTCGCGATCTGGGTCTTGTCGCCCATCTCGGCCAGGAAGAAGGCCAGCAAGGTCGTGCCGAAGACGCCGAAGCGCGAGCGGTTGGCGGTCTCGTCGTCGAGCTCGTCCGGGATCAGCATCCACACCGCCATCGCGATGAAGGACAGGCCCAGCACCCAGCGCAACAGGTCCGGCCCGAGCAGTTGGCTGATCCAGGCACCGACCGCGCCGGCGAAGCCGTGGTTGGCCAGCGTGGCGACCAGGATGCCGAGCACGATCGGCCAGGGGCGCTTGTAGCGGGCGGCGAGGAAGAAGGACAGCAATTGCGTCTTGTCGCCGATTTCGGCCAACGCGACGACGCCGGTGGAGATCAGAAAGGCTTCCATGGGATTCCCGGGGCCGGAGCGGACAACCGTTGACCACCCGCCCGCTCCGGCCCGGAGACGGCGGCGTGGTCAAAGGTCTTGCCAGGCGCGAACCGCTTCGCGCTGCCCGCGCCATGCCGAACGGCAAGTGTGTTGACGCGAGCCCCTCCAGGCTGCGGAGGGCGGCTACTCCCCAGTGACGGCGCGAACTATAGCAGGGCCCGGCACCCTCGGCCAGCGTTTCAGCGCGCCACCAGCACCGGCACCCGGGCGGACTTCAGCAGCGGACTGGCTACCGAGCCCAGCAGCAGGCCGGGCAGCGTCGATTTGTCGGCGCCGATCACCAGCAGCTCGAAGCGGTGCTCGACGACGAAGCGCAGGATGGTCTCGGCGGCGTGGCCGACCGCCACGTGGGGCTGGAAGCCGACGCCGGCCTCGGTGAGCAGCCGGCTGCAGGCCGCCAGTGCCTCCAGCCCCTCTGCGCGGTACCAGCCCTGCACCTCCTCGGCGCTGACGAACATGCGCAGATGGCCGGACTCCAGCGCCGGCTGGACGTTCAGCAGATGCAGCTCGGCCTGCAGTCCGGCATCGAGCAGCCGCAATACGTGGCGGGCCGCGGCGCCGCCCGGCGCCTGTCCGTCCACCGCGATCAGCATCTTTACGCGCCCGCTGCGCTCGTCCATCGCCTCACTCCAGTGGAATCTCCCGCAGCGCACCGTCCGCCTTGCGCCGGCGCCCGGTCAGCCACCAGCCGAACACCACCACCAGCACCGCGCCGCCGATGCCGGCCGTCATGGGGGCCGCCGGGATGCGGGCCGCGGCCCAGTCGCGCGTCGCCACGTCGCCGACCAGCATGCCGCCGGCGATCCAGCCGAGCAGCGCACCGCCCAAGCTGATGACGATCGGAAAACGGTCCATCAACGCCAGCACCATCCAGCTGCCCCAGACGATGATCGGGATCGACACCAGGATGCCGAAGATCACCAGGCTCATGTCGCCGTGGGCGGCGCCGGCCACCGCCAGCACGTTGTCGACGCTCATCACCGCATCGGCGACGACGACGGTGCGTACGGCGCCGAACAGCGTCGCGCTGGCCGTGACCGCGCCGTGCCCGTCGCCCTCCTCGGGCAGCATCAGCTTGACCCCTATCCACAGCAGCAGCAGCGCACCGACCACCTTCAGCCACGGCAGTTCGAGCAGGTGCAGCGCGAAGAAGATCAGTACCACGCGCAGCGCGATCGCGCCGACCACGCCCCAGAAGATGCCGCGCGCACGCTGGCGCTCCGGCAGCCGGCGGCAGGCCAATGCGATCACGACGGCATTGTCGCCGCCGAGCAGGACGTCGATCGCGATGATCTGGGCGACCGACAGCCAGAAGGCGGTGGTAAGCAGTTCTTGCATAGGATTCCGTCGCCGCCGAAACGCGGCGCGGGCCGACTCTACCCGCAAGGCCAGGCCGCCACAAGCCGGCCCGGCTTGGTGCGGCACGGGGCCGTGGTGCACAATTCGGCGGGCAATCGAGGTGGATGGGAAGAGAACATGGAATTCGACGTCCTGATCGTCGGTGCCGGGCTGGCGGGTGCGAGCCTGGCGGCCGCGCTGCGCAAGAGCGCGCTGAAGATCGGCCTGATCGAGGGTTCGGCGCCGCGCCGGCCGGAGGGGTGGGACCCGCGCGTCTACGCGATCAGCCCGGCCAGCGCCAGCTTCCTGGACGAAATCGGCGCCTGGGCGCACCTCGACCACGAGCGCATCGGGCCGGTCTACGACATGCGGATCTTCGGCGACCGGGACGGACGGCTCGACTTCTCGGCCTACGACTGCGGGCTGGAAACGCTCGCCTGGATCGTCGAAGCGAGCCAGATGCAGCTCGAGCTGTGGGAAACCGTCAAGCGCCAGCACAACCTCACGCTGCTCTGCCCGGCCCGGCCGGCCGCGCTCGGCTACGACGAATCGCACGCCACGCTGACGCTGCAGGACGGGCGCACGCTGCGCAGCCGATTGCTGGTGGGCGCCGACGGCGCCTCCTCGTGGGTGAGGCAGCAGAGCGGCATCGCCGAGCGTTTCAGCCCTTACGGCGAGAAGGGCGTGGTGGCGAACTTCGCCTGCAGCCGGCCGCACGGCGGCTGTGCGATGCAGTGGTTCATGCCGCAAGGCATCCTGGCCTGGCTGCCGCTGCCCGGCAACCGCTTCTCGATGGTCTGGTCGGCACCGGACGCACTCGCCGACGAATTGCTGTCGCTGACGCCCGAGGCGCTGTGCGAACGGGTGGCACGGGCCGGCGGCGGGCAACTCGGCGCGCTGGAACTGCTGACGCCGGCAGCGGCCTTCCCGCTGCGGCTGATGCGGGTCGACCGGCCGGTGCGCCACCGCCTGGCGCTGGTCGGCGATGCCGCCCACGCGATCCATCCGCTGTCCGGCCACGGCATCAACCTCGGCTTCCAGGATTGCCGCGCACTGGCCGCCCGGCTGGCCGATCTGCCCTCCTGGCGCGATCCGGGCGAGGCGGCCATTCTCGATGCCTACGCCCGCAGCCGGGCCGAAGAAACGTTGTTGATGCAATACACGACGGACGGATTGAACAAACTGTTCCGCCCCAGCCACCCGCTCGTCGCCCGGATTCGCAATCTCGGGCTGAACCTAACCAATGCCGCGCCGGTCGTACGCAACATGCTAGTACGCTATGCGGTCAGCGCTCACTTGTGAGCCGATCCCGCCACCTGCAAACCTTGATGGAGATTTCGATGTTCAAACGCTTCACCCGGGCCGTCTTGCCCGCATTGCTCGCCGCCGTCGGCGGGCTGGCCCAGGCCGACGAGGCCGCCGTGCGCGAAGGCATCGATACCTTCCTCGGCGTGCCGGCGGTAGATTCGGTGAAGAAGATCGAGTACGGAAATCTGTACGAGGTGGTGCTGAAATCCGGTGAATTGATCTACACCGACGAGAGCCTGAGTTTCATCGTCGATGGCCAGATCATCGACACCAAGACCCGCCGCAACGTCACCCAGGCTAAGTTGAACCAGCTCTCGCGCATCGATTTCGCGAGTTTGCCGCTGGAGCGCGCGATCAAGATCGTGAAGGGCGACGGCAGCCGCGTCATAGCGACCTTCGAAGACCCGAACTGCGGCTACTGCAAGCGCCTCGCGAAGGAATTGCAGCACGTCGACAACGTCACCATCTACACCTTCCTGATCCCGATCCTGTCGGCCGATTCCGGCGACAAGGCGCGCAGCATCTGGTGCGCGGAGGACAAGGCCGGCACCTGGACCGAGTGGATGCTGAAAGGCAAACCGCCGGAAGTCGCCCGCTGCGACAGCGACGCGATCGACAAGAACGCGGAATTCGCCCATAAGCTGCGCATCAACGGTACGCCGACGATCTTCTTCGCCGACGGCAACCGCGTGCCCGGCTACATGCCCGCCGCCGAGATCGAGAAGCAGCTCTCGCTGCTGGCCAGCAAGGCCCAATAGGGCGAAAAAAAGGCGCGGAATCCGCGCCTTTCTCCCCCTCCCGTTGCCGGCATCGATGTGCCGGCACTCCGCTTGTTCGTGCAAGCGGCCCCGCGGCGCCAGGCCCCGGGGCCGGACCGCATCAGCCCTTGAGCTGATCCAGGATCGCCGGGTTTTCCAGCGTCGAGGTGTCCTGCGTGATTTCCTCGCCCTTGGCCAGCTGGCGCAGCAGGCGCCGCATGATCTTGCCGGAGCGGGTCTTGGGCAGGTTCTCGCCGAAGCGGATGTCCTTCGGCTTGGCGATCGGACCGATGTCCCTGCCGACCCAGTTCGCCAGCTCCTTGACCAGCGCGGCGGCTTCGTCGCCGGTCGGACGCGGACGCTTCAGCACCACGAAGGCCACGATCGCCTCGCCGGTGAGGTCGTCCGGACGGCCGACCACGGCAGCCTCGGCGACCAGCTCGTGGGCCACCAGCGAGGATTCGATCTCCATCGTGCCCATGCGGTGGCCGGAAACGTTCAGCACGTCGTCGATGCGGCCGGTGATCGTGAAGTAGCCGGTGTCCTTGTCGCGGATCGCGCCGTCGCCCGCCAGGTACAGCTTGCCCTGGAAGTCGGCCGGATAGTAGGAGGACTTGAAGCGCTCCGGATCGCCCCAGACGTTGCGGATCATCGACGGCCACGGACGCTTGACCACCAGGATGCCGCCCTGGCCCCAGGGCACTTCGGTGCCGGTCTCGTCGACCACCGCGGCCTGGATGCCGGGGAACGGCAGCGTGCATGAACCCGGCACCAGCGGCGTGGCGCCCGGCAGCGGCGTGATCATGTGGCTGCCGGTCTCGGTCTGCCAGAAGGTATCGACGATCGGGCAGCGGCTGCCGCCGACGTTGTCGTAGTACCACTCCCAGGCAGCCGGGTTGATCGGCTCGCCGACCGAACCCAAGATGCGCAGGCTGCTGAGGTCGTACTGCTTCGGATGGATCTTCTCGTTGGCGTCGGCGGCCTTGATCAGCGAGCGGATCGCGGTCGGCGCGGTGTAGAAGACGCTGACCTTGTGGTCCTGGATCATCTTCCAGAAGCGTCCGGCGTCCGGATAGGTCGGCACGCCTTCGAACACGATCTCGGTCGCGCCGCAGGCCAGCGGGCCGTAGGCGATGTAGGTATGGCCGGTCACCCAGCCGATGTCAGCGGTGCACCAGAAGACATCGTTCGGCTTGATGTCGAAGGTGAACTTCATCGTCACGATGGCTTGCAGCAGGTAGCCGGCGCTGGAATGCTGGACGCCCTTCGGCTTGCCGGTGGAGCCCGAGGTGTAGAGCAGGAACAGCGGATGCTCGGCTTCGACCCACTCCGGCTCGCAGCTGTCGGCCTGGCCGGCCAGCGCGTCGTCGAGCCAGACGTCGCGGCCCTCGACCATGCTCACCGCGCCGCCGGTACGCTTGACGACGATCACGTTCCTGATCGTTTCGCAGTGCTTGCCCTCGGCGTCGCCGGCCAGCGCCTCGTCGGCGATCGGCTTCAGCGGCAGCGCCTTGCCGCCGCGGAACTGGCCGTCGGAGGTGATCAGCGCCACCGCGCCGGCGCCTTCGATGCGGTCACGCAGCGACTGGGCCGAGAAGCCGCCGAACACCACCGAGTGGGTCGCGCCGATGCGGGCGCAGGCCTGCATCGCGACGATGCCCTCGATCGACATCGGCAGATAGATCACAACGCGATCGCCCTTCTTGACGCCCATGCCCTTCAGCGCGTTGGCCATCTTGCAGACGCGGCCCAGCAGATCGCTGTAGGTGATCTTGGTGACTTCGCCGCCGTCGGCTTCGAAGATGATCGCGACCTTGTCTCCGAGGCCGTTGTTGACCTGGCGGTCGAGGCAGTTGTAGGAGACGTTCAGCTTGCCATCCGGAAACCACTTGAAGAACGGCGGGTTGCTTTCGTCCAGTACCGTGTTGAACGGCGTCTGCCAGTCCAGCAGTTCGCGTGCGTGACGGCCCCAGTAGCCTTCGTAGTCGCGTTCGGCCTCGTCGCACAGCGCCTTGTAGGCTTCCATGCCCGGCACGGCGGCGTTCTTGACCAGCTCTTCCGAGGGGTAGTACAGCTTGGTCTGGGTCGACTCGTTATTCGACATTGCTCACCTCTCCTTATCTCTTTACAAAGACTTCAGGGCCATCTCGCTGCAAGACCGGCCGATCGCGCCCGCCGGTCCATTCTTCCGATGC
>JBNLET010000025.1:0-3899 GCA_050305135.1 Rhodocyclaceae bacterium | reverse complement strand
CACGAGGCCAACAGCGGCGTCTGGCGGCGCCTGGCGGCGGACGGCGTGACGGTGCGCGAGTGGCGCGTCGATCCGGACAGCGGCCGGCTCGACCCGGCCGCACTCGACCGCCTGCTCGGCGAGCGCACCCGGCTGCTGTGCTTCCCGCACTGCTCGAACATCGTCGCCGAGATCAACCCGGTCGCCGAGATCGTCGACAAGGCGAGACGCTGCGGTGCCCGCAGCATCGTGGACGCGGTGTCCTTCGCCGGCCACGGCCTGCCCGACGTCGGCGCGCTCGGCGCCGACGCCTACCTGTTCTCGCTCTACAAGACCTTCGGCCCGCACCAGGGTCTGATGGTGGTCCGCCCGGACTTCCTCGACGCGCTCGGCAACGAGGGCCACTACTTCAACGCGGCGCAGCGCCGCAAGCGCCTGAACCCGGCCGGCCCCGACCACGCCCAAGTGGCCGCCGCGGCCGGCGTGGCCGAATACTTCGACCGCCTCGACCGCCACCACCACCCCGACCAGCCTGCCGACGATCGCCCCGAGCGCGTGCGCGCACTGTTGCGCCGGGCCGAGCACGCATTGCTGCAGCCGCTGCTCGACTTCGCCGCGTCCCGGCCGGATCTGCGCCTGCTCGGCCCGGCCGATGCCGATCGCCGCGCCGCCACCGTCGCGCTGCATCCTCGGCGCCAGCCACCGCCGGCGCTGGCGCGCGCGCTCGCCGAACGGGGCCTGATGGTCGGCGCCGGCCATTTCTATGCGCTGCGGCTGCTGCAGGCCATGGGCCTCGATCCGGAGCAGGGCGTGCTGCGGATCTCGATGGTGCATTACAACAGCGCGCAGGAAGTCGAGCGCTTGATCGGCGCACTGTCGGATCTGCTGTAGCGGAGGTGCCGGCGCGAGCACCGGGTGCTCGGGGAGAGCGCGGCGACCTTCAGGACGAGGCGTCCAGTCGCGAGTGGCGGGATCCCGTCGCGGATCGGGCCGGCGGTCCCATGCCGACCATCGGCCGATCCGGGGTTGTCCGCCCCGAAGCGGCCGCCTTGCGTCTCACAGGTTGTCGGCGAAGAACCTGACCGCTTTGCGCCGCGATGCGTAGGCCATGTCCACGTTAGGCTCGATGCTGACCAGCGGGATCACGCCGGTCGCGAAGAAGCTGCCCTCGTCGGCGAAGGGGTCGAGCACGCTGGTGGGGACCTGCAGCCGGTCCCAGGCATGGGTTGCGCCCTGGTAGACCTCGACGCCGATCACCGGGCCGTAGCTGGCGTTGACCAGGTCGCGCAAGGCCAGGCAATGGGCCGCGCCGTTGTCGTAGCCGTCTTCGGATCCGATCTGGATCAGTATCGGCGCGCCGGTGGGGTTCAGGAATTGCGCACCTTTCGGGGCCGGCGGGTCGAGGGCGGGGATGGCGGTGTTGTTGGCGGCGTAGCAGGGCGGGTAGTTGCTGACGTGGGCCGCGAAGCGCAGTCCGCCGCCGAACTGGGCGGCATAGAGCTGCTCGGCCGCGGCCAGGCCGACCACCGCCCCCCACGAGAATCCCAGTACGCCGATGCGGGCGGGATCGATGTGCTCGTGGCGCGAGAGGTAGGCGAGCGCCGCGAAGGCATCGGGATAGGTCAGGATCGGCAGCGCCGGGCGGTTGGCGACGCTGTTCACGCCGCGCGCTTCCCACATGTCGATCTCGAGGGTTGCGAAGCCCGCGGCATTCAGCGCCTCGGCGTAGAACTGGCCGCGCGCGTCGACGCCGGCCGAGCCGTGCAGGATGACGACCGCGGGCAGCTTGCGTCTGCTCTCGAAGCAATGGACCTCGCCGCCGAGTGCCGTCGGCAGCTGCAGTTTGCCCTTGATCGTCAGCGGGGCCGGCGGCTGTTGCGCGAGGTCGAGCGACTGCAGTTCGACGAAGGAAATTGCCGCCAGCCGGCCGTGCCCGCATTCGGGTTCGTCGTGCGCGCGGCTCGGCTGCGAGAACGCCACCAGCGCCACCGACGCTGCCAGCACCAGGAGTGCTCGTGCAATCATTGCCTGTCTCCTACCGATTCGTAGCCGCAACGGCTTCAACTGCCGAATGGGATCCGCACAAGGCATGAAATGCCTGCCGAGGCATGAGCTCGCGGCGCCGCAGATGCCCAGGTGACGACATGCTTTGCGATCGCACGTGTAAAGCATTTTAACAATCTGGTCCACTCCGGCACGACTGACGGAGGGCGCCGCCCTGCGCCGGCCCGCGGCTCGAACCGCCGTGCGATCCGGCGCGAGGATCGTCGAGTTCGGCCGCGCCTGCGCGCGACCCGGTCGCGGCCGCTCAGATGCCGTGCCGCTCGGTCCAGTCGCGCAGTCGTTCCAGCACGTCCAGCGCGCTGCTGCCGATCGCGGTGATCTCGTAGGCCACCGCGATCGGCCGGGTGCTCAGCACCAGGCGACGAATCAGGCCTTGCGCCTCGAGCTCCTTCAGCCGCTGATCGACCATCTTCTTGCTGGCGCCGCCGAGCTGGCGCGACAGCTCGTTGAAACGCACCGGCCCGTCCTTCAGGTGCCACAGCACCGAGCCGGTCCATTTGCCGCCCAGCACGCGCATGCCGCGCTCGATCGGGCAGGGTTCGGTGCAGCGTTTCGGCGGGTCGAGCGGGGCGTTCATGGCAATCAGGCAAGAATCGCGTAACGAGGTAACCAAAATAGTACTGGTTGAAAAAAGTTACTACAAGCTCCAAGCTGTTGCTCGTGCCGCGCCATGGCGGCGCTTTCCGCATTCACGGCAACGAGGACCGACATCCGATGACGACCCTGTTTTCCCCGCTCCAGGCCGGCGCGCTGTCGCTGCCGAACCGCATCCTGATGGCGCCGCTGACCCGCCGCCGCGCCGAACCCGGCCACGTGCCCGGCGAACTGATGGCGACCCACTACGCGCAGCGGGCCGGTGCCGGCCTGATCGTCGCCGAGGCGACGATGGTGGCGGAAGGCAACTCGGCCTTCCATGCCGAACCCGGCATCTATTCCGACGCCCAGGTGGCCGGCTGGCGCCGCGTCACCGATGCGGTGCATGCCGCCGGAGGCCGCATCGTGCTGCAGATCTGGCATGGCGGGCGGGCCTGCCACCCGCTGCTGAACGACGGCCGCGTGCCGGTCGCGCCGAGCGCCATCGCGATCGCCGGCGACGAGGTGCACACCCCCGCCGGCAAGCAGCCCTACACGGTGCCGCGTGCGCTCGCCGACGACGAGATCCCGGCCATCGTCGCGCAATTCGCCCGTGCGGCGGCCAATGCGTGCGCTGCCGGCTTCGACGGTGTCGAGGTGCACGGCGCCAACGGCTACCTGCTCGACCAGTTCCTGCGCGACGGTGCGAACCGGCGCAGCGGCCGCTACGGGGGCCCGCTCGAAAACCGCGCGCGACTGATGCTGGAGGTGCTGGCCGCGGTGTGCGGCGAGATCGGCAGCGATCGGGTGGGGCTGCGGCTGTCGCCGCTGAACAGCTACAACGACATGCGCGACAGCGATCCGGTCGGACTGGCGAGTTGGCTCGCACAGCGGCTGAACGACTTCGGCCTGGCCTATCTGCACCTGATGCGGGCCGACCTGCTGGGCCGCCAGCGCGGCGACGTGCTGACGCCGGTGCGCGAGCACTACCGCGGCGTGCTGGTCGGCAACATGGGCTACACGCCGCTCGAGGCGGCCGAGGCGGTGGCGGCCGGGACGCTGGACGCGGTCGCGTTCGGCGGCGCCTTCATCGCCAACCCCGATCTGCCGCGGCGGATCCGTGTCGCCGCGCCGCTGGCGGTGCCCGATTCGACGACTTTCTACAGCCAGGGCGCCGAGGGCTACATCGACTACCCGGAGCTGGCCCCGGCCTGAGCTGCCGCTCGGCGCCCTCGACGCGCCGCTCGTCGCGACTTTTTCGACGCCCCGGCGCCACTTCGATC
>JBNLET010000024.1:0-33693 GCA_050305135.1 Rhodocyclaceae bacterium | reverse complement strand
CGACGATCACGCGCTGGCGCTCGTCACCGAGCTGATGAGCGAAGAGGCGGTGTTCTCCGAGAGCGGCGGCAGCACCACGCTCGAAGGCACCCGCATCGAAGCCGGCGAGGGCCGGCCCCGGATCAAGGCCGGCGCCGACGTCACGATCGTCTCGGTGGCCGACACGGCATCGACCAACGTCGTCGAGCGCAGCTTCGATCTGGCCGACTTCGGCAGCCTCGGCCCGCTACCCGGCCTGGAGGGGCTGGCCGACTACGCCCTCCATGAGAAGGACAGCCGGCAGGACACGAGCGTGACCCAGCACGGCGCCGAGATCCACGGCGACACGGTCAGCATCGAGGCCGGCGGCGATCTCCAGGTGAGCGGCTCGCGCGTTGCCGGCGAACACGGCTTGCGGCGCAGAGCTGGCGGCACCACTTGGGAATAGCACGAGCGCACTCGTTCTAGCATTCCCGCTGTGCGCCCGATGACGCCACGGGCGGTCAAGATCAGAACAAGAGAGGTTTCGTGCGATTGTGCGACCTATATGCAGAAGAGATGAATACAAAGCACACATTTCCGACACATTATTAATGAGGATAATGTCATGAAATTCGCAAAATTTATATACAGCGCACTGGCAGTCTGCGTCCTCGGTTTAACCGCCTGCGGTGGTGGTGGCGGCGGTGATGATGGCGCTGCTGGTGGCGCCCCAGCGACGCTACGAAGCATTCAGGTTAAGGCCAGCCGGACGTCGCTTGAAGCTGGAGCATCGGTGGAAGTGCAAGCCATTGGAACATTCTCAGACGGGACATCCGTTGACCTTAACGATTCAGCTGCGATAAGCGCTTCCCGTGCCCCGACAAGCATCAGCTGGAAGGTATCCGATTCAAGCGTCGCTGAAGTAGTGAACAGAGAAACGCTTCGGACTTCCAAAGTCGGCAGCGTCATTGTCACGGCTACGGACTTCTTCAGCTCCGTCACTGGTTCAGCGAACTTTACCGTAACGGAAGCTATACCCAGGTCTCTGGAGATACGAGGATTTGAGTCGGGGAAAACTCGGTATTCCACACGTGACGCAAGACCACTGACCGCGAGCGTGGTCTATTCAGATGGGAAACGAACGGCGCCGCCAGCAGTGACTTGGTCGACCACAAACCCTGCTGTTTTCATAGTTGATGCCAACGGCAATTTCAAAGCAACTGGCCCTGGAACGGCTGACGTGAGTGCGACTTCTGGCGCTCTTGCCACCAAGAAGACAATTACCATTGTTGCGCAAACTGTCCCTGCCATTGCTACCGTTAGCTGCGACCCGGGCAATCCAACCGTAGTATCAGCCCAGGACTGGAACTTCTACTTCGCGCAGGATCCGCAAAACAGTTCTGAGTGGGTTGTCGTGGATGGCGCCAGTTGCAAAGACAATGCGGTTGTTCTGCTATTGGTGCCTAGCAGTAGCGGCAGCACTTTCAATAGCATCTTCTCAGCACGTCGAAGTTCGACCAATCCGACGACCTTCCTCGCCGGCGTGACTTCGCCCAGTGGTAGCACACCTCAACTGACCGCCGGACAAAGCATCACGGTGGGAAAGAGCGACTCCTCCGGTTCAATCCTTTTCAATCCACTTTACACATTTTCAGCAAACTAGGTGCTGGAGCGAGATGGTGGGACTGATCCAGGGCTACCGCACTCGAATGACATGGCCTGGCAAGTCGGCATGTAAAAATCTCGCTCTCCTTCATCAGCTTAGGATTGTCCGAAGAATGCCACAAACCGCAGCCAGCAGATCCAATCATCGTGGGCCTGGCGAATTGGTCCCGATTGGAGCAGCAAGGGGTCAGAGCTTTACCTTGTAGCAAAGCCCCGCCAAGCCGGCGAGCTCGAAGCGCAGACGATCCACATCGAAGCCGTGGGCGGAGCGGACGGGACGGACGCGGGCGATGAAGCGCCCGACATCGCGCTGACCCGCGCCCAGTTCCACAGCCGCGAAGGCACCACCCTCGTCGCCGGTGGCGACATCACGCTCACCGCGGCCGAGCTCACCATCGCCGGCAAGACCTCGATCGCGGCCGGCGGCGACGAGACCGCCTTGATGGCGATCACCGGCAGTGTGCGAGCGCTCTTCTATTGGTAGTAGCGCTTGATCCGTTCGTCGTAGCGGATGGCGAAGTGGGCAGCTTCGACGAAGGCCCAGGCGAGGTGCTTGTTGCTGCATTTGACGTTGCCTTCGCCCTTCTTCTTGCCGTTCGACTCGCGGCGGCTATTCACGGTGCGCGCGTAGGAGGCGAAATTGCCGGGACCGGCAAAACGCTTGATGTCACCGGTCTCCAGCGCAATCGTGAGCGCCAGCGAAAAAGCGAGGGGTCAAGGCTTCATTTTAGGGTGAGACCTGATTGATTCAGCAGTTCCGCAGAAGACCGACGAACTCTGGATGCGCGCCGGCAGCCCCGAGCAGTTTCCGGAGGGTCGGCTTAATGGCGTCGGTCATCTCTGTGGGAGCCTCTTCCCAAGCAGCCAGAAGCTCGTGCGCTTCCGCCTCCGCAATCATGGCTCCCAGAACGAGCGCCTGCTGCTGGTCCTTTGCCGCCTTCTCTGGAAATCCCTGGCGCTGGGTGCTGGTGTAGACCTTGTGCCAAACAAAGCGCGAAGCGCTCGGCAGCCGCACAGGAATGCAGTGCCCCCCGGCGAGGATGGCGCCATTCTCAGCATCCTCGAGAAGGTAGTCATAGTGCGGCACGGCCTGGGCACACCACTCAAGCTCAGGCACTTCAACGGCCGCACCAATCATCTCCCCGGGCGCGAGCACATCCACGCGTAGCCCTTCGGCTCCCGGCAACTTGACCGAGGTCGACGGCGTACGGGACGGCATTCCGGGCACCGCCGAGAACGACAACCCGGCTGCATAGTGGCCAAGAATGGCAGCGGCGCGGCAAGCCTTAAGCGCTCACCTCGGGCGAGGTCCACATCCTGCGTTCGCGCTGCCACGGCAATTCCGCCCAGCTCGTTGAGCCAGCCGCAATAGGCCAACGTTCCCACCAGCACGAGCCCCGCGGAGAAGGCCCCCTGGTTGTGCAACTCGACCAGCACCCGAGCCACGTGCTTGTCTGCGACTTGAAAGCCCAGTCTTCGCAATGAGGACACCTGCCGTGCCACCCATTCATGATGCGCAATGCGTTCACGCATCGCATCCAACTGGGCGTCGTTTCCGTCTTTGCAGACAAACTCTTCCCTCGCCCTCCCCGGCACCGAGTAGCTCACGCGGTACCAGTACGGGTAGCCCGTGCCTTCACGCAAGACCAGCGCCCCAGGGGTTCCTGGCAGCAGGCGACCAGCAGCTTGGGTGCGCTCTTTCAGCTCTGCGTACTGGGTACGAAAAGCGAGCTCCTGGGGTCGAAACAGCCGCGCGACCATACTTACCCATCAAAATTCGATTCCATTGGGTAAATGTAGCAGGCTGACTACCCAGCGAATGGTTTCCGCTGTATCGGTACGGCGACGTGGGCTCCTCGTCGAGCCACACGTCCAGACGGCCGATTCGGTAGGCCAAGGACCACATCCATTCGGCTGAGCTTCGCCTATGGCCGGTCCTGGCCGGCGGTTGCCCACTATTGCGTGACGGATCCAAGCCCTTCACCGCCAGTGCAGCCGGCGGCGGACCTTCAGTGCGGTCGTCTTCCGAAAACTGCAAGGCGCGCTCTCGTTCAGAGCGTCCCCGTGGCGAGCGCCTGCCATTTTCGGCGGTAGGCCGAGGCGGAGATGCCGACACGCTTGCGGAACGCCGAGCGGAAACTCGACGGCTCCGAATAGCCCACCTCGGCCGAGATGTCGTCGATCGGCAGGTCGGTGGCCTCCAGCAAGTGCTTGGCCTCCTCGACCCGCAGGGTCTGGATGTAGTCGACCGGTGCCTGCCCGGTCGCACGCTTGAATCGGCGGTGAAAGCTGCGTTCGCTCAGCTGGCTGCGCTGAGCCATCGCGGCTACCGGGCTTGGCGTGTCGTAGTGCCGGGCCGCCCAGACCTGGGCGTCGGCGACGAGTTGATCGTCGTGCTGCCTGCCTGCGGTCAGCGAGGCATAGCCGAGCTGGCCTTCGCAGTGCGGCTCGATCAGGTAGATCTTGGCGATCCGGCGGGCCTCTTCCGCGTCCGCGATGCGCGCGATCAGATAGAGCATGAGGTCGGCCCAGGCCGAGGCGCCGCCGGCGGTGACGATGCGGTGGCCCTCGCCGGCGGGAACCAGGATGCGTTCGCGGCAGACCTTCACGTCGGGGAAGGTCCGGCCGAGCATGTCGGCGAACCCCCAGTGGGTGGTCGCTTCCTTCCCGTCCAGCAATCCGGCCGCGCCGAGCAGGACTGCACCGGAGCACACCGACGTGACCATGGCTCCCCGGCCGTAGGCGTCGCGAATCCAGTCGGCCAGCGGGCCGAACTCTGCGGGCAGGGCCGCGGCGGGGTCCATGTGCAGGTCGGGCACGATGATCAGATCCGGTAGCGGGGCCTCGGCCAGCGCCGCGTCGGGGGTGATCCTGCGGCCATTGACGTCCCAGTAGGGTGCCCCGTCCGGCGTTCTCAGGCTGCTCCGGAAGCACGGCTCGCGTGCCGGACGCCCGTGCAACATCTCCCAGTCGCGGCCGACCGAGGCCAGCACGTCGAGGATCGAGAACAATACCGATGTTCCTGCGAAGCAGGATCCGATTACCACCGTATTGGTCACCATTTTCTTATCCGATGAGTATGTGGTGTCCGATTATCACCGATACAGTCTTCCTGAATCCTAGTTCGATGCATCCGCGCAGTCCATTCTTCAGGCCATGGCGACGGGTGATTTCCCCGCCGCAAACTGCCAAGGAGTGAATGATGACTGTCCACGAGCAAGTCCCCGCCTTCGACCATGCGAAGGCCGAAGCCTTCGCCGAGCGTTTCGTCGGCACCCTGTCCGAAGCGGCGCTGGCGATCATGAGCTCGCTCGGTCACCGCGCCCGCCTGTTCGACGCGCTGGCTGTCAACCCGGGGCTCACGTCCGAAGAACTCGCCGCGAAGGCAGGCGTGGCCGAACGCTACCTGCGCGAATGGCTCGGCGTCATGGTGAGTTCCGGCGTCGTCGATTACGACGCCAAGGGGCGCCGCTACACGCTGCCCCCGGAGCATGCCGCCTTTCTGACCCGGGCGGCCGCGCCCAACAACATGGCGGTGACGACCCAGTTCGTCGCCATCGCGGCGACCGTGGAGGATGCCTTGCTCGAACGCTTCCGCGACGGCGGTGGACTCTGCTACCACGATTTCGACCGCTTCCACGAGGTGATGGCCGAAGACAGCGCACAGCTGGTCGTGGCCAGCCTGACCGACGCCATCCTGCCGATCGCGCCCGAGCTCATCGGGCGGCTCGAAGCCGGCATCGACGTGGCCGATTTCGGCTGCGGCGGCGGCCGGGCAATGCAGCGGCTGGCCCGGGAGTTTCCCCGCAGCCGGTTCTTCGGCTTCGACCTGTGCGCCGACGCCTTCGCGGCCACCGCGGCCGAAGCCCGCACAGAGGGCTTGCGCAACCTCGGCTTCGAGGCATGCGATCTGTCCTCTGCAGGGTCGGTCGGGCAGTTCGATCTGGTGACCGCCTTCGACGTGGTGCACGACCAGAAGGATCCGCAGGCGTTTCTGGCACTGGTCCGGCGTTCGCTGCGCCCCGACGGCGTGTTCCTGATGCAGGACATCGGTGGCTCGCGCGATCTGGAGAAGAACGTGGACAACCCGTTCGCGCCGCTGCTCTACGCGATCTCGACCATGCACTGCACGCCGGTCTCGATCGGCCAGGGCGGCCCCGGTCTCGGGGCGATGTGGGGCGTCGAGACCGCCGAGGAGTACCTCGCGGCTGCCGGCTTCGCGTCGGTCGAAACGCATCGCATCCTGCACGACCCGATCAACGCATATTTCGTCGCCCGCGGCTGATCGTTCCAAGGCCGGGCGAGCGCTGCAACGGCATCGCGCGCAGGCCTTGATCTGCCGCGGCGCGAGCGCAAATCGCCGACCGAGTAACCGAGAGGACACACGATGAACTCGAAATTATTGCCGCCCGTGCTGGTGATTGGCGCCGGGCTGTCCGGTCTCGCCTGCGCACAGGCCCTCGCCCGACGCAAGATCCCGCTTGCCGTGCTCGAAGCGCAGGATCGGGTCGCCGAACCCTGGCGCGCGCGCCACCCCGCGCTTCGGCTCAACATCCACCGCCACTTCGCCGGGCTGCCGGGCCAACAGGCGCCCACATCGGATGGCGCTTTCCTGCGGCGCGACACCGTCGTCGCGCACCTCGAACGCTATGCCAGCCGCCTCGACGTGCCGATCCGTTTCGGCGTCGAGGTGAGCGCCATCGAGCGCAAAGGCGATGGCTGGCGGGTGTCGACCACGGCGGGCGCTGACGAGGCCGCTCACGTCGTCATCGCCACCGGCCGGGAGCGCGTGCCGCACATCCCCGATTGGCCCGGGCGCGAGGCGTTCGGCGCAGAGCTGCTGCACGTCGCTGAGCTTGGCGAGGTCGCGCGCTTCGACGGCAAGCGGGTGCTCGTAGTGGGTGCCGGAAATTCCGCTTCCGACGCGCTCAATCACCTCGCGCGCCATCATCCGCAAGACGTTCTGATCGCGCTCCGCCATGGCCCGGCCCTGGTGCCGGAGCGGGTATTCGGTTTTCCGCTGCACCGGCTGGCGCGTGTCTTCGCAGCGCTGCCGGCGGCAATCCTCGATCCGGCCTTTCGGGTCGTGCAGCGGCTGTTTCTCGGCAAGCTCGAGCGACACGGCCTGCGCAGTCATCCGGATGGTGGCGGCACGAGGCTGCTCCGTGACGGGGTGGCTTTCGCCATCGACGACGGATTCGTCGCGGCGCTCAAGTCGGGTCGCTTCCGCATCGTCCCCAGTGTCGCGCGCTTCGAGGGGAGCCGCGTCCGCCTGGCCGATGGCTCCACCTGCACGCCCGACGTGGTGATCGTGGCGACCGGCTACCGCAGCGGACTCGCGCCGCTCCTCGGGCAGCTCGGCGTGCTCGACGACGAAGGTCGGCCGCGCTACCCGATGGGTGAGCCCGATCCGCGCAATCCCGGCCTGTGGTTCACCGGATTCCGGCCGATCTTCACCGGCTATTTCGACGCCGCACGCATTGCGGCCGAACGGATCGCGGCAGGTATTGCTGCCGCAGCGCCGCGTGCTTCTTTCCACAAGGCGACCGACCTGCAGGTGCCAGTCGTCGCAAGCGAGCGCACCGCATCCGCGGACGCATCCCTCCCCTAGCAGCCTGTCGGACTTGAGCGATCGTGGCGAGCCGCGTGGGAGGGCGAGGACAGATTTGGCCGGATTTGAGGCGCGTAGTGGGGCTACGCAACGAAAAGCCGGTCGAATATGGACCGCCGTGCCGCCGGCGCAGTAGATCAGCCTCAAGTCCGACAGGCTGCCAGCACCATTGACAAGGAACCGACTCATGAGACCGACCACAATCCTCCTCGCCGCGATCGTCGCGGCCACGCCATGCGCGGCTGCTGCCGGCGAATCGCTCGCCGCCTTCGACGTCGCCGAGGACCTCTCCCGCTTCGTAGCGGCGAAGGCCCCGGTGTTCGACGACGGCTTGCCGGCCTACGGCAACCCCTTCATCACCCAGGGCTACATCTATCCTGCCGGCACGCTCGCCGGCGGCGTCGAGGGCACTCTGCCGAATGGCGATCCCGCCTTTCCCGAGCTGGTGATCGGAGAATGGACCTGCGACGGCTACTTCGTGGGCGACGGCATGCGCACCGAGAGCGGCGCGATCGTGATGACCCGCCAGGTCTTTCGCTTTCGTGACGGCGATCTGCTGATCAGCCAGGGACCCGAACTGGCCGACATCGGCGAACCCGTCACGCGTGCCGTCACCGGCGGGACCGGCGAGTACGCCAATGCTCCCGGCGCGATCGTCCAGACGCTGCTGGGCATGAGCGACGGCTTCGGCGTGCGCCTGCAGGTCGAGCTCGGCGGGCACGGCGGCGCGCCCGTCGGGCGACCCGGGCAGCCGCCGAAATGCGGTCGGCAAGGCCCGGCGGGCAGGCCGTGGGCTTGCCGCGAGAAGTCGGCGGCAATACGAGAACGGATCCGACCGGGGGAATGAACGTCGCGCGCGCCGGCGTCACGGACGGCCAAGCCACGTCTTTGGCGGATGAGACGTGGCCCGTCGTCGATGACGCCCTGGCGCCCAACGATTTCCAGGACGTGCCGGGCCGGCGAGGTCCCGGATGGGCTTGTCGCGCCTCTCCGGACACCGCCAATGCGGCCGGCGCGATGCGCGCACCTACAGTCGTCGGCGCGAATGCAGGAGGCAGGAATCATGCAACAGAGGCATCCGCGCAGCGGAGGTGAGCAACCCGACAAGGTCGCGCTGTACCGGGAGATGCTGCGCGCCATCCCCGGGCTCGAGGCCATCTATCGCCTCGCCCGCGCGCTGATCGAATGCCGTACCTCGCGTGGAAGCCGGATCATCGTCGTCGGGGCGGGGGGCGGCCGCGAGATCGTCGAGTTCGGCCAGAACAGGCACGGCCTGGCGATCACGGCGATCGACCCGTGTGCCGCCAAGCTGGCCCTGGCGAAACGAGCGTCCCGGGCCGCCGGCCTCTCCGACGCGGTCGAATTCTTCACCGCAAGGATCGAGGATCTGCCGCAACGAACGCCTTTCGAAGCCGCCACCTCGCTGCTGGTCATGCACCAGATCGCCGACGATGGCGGCAAGCTCGCCTATCTGTCTTCGATACGCGACCGGCTGACGGATGGCGGCGTACTGGTCCACGCCGACGTCTGCATCGACGCCAGGGAGGAACTCGAAGAGTGGGTTCCGGCATACCTGTCCCACGCCGAGATCTCCGGCATCGATGCCGGCGCGACGCACGTCGAGCTCGACGCGCTGTCGCGCCTGCCGATCGTGTCGGCTGAGCGAACTCGCGAGCTGTTCGTCGAGGCGGGTTTCGCGGCGCCGCGCGAGGTGTTTCGCAGTCTCTGGTACCGATGCTGGATTGCGACCAAGTGACCCGATTTGACTGCGCGGGGCCGAGCGCGTCGAACGCTACCTGGAAGGCCTGCGTCTCGCCGGCGTGCCGGCCGGCTGAGGGCGCGAGGGCGCGGACGCGCTAGACTAGGCAGGCGCGCGCTGCGGCGATCCGGCCGGCGCACCCGCGGAGCCCCGTCCGATGCCCTATCCCCACCTGCTCGCGCCGATCGACCTCGGCCCCTTCTCGCTGCCCAATCGCGTCATCATGGGCTCGATGCACACCAACCTGGAGGAGGCGGGCATGGCCGCGGCGCCGACCCTCGCCGCCTTCTACGCGGCGCGGGCGCGGCTGGGCTGCAGCCTGCTCGTCACCGGCGGCTACGCACCCAACGCCGAGGGCCGGATGAAGTCCGGCCCCGGCTACCTGATCGAAGAGAAGCAGCTCGCCGAACACCGCCCGGTCACCGACGCGGTGCACGAGGCCGGCGGCCGCATCCTGCTGCAGATCCTGCACAGCGGTCGCTACGGCATGCACGGCGACATCGTCGGCCCGTCGCCGATCCGCGCGCCGATCGCGCGCAGCGCACCGCGCGAACTCGACGACGCCGGCATCCGCCGCACCATCGAGGACTACCGCCGCTGCGCCCGACTGGCCTGCGCGGCCGGCTACGACGGCTGCGAGATCATGGGCTCGGAGGGCTACCTGCTGAGCCAGTTCGCGGCGCCCCGTACCAACCAGCGCACCGATGCCTGGGGCGGTGCGCTGGAAAACCGCATCCGCCTCGCCGTCGAGGTGGTGCGCGCGGTGCGCGACGCGCTGGGGCCGCAGCGCCTGCTGATGTACCGCCACTCCCTGCTCGACCTGGTGGACGGCGGTCTGCCCTGGGAGGAGACCGTCGCGATGGCGCAGGCCGTCGCTGCCGCCGGGGCCGACGTGCTGTCCACCGGCGTGGGCTGGCACGAGTCGCCCGTGCCGACGGTACAACAGTGCGTGCCCGACGCGTTGTTCGCCCAGACCGCGGGCCGCCTCGCCCGCACGCTGGAGATTCCGCTGGCGGTGACCAACCGCATCAACCACCCGCGGCTTGCCGAGGCAGTGCTGGCGCGCGGCGACGGCAGCCTGGCGATGCTGGCCCGCCCCTTCCTCGCCGACCCGGGCTTCGTCCAGCGTGCCCGCGCCGGCCACGAGGACCGGCTCGTGCCCTGCATTGCCTGCAACCAGGCCTGCCTCGACCACTACTTCAGCGGCGAGGCGGTGAGCTGCATGGTCAATCCCGCCGCCGGCCGCGAGCTGGAGTTCGTCGCGACCGCCGCCGCCCGGCGCAAGCGCGTGGCGGTGGTCGGTGCCGGTCCGGCCGGCCTGGCGGCCGCGGTGGCCGCGGCCGAGCGCGGACACGCGGTGGTGCTGTTCGAGCGGCAGGCCGAGGTCGGCGGCCAGTTCCTGCTCGCCGGGCGCATCCCCGGCAAGCAGGACTACCCCCGGGTCACTACCGCCTACGAGGCGCGCTTGCGCGCTGCCGGCGGCGAGCTGCGCACCGGCCTGCGGGCCGACGCCCCCCTGCTGCGTCGCGAGGGCTTCGACGAGGTTGTCGTCGCCTGCGGCGTGCGCCCGCGGCGGCCGGACATCCCCGGCATCGAACTGCCGATCGTGGTCGGCTACGACGAACTGCTCACCGGCCGCGCCGTGGCCGGCAAACGGGTGGCGATCATCGGTGCCGGCGGCATCGGCCACGACGTCGCCGCATACCTGTTGCACCACGGCGCCACGCCCTCGCTGCCCGACTACCTGGCGCGCTGGCAGGCGGGCGGCAGCGCGCCCGCCGCCGAGCGCCGGCTGTGGATGCTGAAGCGCAGCGAGGGTCCGTTCGGCAAGAGCCTGGGCAAGACCACCGGCTGGGTGCTGCGACGCGAACTCGCCGACGCCGGCGTCGTCCAGCTCGATGGCGTCGAATACCTGCGCATCACCGCGCAGGGGCTGCACTACCGCCGCGCCGGGGTCGAAGAGCTGCTGGCAGTGGACACCATCGTCTGCTGCGCCGGCCAGGAGGCCGAAGACGGCCTGGTCGCCGAAATGGCCGGCGATGGCATCCCGCTGTACCGCGTCGGCGGTGCCGCCCGCGCCGGCGAACTCGATGCGAAGCGGGCCTTCGAGGAAGGCCTGCGGATCGGCCTCGCCCTGTGAACCCGCCGCGCCGGCCGATCGAGCAGGGGAGCAAGCGATGCCGGCCGTTGCGGACCGCATGCGGGGTCACCCGTCAGCCCCTCCCGCGCGTGCGCTAGCGCGAACGTAGCGCTGCGGCTCACCCGCCATCCTGTCGCTTGCATGCCCGGGTACGGGCGCTCAGGCGTGTCCGGGTCGGTCGCACGCCCATGACATCCCCCGACGCGGCGGCGCCAATTCTCTGCTGCGAGACGCCGCTGGCCGGCTGAAGCCGGCCCCACCAACCCGACCGAAACGTGTTGGCCGGTAGGGCCGGCTTCAGCCGGCCTCGGACGGCCGATGCGTGCCAAGCGCATCGGTCCCTCATGGCGCGCAACACTACATTGGCCGCTCACTGCGGCCCTTGATGTCGAGCACGTGGCCCTGGCCGCAGGCAGTCGGGTCGATGCCTGGCGGCGATGGCGGAACGCGTCCTGCGGGCACGACGAGGGAAACGGATCACGAAGGAAACGGGTCGGTGGCGGGCCGCGAATGACGACCCGACGAACGGCAGATGGTGCGTCGCGAGGAACGGATTGACCACAGTGTTATAGGGGGAATTCCTCTTGTCGCGCCGAAATATTGCGTTGCACAACAAACGATTCGAGATAATGCGATACAGAGTTGTTGCCATATCATCGGTGCGACTGTATCGTGAAATGCAGATGGCTCGAATGCGGGGACGTGTCCCGTCGTCCGCGGGCCAGGGGATCAGCCAGGGGGGTGACGATGCATTGTCCGGCGGAGTGGAACGTGGATGCGCACGGCAAGGTCGGGGTGGAGCGCTGGAATGGCGATGGCGCGGTCAGCGACGAAGATCTGGTGGCCGAGGAAGTACCGGTGGCGCTGGTCTATGGTGGTGTGTCGCACGCGGTGATGTTGACCACGCCGCAGGATCTCGAAGACTTCGCGCTGGGCTTCAGCCTGAGCGAGAGCATCCTGACCCGGCCCGGCGAACTGTACGACCTCGAGGTGGTGCCCGGCCGGGGCGGCATCGAGCTGCGGATGGAGATCGCGTCCGAGCGGATGGCAGCGCTGAAGGCCCATCGGCGGGCGCTGGCGGGGCGCACCGGATGCGGCCTGTGTGGTGTGGACAGCCTCGATCAGCTGGCTCGGCGTGCTGCAGTGCACCGTCTGCCCGGAAACCGGCTGCCGATGCAGGTCAGTGCCTCGATGCTGCAACGGGCGATCGACGAGCTGCAGGCGACCCAGCCGCTTTTCGCACTGACCGGTGCGGTCCATGCGGCGGCCTGGTGCGACGCCCGGGGGGCGGTGCAGCTGGTGCGCGAGGACGTCGGTCGCCACAACGCGCTCGACAAACTGATCGGAGCGCGTTTCGCGGCGCGGCAGACGGACACCGACGGCTTCGTGCTGATCACCAGCCGGGCCAGCTACGAGATCGTGCAGAAGGCTGCGACGGTCGGCATCGGCGTCATCGCGGCGATGTCCGCACCCACCGGCATGGCGGTGCGGATGGCTGACGGCGCCGGGGTCACCCTGATCGGATTTGCGCGCGGCGGGCGCTTCAGCGTCTATGCCCACGGCGGCCCGCAACACTGAGCGACGGAGGAGCGCATGACCCGCATGGACGCTGCGCACGCAACGACCGGTAAGGGCGAGGTACGCCACGTACCGAGCTACTGCTACAACTGTGTGGCGGGCCCGGACTTCATGAAGGTCAAGGTGTGCGACGGGGTGGCCACCGAGATCGAACCCAACTTCGATGCCGAGGACATCCATCCGGCACGCGGCCGGGTATGCGTGAAGGCCTTCGGCCTGATCCAGAAGACCTACAACCCGCACCGGCTGAGCCAGCCGATGAAGCGCACCAACCCGAAGAAGGGGCGCGACGAGGATCCGGGTTTCGTGCCGATCTCCTGGGACGAGGCGCTGGACATGGTGGCCGAGCGCCTCGCCGCGGTGCGCGCCAAGGGGCTGGTGGACGACTCCGGCCTGCCCCGCGTGGCGGCGACCTTCGGCCACGGCGGCACGCCGGCGATGTACATGGGCACCTTCCCGGCCTTCCTGGCCGCCTGGGGCCCGATCGATTTCAGCTTCGGCTCGGGGCAGGGCGTCAAGTGCGTGCACTCCGAGCATCTCTACGGCGAGTTCTGGCACCGCGCGTTCACGGTCGCGGCGGACACCCCGCTGACCCGCTACGTGTTGTCGGTGGGCACCAACGTCGAGGCCTCGGGCGGACCCTGTGCGGTGCTGCGCCATGCGGATGCGCGGGTGCGCGGCTGCAAGCGCGTGCAGGTCGAGCCCCACCTGTCGGTGACCGGCGCCTGCTCGGCCGAATGGGTGCCGATCCGGCCCAAGACCGATCCGGCCTTCCTGTTCGCGCTGATCCACGTGCTGCTGCACGAGCACGGCAGCGCCAAGCTCGACACCGCTTTCCTGCGCGACCGCACCGCCTCGCCCTACCTGGTGGGGCCGGACGGCCTCTATCTGCGCGACCCCGACAGCGCCAAGCCGCTGGTGTGGGATCTGCGGAGCAAGGCCGCAGTGCCTTTCGACAGTGCGGACGCGGAGCCGGCCGTGGAAGGACGCTTCACGATCGCCAGCGCGATCAGCATCGATGCCGACGACCAGCGCCAGGCCTTCTCGGCGGTGGAGGGGACCACTGCCCACGGCAAGCTTGTCGAGCACATGCGCCGCTACACACCGGAGTGGGCGGCGGCGATCTGCGACGTGCCCGCCGCGACGATCCGGCGCATCGCCGGCGAGTTCCTCGACAACGCCTGCATCGGCGAGACCATCGAGATCGACGGCCAGATCCTGCCCTTCCGCCCGGTGTCGGTGACCCTGGGCAAGTCGGTGAACAACGGCTGGGGCGCTTTCGAGTGCTGCTGGGCGCGGACCGTGCTTGCGGTGCTGGTGGGCGCGCTCGAGGTGCCGGGCGGGACGCTGGGTACCACGGTGCGGCTGAACCGGCCGCACAACAACCGCCATGCCAGCGTGAGCCCGGGCCCCGACGGCTTCATGGCGCAGAAATTCAACCCGACCGACAAGGAGCACTGGGTGGCGGCGCCGACCGGCCGCAATGCGCACCGCACGCTGGTGCCGATCGTCGGCAACTCGGCCTGGAGCCAGGCCCTCGGACCGACCCAGCTGGCCTGGATGTTCCAGCGGGAGCGGCCGCAGGACTGGAACATGCCGACCCCGACGCTGCCGGACGTGTGGTTCATCTACCGTACCAACCCGGCGATCTCGTTCTGGGATACCCGGCATCTGGTCGACAACATCGCCGCCTTCCCGTTTACCGTGGCCTTCGCCTACACGGTGGACGAGACCAACTTCTTCGCCGATCTGCTGCTGCCCGAATCCACCGACCTGGAGTCGATGCAGATGATCCGGGTCGGCGGCACCAAGTTCGTCGAGCAGTTCTGGCAGCAGGCCGGCGTGGTGCTGCGCCAGCCCGCGGTGGCACCCCAGGGCGACACCCGCGACTTCACCTGGGTCAGCACCGAGCTCGCCAAGCGCACCGGCCTGCTGGAAGCCTACAACCAGGCCCTCAACCGAGGTGCGGGCGGCGTCGGCGCGCTGCGCGGCGAGGGCTACGACTTCAGTCTCGACACCGGCAGCGAGCATTCGGTGGACACCATCTGGGACTCCGTCTGCCGCGCCGCGAGCGCCGAGCTGAGCGGCGGCAAGGAGATCCGCGACCTCGACTGGTTCCGCGAGCACGGCTTCTACACGGTGCCGATCTCGCGCACCGAGTGGTATCTGACGCCGACCCTCGCGGCCCGGGGGCTGCGCTACGAATTGCCCTACCAGGAGCGCCTGCTGCGGATCGGCCGCGAACTCGGCAACCGGCTGCACGAGCACAAGATCTCGTGGTGGGACGAACAGTTGTCGGAATACGCCGCGCTGCCCGACTGGCACGACGTGCCGGGGCGCTGGGAACAGGCCCTGATCCGCGCGGGGCAGAAGGTCGAGGATTTCCCGCTGTGGCTGCTGGCCACCAAGAGCATGCAGTACCACACCGGCGGCAACGTTTCGATCGCGCTGATGCGCGAGGTCTCCCAGAACGTGCGCGGCCACACCGGCGTGATCATCAACGCGGACACCGCCGCACGCTACGGCATCGCCGACGGCGACCCGGTGGAGATCCGCTCCCACATCGGCGCCACCTTCGGCCGCGCGGTACTGGCCCAGGGGGTGCGTCCGGACACGCTCGTGATCCTCGGCCAGTTCGACCACTGGGCGACGCCGGTGGCCAAGGATTTCGGCATGCCGAGCCTGAACACCGTGGCGCCGATGTCGCTCGAGCTGACCGACGCCACCGGCTCGGGCTCGGACATCGTGCGGGTCCAGATCCGCCGCCTCGAGGAGCACGCCCGATGACGCGCTACGTAATGACCATCGACCTGCGCCGCTGCGTCGGCTGTCAGACCTGTACCGCCGCCTGCAAGCTGGCCAACGGCACCGCGCCGGGCATCCAGTGGCGCAAGGTGCTGGACGTCGAGAGCGGCACCTTCCCGAACGTGCGCCGCACCTTCGTGCCGGTGGCCTGCATGCACTGCACGAACCCGCCCTGCGAGGAGGTCTGCCCGACCACCGCGACCCGCCGCCGCAGCGACGGGGTGGTCGATATCGACTATTCGCTTTGCATCGGCTGTGCCAACTGCGTGATGGCCTGTCCGTACGAAGCGCGCTCGATCATCCATCGGCCGCACTACGCCTACGGCGACGCGCCGCTGGCCTCGGAAGCCGCGCAGTTCGACCCCGAGCGGGTCGCGGTGTCGATGAAATGCACCTTCTGCAAGGACCGTATCGACGCCGGCCGGGCACGCGGGCAGACCCCGGGGGTGGATCACGAAGCGACTCCGGCCTGCGTCAATTCCTGCATCGCCGGGGCCATGCAGTTCGGCGACATCGACGATCCCGAGAGCAATGTGTCGCGCCTGCTGGCCGAGACCCGGCACTTCCGCATGCACGAGGAGCTGGGCACCGAGCCCGGGGTCTACTACATCTGGGACGGCGAGCGGATCGCCGCGGGAGGCGGGGCATGAAGCGCTTCGATCGGGGCGGCGACCGGGTCGCCCCCAAGCGGCAGAACAACTGGGACTGGCGGGCGGCGGCCAACTTCATGTGCGGCGGTGCCGGCGGCGGACTGCTGGTGTGGGCGGCGCTCGCCGCGGCGGCCGGCTGGGCGTCGCCGACGGCTGCCGTGCTGGCGATGCTGCTGGTGGCGGCGGGGCTTACCTGCGTGTGGTTCGAGATCGGCCGCCCCTGGCGCGCCCTGAACGTCTTCCTGCACCCGGCGGGTTCGTGGATGACGCGCGAAGCGGTGGTGGCGCCCGCGCTGTTCGCCGCCGGTGCGGCGGCGGTCGCGCTCGGCAGCGGCTGGTTCCTGCCGGCAGGCCTGGCCGGCGCGGCCTTCCTCTACAGCCAGGCGCGCATCCTGCAGGCCGACAAGGGCATCCCGACCTGGCGTCATCCGCGCAGCCTGGTGCTGATGCTGGCCACCGGACTGGCGGAGGGCCTGGCGCTGCTGCTGTTGTGCCTGCCCGCCCTGAGCGCCGCCCACCCGGCAATCGCCGGCATCGGGCTGATCGTGCTGCTGGCGCTGCGGATGCTCGCATGGAAGCGCTATCTCGCCGGCGTCGGCGCGGCCGGGGCGGCACCGCTGAAGGCGGTGGCGGCGCTGCGCAAGGCGGACGGGCGCTTCGTCGTTGTGGGGCATCTGCTGCCCGCGGTGCTGGCCCTGGCCGGCATCGCGAGTGGGCTGTCGGCGCTGCTGTGGCTCGCCGCGCTGGCTGCGGTGGCGGCCGGGATGTGGATCAAGTTCGTGCTCGTGCGCCGGGCGGCCTTCACGCAGGGCTTCGCGCTGCCCCACCTGCCGGTGCGGGGCCAGGGGCAGGCGGCCACGGGGCCGCGGCCGGGCTGGGTCTGAGCAGGGCGAACGGAAAGACAAGCGGCGGCCACGCAGCCACCGCAGGAGGAGACGCGATGTACGAAGTACGCTTTCACGGACGGGGCGGGCAGGGCGCGGTCATGGCGTCGGGCATCCTCGCTGCCGCGCTGGTGGCGGAAGGCAAGTACGCGGTGGCGGTGCCGGCCTTCGGCTTCGAGCGCCGCGGTGCGCCGGTGGTGGCCTTCCTGCGCGCGAGCGACCGGGAGATCCGCCAGCTCACCAACATCTACCACCCGAATTGCATCATCTGCGTCGATCCGACGGTGGCGAACTCGGTGAACATCTTCGCCGGCCTCGCAGCGGGCGGAACCCTGGTCCAGACCACCGGCCTGGCGCTCGAGGAGCTGGACCTGCCCGACAGCGTCGCGACGGTCGGGCTGTGCGACGCGGTACGGATCTCGCGCGAGATCTTCGGCCGGCCGATCACCAACACCCTGATGCTCGGCGCCTTCGCCAGGACCACCGGCCAGGTGTCGCTGGCCTCGCTGCGCACCGCGCTGGAGGAATCGGAATTCCGCGACGCGGGTCTCCAGCAGAACCTGACCGCGCTGGAGCGCGGCTACGAGGAGACCGAGGTGCACACGATCGACAGGAGGGCCACGGCATGAGCGTCCAAATACCAAGGTTCGCCGGGAGGGCCGCGCGATGAGCAGCCGCAAGGCCTACCCGATGTTCGACCTCAAGCTGGCCGGCGTGCCCGACGACCTGTGCCCGGTGGCCACCGACATCAACCCGATGCTGCCGGGCGACTGGCGCAGCATGCGGCCGGTCGTGAACCGCGACAAGTGCGTCAAGTGCGCGGTGTGCTGGCTCTATTGCCCGGTGCAGTGCGTCGAGGAGCACGCCGCCTGGTTCGATTTCAACATGGACACCTGCAAGGGCTGCGGCATCTGTGCCACGGAATGCCCGCAGCGGGCGATCACGATGGTGGAGGAAGTGCGATGAGCACCGCGACCGCGGAAGTTGCCGCGCCCAAGGCGCACAAGGGCAAGGTCATCGTCGCCGAGGGCAACGAGGCGGCGGCACTGGCGGTGGCTCTGGCCCGGCCGGACCTGGTGGCGGTGTATCCGATCACCCCCCAGTCCTCGCTGGTGGAGCACGTCGCCAAGCTGATCGCGGAAGGCAGGATGGACGCCGACATCGTCGATGCGGAAGGCGAGCACTCGGTGCTGTCGGTGCTGCAGGGCGGGGCGCTGGCCGGCGCGCGCACCTACACCGCGACCTGCGGGCCGGGCCTGGCCTTCATGTTCGAACCGTATTTCCGTACCCCCGGCATGCGCCTGCCGATCGTCATGTCGATCGTGACCCGCGACGGGATCACCCCGCAATCGGTGTGGGGCGGCCACCAGGACGCGATGACGGTGCGCGAGGTGGGCTGGGTGCAGGTGTACTGCGAGTCGGTGCAGGAGGTGCTCGACACCACCATCATGGCCTTCAAGCTCGCCGAGCACCACGACGTGATGCTGCCGGTGAATGTCTGCCTGGATGGCAACTACCTCTCCTACGGCGCCTCGCGCGTGGAGGTGCCCGAGCAGGCGGACGTGGATGACTTCATGGGCGAGCGCTTCGTCAACTGGCACGCCGCCCTCGATCCCGCGCGTCCGATGGCGGTCGATCCGCTCACCGGCGGTTCCAGCGGGGCCGGGCCGCGCACCTTCGTGCGCTACCGCAAGGGCCAGTGCCGCGGCATGCAGAACGCGCTGCGCGTGATCGAGGAGCTGCACGAGGACTGGGCCCGGCGCTTCGGGCGCCGCTACGCGCCGCTGGTGGAGGAATACCGGCTCGACGATGCCGACTACGCGATCATGACCCTGGGCTCGATGAGCGGTGCCGGCAAGGACGCCATCGACGAGGCCCGCGCCGCCGGCAAGCGGGTGGGGCTGATCAGGATCAAGACCTTCAGCCCCTTCCCGATCGAGGCGCTGAAGGTGGCGCTGGCGAAGGTCGAGGCGGTGGGCGTGGTGGACCGCTCGGTCGGTTTCCGCTGGAACTGCGGCCCGATGTATCAGGAGACCATGGGCGTGCTCTACCGCCTGAACCGGCATCTGCCGTCGGCGAGCTTCATCGGCGGGCTGGCCGGCGCCGACATCACCGTGGAGCACTTCCATCGCGTCATCGACGCCACCGCGGGCCTGCTCGACGGGCACACCATCGACGAGCCGGTATGGCTCAACGAGAACGACTGAGGGCGCGCCATGGACCACACCACCTACCTGATCGTCGGCAGCAGCCATGCTGCGCTGGAGGCCATCAGCGCGATCCGCATGCACGACGGCGAAGGCCGCATCGTGATGGCCACCCGCGACGGCCACATGCCGTATTCGCCCACCGTCCTGCCCTACGTCGTGTCGGGCAAGTCGGCAGCGGAGCGGATCGGCCTGCGGGACGCCGAATTCTTCGAGCGCAATGCGATCGAGCTGCGCCTCGGCGCCGCCTTGTCGCGTCTCGATCCGGCCGCGGGCGTGGCCGAATTCGCGGACGGCAGCCGGATCGGCTTCGCCAAGGCACTGATCGCCACCGGCGCTTCGCCGGCGATCCCGCCCATCGAGGGCATCGACGGCGTGCCCTTCCACGTGCTGCGCACGCTGGACGACGCCCTCAAGCTGCGCGAGGCGATTCCGGCCTCGCGCCAGGCGGTGGTGCTCGGCGCCGGACTGGTCGGCATGCACGCCGCCGAGAACCTGGTCAGGGCGGGCGCCCAGGTCACCATCGTCGAGATGAGCGAGCACCTGACCTCGGGCTACTTCGAGCCGGAGGCCGCGGCGATGATCGAGCAGGCCTTCAAGGACCATGGCGCCCGGATCCGTACCGGCAGCCGGGTGGTGCGGGTCGTCCCGTCGGAGATCGGGGTGCGCCTCGAGCTGGACGGCGGCGACGCGCTGGAGGCCGATCTGCTGCTGGTGGCGACCGGCATCCGGCCCAACATCGACTGCCTCGAGGGCAGCGGCATCGACTGCGGCATCGGCGTGCTGGTGGACGCGCATATGCGCAGCAGCGCAGACAACGTTTGGGCGGCGGGCGACTGCGCCCAGGCCAAGAGCTTCTACTCCGACCGGCAGGTGATCAACTCGATCCTGCCCGATGCCGCCGAGCAGGGCCGCAGCGCGGGCATGGCGATGGCCGGCGATCCGGCGGCCGTGCCGTATGCCGGCGGCGTGCCGCTCAACACCTACCACTTCTTCGGCCGGCATGCGATCTCGGTCGGCAGCAGTGCGGTGCCCGAGGGGGCCCAGGTCGAGAAGCGCTTCGACCCGGCCAGCGGACGCTACCTCAAGGCGATCTTCCAGGAGGACCGGCTGCTGGGCATGTTCGGAGTGAATGAGTTCTTCGACGGCGGCGTGATGTGGCAGCTCATCCAGCGCCGCATCGATCTCGGCGACTGTCGCGCGCGGCTGTTTGCCGAACCATTGAAAGTCGGCCGTGAGCTGATGTCGCGCCACTGGCGCTGAGCGTCACCGACACGACCGAAGCCAAGGAATCGAGGAGACCGAGATCATGGGACGAGCCTACAGCACCATCGCCTTCGACCCCGCCAAGTGCGACGGGTGTGGTGCCTGCATGACCACCTGCGCCCAGGCCAAGACCGGCAGCGACGATCCGGCGCGTTCGCGCATCCAGGTCGTGCAGGCCGCCGACGGCGCCTTCGAGCTGGCGCTGTGCCGCCAGTGTGGTGATCCGAAATGCGTGACCGTCTGTCCCGCCGCGGCGCTCGCCAAGGACGGAGAATCCGGCGTGATCGGCTGGGACGCGTCGAAGTGCGTGGATTGCCTGCTGTGCACGGTGGGCTGCGCCTACGCCGGCATTGCCCTCGACCCCGAGGAGGGGCGGGTCGCCAAGTGCGACATGTGCGACGGCAACCCGGCCTGCGTGCCGGCCTGCCCGCACGGCGCGCTGCGCCACGTGACGACGGCCCGCATCTACAACGAGGTCGGCGACTCGGAAGATCTCTTCGCGCCCGGCCTCGCCGGCTGCCAGGGCTGCAACACCGAGCTGCTGATGCGTCACACCCTGCGCCGGGTCGGCCCGGACACGGTGCTGGCGACGCCTCCGGGCTGCGTGCCGGGCATGGGGTCGGTGGGCTACAACGGGCTGGCGGGCACCAAGGTGCCGGTGTTCCATCCGCTGCTGACCAACACCGCGGCGATGCTGGCGGGCGTGCGGCGGCAATACGAGCGGGTCGGCCGCGACGTGACCTGCCTGGCGATCGCGGGCGACGGCGGCGCCTCCGACGTCGGCTTCCAGTCCCTGTCAGGGGCTGCGGAGCGCGGCGAGCGGATCCTCTTCATGGTGGTGGACAACGAGGGCTACATGAACACCGGCATGCAGCGCTCGAGCTGCACGCCTTACGGCGCGTGGACCTCGACCACCCCGGTCGGCGATCACCAGAAGGGCAAGACCCAGGACGCCAAGAACCTGCCGCTGCTGATGGTGAACCACCGCTGCGCGTACGTGGCGACCGCCTCGACCGCCTTCATGGAGGATCTCTACGACAAGCTCGACAAGGCGATCGTGGCCTCAAAGCGCGGTTTTGCGTATGTGCACGTGTATTCTCCCTGTACCACGGGCTGGCGCTTCCCGTCGGACCAGAACATGGAGGTGGCGCGCAAGGCCGTGGAGACCAACTTCGTCATGCTGTGGGAATACGACAACGAGCACGGCCTGCATTTCACGCGGTCCGTCGACGATCCACTGCCGGTGACCGACTACCTGAAGGCGATGGGGCGTTTCCGGCATCTCACGGAGGAACAGATCTCGCACATCCAGAACAAGGTCGAAGAGAACGCAAACACCATAAGAAAGCTGGCCGAAGGAGAGCCGGCACTCTGATCAACTGCCCCGACTCACCGCATCTGGAGGAGGATTGCGGATGATGTTCGACAGCCTGGCGGCCGATGGCATGGAAGCCATCGAAACCGCGGACCGCGCCGATCTGCAGGCCGTGCAGCTCGAGCGCATGAAGTGGTCGCTGCGCCACGCCTACGACAACGTGGCTCATTACCGCGCGAGTTTCGACGCGGCCGGGATTCATCCGGATGAGCTGCGCTCCCTCGCAGACCTGGCGCGCTTCCCGTTTACCACCAAGAAGGACCTGCGCGACAACTATCCCTACGGCACCTTCGCGGTGCCGATGCGCGAAGTGGTGCGCGTGCATGCCTCGTCGGGTACCACCGGCAAGCCCACCGTGGTCGGCTACACCCGCGCCGACATCGCGGTGTGGGGCAGCGTGATGGCGCGCTCGCTGCGTGCGGCCGGCGTCACGTGCGACGACATCATCCTCAATTCCTACGGCTACGGCCTGTTCACCGGCGGGCTCGGCGCCCACTACGGCGGCGAGGCGCTGGGCGCGACGGTGATCCCGATGTCCGGCGGCCAGACCGAGAAGCAGGTCCAGTTGATCCGCGACTTCCGGCCGACGGTGCTGCTGTGCACCCCTTCGTACGCGCTGACGCTCGCCGAAGCGCTGCAGCGCGAAGGGCTCGGGCCGGACGACACTTCGCTGCGGGTCGGCGTCTTCGGCGCCGAACCGTGGACCAACGAGATGCGTCGCGAGATCGAACGCAAGCTCGGCATCGATGCGCTGGACATCTATGGACTGTCCGAGGTCATCGGTCCGGGGGTCGCCAGCGAATGCGTCGAGACCAAGGACGGGCCGCATGTCTGGGAAGACCATTTCTACCCCGAGATCATCGACCCGGAGACCGGTGAAGTGCTGCCCGACGGGGTGGAGGGCGAGCTGGTGTTCACCTCGCTGAGCAAGCAGGCGATGCCGATCGTGCGCTACCGCACGCGCGATCTGACCCGGCTGCTGCCGGGCACCGCGCGCAGCATGCGGCGCATGGACAAGATCACCGGGCGCAGCGACGACATGCTGATCATCCGCGGGGTCAATGTGTTCCCGACCCAGATCGAGGAGATCCTGCTGCGCCACCCGAAGCTGTGCGGCCAGTACCAGTTGCAGGTGGGCCGCGAGGGCACGCTCGACACCCTCGACGTGCTGGTGGAGCTCGCGCACGAGGTGTCGGATGCCACGCCGGCCAGCGAACGGAACGAAATCGGCGAGCAGATGGCGCAGCGGATCAAGACCCTGGTCGGCGTCACCGCCCAGGTGCAGGTGCTCGAAACCGACCGGATCGAGCGCACGCTGGTCGGCAAGGCCAAGCGCGTGATCGACCGGCGCAACAAGAATTAGGAGCCTGTCGGACTTGAGGCCGATCTACTGCGCCGATGGGACAGCGGTCCATATTCAGACGGATCTTCGTTGCGTAGCCCCACTACGCGCCTCAGACCCGACCGAATCTGCCCTCGCTCTCCCACTCGGCTCTCTACGATCGCTCAAGCCCGACAGCCTCCCAAGAAATCGGGCGGAAGCCCCGAGGGCGCCGGAGGAGCGGGGCGGTGGGCCGCTCCGACGGCTGGGTGTTTGGAGGGATCAAAGGAGGAACGACGTGAAGAATCGGATGACGAAGTGGTTGTGTGCGGGGGTGGCGGCTGTCGGGCTGAGCTGCGGGGCGGCGTTGGCTGCCGACACCATCAAGGTCGGATCGGTCCTTTCGGTGACCGGCCCGGCGGCCTTCCTGGGCGATCCGGAGCTGAAGACCTTGCAGCTCTACATCGAGAAGATCAACGCCGGCGGCGGTGTGCTTGGCAAGAAGCTGGAGCTGATCCACTACGACGACGGCACCAATGCCAACAAGGCCAACGGCTTCGCCAAGCGCCTGGTCGAGAACGACGAGGTGGACTTGATCCTCGGCGGCAGCACCACCGGATCGACGATGGCGATGGTGCCGGTGATCGAGCGTGCCGAAGTGCCGTTCATCTCGATGGCCGGCGCGGTGGTGATCATCAATCCGGTCAAGAAATGGGTGTTCAAGACCCCCCACACCGACCGCATGGCCGCCGAGAAGGTTTTCGAGGACATGAAGAAGCGCGGCATCAGCAAGGTCGCGCTGCTCTCCGAGACCTCCGGCTTCGGCTCCTCCGGCAAGAAACAGACCGAAGACGTGGCCGGCAACTACGGCATCACCCTGGTGGCCAACGAGACCTACGGTCCCAAGGACACCGACGTGACGCCGCAGCTGACCAAGATCAAGAACACCGCCGGGGTGCAGGCGATCTTCGTCTTCGGCTTCGGCCAGGGCCCGGCCGTGGTGGCCAAGAACATCGGCCAGCTCGGCATCAAGCTGCCGGTGTATCAGTCCCATGGCGTCGCCTCGCAGCAGTTCATCAAGCTCGCCGGCCAGGCCGCCGAAGGCACCCGGCTGCCGGCCGCGGCGCTGCTGGTGACCGAGCGCCTGCCGGACGACGACCCGCAGAAGCCGGTCGTCGCGGCCTATGAGAAGGAATACAAGGGCCGCTTCAACGAGGCGGTGTCCACCTTCGGCGGCCACGCCTACGACGCGCTGATGCTGGCGGTCAATGCCATCAAGAAGGCTGGCAGCACCGACAAGGAGAAGGTTCGCGAGGCGATCGAGCAGACCAAGGGCTACATGGGCACCGGCGGCGAGGTGAACATGTCGGCGAGCGACCACATGGGTCTCGACCTCACTGCCTTCCGGCTGGTCGAAATCAAGGGCGGCGACTTCGTGCTGGCGGAGTGACCGGCTCAGCCGGCGGGCCGCCCGGGTGGCCCGCCGGATCGCCAGAACGGAGGACGAGATGTTTGCCGAGTTCCTGCAGTTCCTGTTTTCCGGCGTGACCGTGGGGTCCATCTACGCGCTCGCCGCGCTGGGTTTCACGATCATCTACAACGCCAGCGGGGTGATCAATTTCGCCCAGGGCGAATTCATCATGCTCGGTGGCATGACCACGGTATTCATGGTGGCCGGCGGGGTGCCGATGATTGCGGCGATCGTGATCGCGGTGGTGGTGGTGAGCGTGGTCGGCATGGCGATCGAGAAGTTCGCGGTCGAGCCGGCCGGCAACGCCGAGGTGGTGACCCTGATCATCATCACGATCGGCGCCTCGATCTTCATCCAGGGCCTGGTGCAGGTCATCTTCGGCAAGGGCCAGCATGCCCTGCCGGCGTTTTCGGGCGATTCGCCGATCCTGATCGGCGGCGCCTCGCTGCTGCCCCAGAGCCTGTGGGTGATCGGCGTCACGATCGTGCTGGTGGCGCTGCTGTTCTGGTTCTTCAACCGCACCATCCTCGGCAAGATGCTGCTCGCCACCTCCCACAATCCGCTCGCCGCACGGCTCGTCGGCATCAACACCCGCTTCGTGCTGCTGGTCAGCTTCGCCCTGTCGGCGATGCTCGGCGCGGTGGCCGGCATCATCGCCGCGCCGATCACCATGACCTCCTACGACGTTGGCATCATGCTCGGGCTGAAAGGATTCGTCGCGGCGACCCTGGGCGGTCTCGGCAGCGGTTTCGGCGCCGTGGCCGGCGGACTGATCCTCGGCGTGACCGAGGCGATGGGCGCGGGCTACGTGTCGTCACAGTACAAGGATGCGATGCCGTTCGTGCTGATCATCCTGATCCTGTTCTTCCTGCCGCGCGGATTGTTCGGCGCGCGGGTCACGGAGCGCGTGTGAGATGGGCGCCCCGGAAAAACCGATCGATGGCGTCGCGACCGCAGCAGGCGCTGCCCCGCGCAGTGTGGCCGCCGAGGCCGGCGTGAGCGGTGCCGCCGGCGCCGCCGGCTGGCGCCGCCGCCTGGCCAGACCGCGCACCGGCGGACTGATCCTGCTGGCCCTGGTGCTGGCGGTGATCCCGCTGCTGCTGCCCAACAACTACTACTACGACGTGGTGATCCGGATCGCAATCAACGCGATCGTGGCGGTCGGCCTCAACCTGCTGATCGGCTATGCCGGCCAGATCAGCCTCGGCCACGCCGGTTTCCTCGGCATCGGTGCCTATTCGTCGGCGGTGCTGACCGCCCACTATGGCTGGCCGCCGCTGCTCGCGATGGCCGCCGGCATGGCGGGGGTGGGGCTGCTCGCCTTCCTGATCGCGCGGCCGATCTTCAAGCTCAAGGGCCACTACCTGGCCATGGCCACGCTGGGCCTCGGCATTATCATCTCGATCGTGCTGACCACCGAGGGGCAACTCACCGGCGGACCCGACGGCATGCCGGTGCCCGGCCTGACCGTCTTCGGCTGGGAGGTGTATGGCAGCAAGATCTGGTATGCGGTGGTCGCAGCGCTGCTGCTGGCGAACGTCTGGCTGGCGCTGAACCTGGTCGATTCGCCGGTCGGGCGCGCCTTGCGCGCGGTGCACGGCTCCGAGGTGGCGGCTCAGGTGGCGGGCGTCGATACCGCCGCCTTCAAGGTCCGGGTGTTCGTGGTATCGGCGATGTTCGCGAGCGGCGCGGGCAGCCTGCTGGCCCACTACATCGGCTTCGTGACCCCGGGAGTGGCCACCTTCTTCCATTCCATCGAGCTGGTTACGATGGTGGTGGTGGGCGGCATGGCCTCGACCTACGGGGCGGTGGTCGGGGCCGCGATCCTGACCCTGCTGCCGCAGGTGCTGTCGCGTTTCGAGGGCTACGAGATGGTGATCTTCGGGGCGATCCTGATGCTCACGATGATCTTCATGCCGCGCGGCCTGGTGCCGACGCTGGTGAGCCGCTTCGGGCGCCGTGACGAGGACGTGGCCCCCGAGGAGGCCGGCGCGGCCGCCGCCGCCGCGGCCCTGCCGCCGGAACTCGTCCGCGCCGCGGCCGCCGGGGTCGACGCGCCGCTGCTCGAGGTGAGCGGGCTCGGCAAGGTCTTCGGCGGGGTGCACGCGGTCCAGGACGTGAGCTTCCGGGTCCGCCACGGCGCGATACACGCGGTGATCGGCCCCAACGGCGCCGGCAAGACGACGCTCTTCAACCTGATCACCGGCCTGTATACGCCGAGCAAGGGCAAGGTACTGCTCGACGGCCGGGACGTCACCGGGCGGCCGCCCAACCGGCTCGCCGCGCTGGGCATGAGCCGCACCTTCCAGAACCTGCAGATCTGCCTCAACATGAGCGCCCTCGAAAACGTCATGGTGGGCGCCCATCTGCGGCTCGACCAGAACCTCGCCAAGGCCATGCTCCATACCCCCGGCATCGGCACCGGCGACCGGATGTGCCGCGAGGAGGCGCGCGCCCTGATGGAATTCAGCGGTGTCGGCGCCTACGCGCACAGCAACGCGGACCAGATGCCCTACGGCGCACTGAAGCGTCTCGAGATCGCCCGGGCGCTCGCCGCCAAGCCCAAGATCCTGCTGCTCGACGAGCCCGCGGCCGGTCTCAACAACACCGAGACGCGCGAAATGGAGGACCTGATCCGGCGTATCGCCGAGGCGGGGATCACGGTGGTGCTGGTCGAGCACGACATGAAGCTGGTGATGGGACTCTCGGACCACATCCTGGTGTTGAACTACGGCAAGCGCCTGGCGGAAGGTACGCCGGACGAGATCCGGCGCAATCCCGACGTGATCGCGGCCTACCTGGGAGGCGCGTGATGACGGAGGCGGGCACTGTGCAGGGTACCGTGGGGCGTGGGAGCACGGACATGAGCGAGGCATTGCAGGTCATCAGCAACGAGCACCGCGGCATGTGGCGGGTCACCGTCGCGCTCGACGAACTGCGCCAGCAGGTCCGGGACCCGGCCGAAAAGCCGGATGCCGAGCTGTTCCACATGATCTTCGACTACATCGAGGCGTACATCGACCGGGTCCATCACCCGAAGGAGAACGACTACCTCTTCAAGATCATGCGCCGGCGCAGTGCCGCCCCCGAGGTCGAGGCGCTGCTCGCGGAATTCGAAGGGGAGCACGGCAACAGCCCCAACGAACTCGCCGACTTGCGCGGCACGCTGCAGACCTTCGTGGACAACTACCCGGAGGGCGCGGATGCCTTCTGCGCCTCGGTCGAGTACTTCATCAACCGGGTGCGGCGCCACATCATGAAGGAGGAGGCCAAGCTCTTCCCGGCGGCCCGCAAGATCCTGCAGGAGGAGGACTGGGCAGAGCTCGAAGGCGTGTTCTGCGACGATCGCGACCCGCAGTTCGGCGAGCAGGTCCAGGCCGAGTTCCGGCGCCTGCTGTCGCAGATCGTCAATTACGCGCCGGCCCCGATCGGGCTCGGCCTGCCGCGCGAGGAGCGCCGGGCGGCCCCCGCGCCGGTGGCCGGAAGCAACGGCGCGGCGATCCTGGAAGTGCATGAGCTCGCCAGCCACTACGGACGGATCCAGGCCCTGCACGGGGTCAGCCTCGAGGTCCGCGAAGGCGAACTGGTCGCCCTGGTCGGCGCCAACGGCGCAGGCAAGACCACCTTGCTGCGCACGCTGTCCGGCGTGCAGCGGGCGAGCGCCGGGCGGATCGGTTTCGGCGGCAAGGACATCACCAGGATGCGCGCCGACCTGCGCGTACGCCAGGGCATCTGCCAGGTGCCGGAGGGGCGCCAGGTGTTCGGCCCGATGAGCGTCGAGGACAACCTGCGCCTGGGCGCGTGCACGCGCAAGGATGCCCAGGCCATCGAGACCGACCTCGAGGCCATGTATGCGATGTTCCCGATCCTCAAGCAGAAGCGCCACGAGGCTGCAGGCACCCTCTCGGGCGGCCAGCAGCAGATGCTCGCCATGGCCCGCGCGCTGATGGGCCGCCCGCGCCTGCTGCTGCTCGACGAGCCCAGCATGGGCCTCGCGCCGCTGCTGGTGGAGGAGATCTTCAACGCCATCATCGGCCTGCGCCAGCAGGGCAAGACCATCTTCCTGGTCGAACAGAACGCCCAGGCCGCGCTGTCGGTGGCCGACCGCGCCTACGTGCTCGAGACCGGCAACGTGGTGCTCAGCGGCACCGGCCACGAACTGCTCGCCAACGAGCAGGTGAGAGCGGCCTACCTGGGCATGTAGCGCACGCTCGCCGCTGCGACCGACAGGCTCCCTCCCTCTCCTTCATAGGAGATTTGCGGCATTCGGTTTCCGGATGCCGCTTTTTTGTGCGCCCAGCATGGGCGCACCCCTGCAGTGGCTCTCGCGCCTCAGCCGAAGTAGCCGTGCAGATACCAGCCGCGCGGTGGCTGCAGCTCCCGGTACACCCACAGCAGGCTGCCGTCGCGGCCGCGGGCGAGGTAGTAGTCGCGGCGGACCTCGCGCTCGTCCCACCAGCCGCTCTCGATGCGCTCCGGTCCGTCGAGCAGGCTCAGGCGGGCCGGGTCGAGGGGTTCGGGGCGCGGCAGCAGCCACAGCGGGCGGGCGCCGGCGGGCAGTTCGGGCGGGGTGCCGGATTGCTGGCCCTGGGCGAAGGCCTGCTCGGGGCGGTGCTCGGCCCGTGCGTGCAGGTGGCGCACCGCGTCGGGGCCGAGCCGGGCCCGCAGCCGGGCCAGCAGCAGTTCGCCGTTTTCGCGCAGCAGATTGCGGTCGTCGAAGAAATCGCCCGGCAGGGCCGGCAGCGGCACCGGGGCGGCGGCCTCGAGGCGCAGGGCGTCCACCTCGGCCTCGATCGTCAGCCGCTCCAGGTGCTCGCGGATCAGCAGCAGCAGGCGCTGCTCGTCGCGGCAGGGGCTGCCGCACAGCACCTCGAGCACGCTGTCGGGCCGGCGCCCCTCGTGTTCGAGCACCAGTTGCAGGCGGTCCACGCCGGCGTGGCGGGCGCCGAGCCAGCCGGCCAGGCCGGCCAGCAGCCGGCGCAGCAGGAACAGCAGCGTGTCGCTGCGTTCGGTCGGCACCAGCAGCGGCAGCCGGGCCCGGTAGCGGGCCGGCGGTACATGGCAGGGACGCGGGTCGGGGCGGCGGCCGAAGGCCCGGTCGAGCGCTTCGCCGACCCGCTGACCGTGGCGCCGCGCCAGCGCGTCGCGGGGCAGGGCGGCGACCTCGGCCAGGCGGCGGCAGCCGATGGCGTGCAGCAGCGCCAGCACCTCGTCGTCCACGCCGCCGCCGTCGGCCAGCGCCGCCAGCGGCAGCGCGTCCAGCGCCGGGCCGAGCCGCCCGGCGGCGGTGAGCGGCGCGGCATCGGCGGCGCGGGTCAGCCAGCGGGCCGCCAGCGGCGTCGGGGCCCAGCCGCTGAGGTGGCTCAGGCCGAGATCGTCGAGGCCGCGGCGAACCGCGTCGAGCAGCGCCTGCAGGCCGCCGAACAGCCGCAGGCTGGCGGCCACTTCGAGCAGCACGCAGTCGGGCGGGTCGATGCTGACGGTGGGGGTGAAGCGGCCGGCCCAGTTGGCGACCTCGTCGAGCAGGGCCGCGGCGCGGGCCGGCTCGTGCTCGGCCAGCCGCAGCGCCGGGGCTATGGCCAGTGCACCGGCCAGAGGCTGTCCGGCAACGACGCCCGCGGCCAGCGCGGCCGGGTTCGCCGCCACCACGACGGCGCGCGGATGACGCTCCACCAGGGCCAGCGGCGCATCGTCAGTCGATCCGCGCAGGGTCGCCTGCAGCGCGGGTTCGGGCAGGATCAGGGCGAGCCACAACATGTTGGGCGGCCTGGGCTTCGGCCGACAGGGCGGGACGGAAGCGGGCATGGCTGCGGTAGCGGCGGGGCGGCGGCGGGCCGGCCGGCTCGAAGCGGCTGGCGCGGGCCGTAGCGCGGCCGCCGAGCGACAGGCGCAGCGGTGCGGCCAGCGGCGGACCGCGCCGCTTCAGCAGGCGCAGCGACAGCGTGCCGTCGTCGCCGGCCGCCAGTTGCAGGCGCAGCACCGCCGGCGAGGGCTGGCCGGCGCTGCGGGTGGAGCGGAACAGGAACAGCGGCGTGCCGCTCTGTTCGGCGGCCAGTTGCAGACGCCGCAGGGCGGCCATGTCGAGCTGCGACTGCCAGGCCAGCACCATTGCGCAACTGCCGGACAGCAGGGCCTGCCGGGTGCTCCAGCGCAGCTCCCGGGCGCCTTGCGGCGCGATCCACAGCAGCCGCTCGAGCGGCACCCCGGCGGCGGCCAGGGCCGGCGCGTAGGGGATGAAAGGGGGCGCCACCCAGACCAGCCAGCGCGGTGCCGCCACCTGCCGCATCTGCGGCAGCAGCAGGCTCAGCTCACCGATGCCGGGGCGGTCGCTGAGCAGTTCGATCAGCGCGCCCTCGGGCCAGCCGCCGCCGGGCAGCACCGCATCCAGCGCCGCGAAACCGCTCGGCCGTCCGGCCGGCGGCGTGCCGGCGAAGCGGGCGCCGCGCCACACCAGGCCGGCGGGCAGTTGGTCGAGGGGGGCGGGTTGGGCACTCATCGGGGGCAGGGGGGTTGTACGGCGGGGCGGCGTGCCGGAGGCGCATCGGCCGGCTCAGGCCAGCGTGCCGCTGCGGATCAGCCCGACCGCGCGCCCTTCGATCACCAGCGGCTCGCGGCGGGTGTCGACGACGATCGGCTCGAAGTCCGGGTTGGCCGGCAGCAGTTCCACCACCGCGCCGCGCCGGGCGAAGGTCTTGACGGTGACCTCGTCGTGCACCCGGGCCACCACCACCTGGCCGTTGCGGGCCTCGGCGGTGCGGTGCACGGCGAGCAGGTCGCCGTCGAAGATGCCGGCGTCGCGCATGCTCATGCCGCGCACCTTGAGCAGGTAGTCGGCGCGCGGCGAGAACAGGTCGGGGTCGATCTGGAAGCGCTTGTCCATGTGCGCTTCCGACAGGATCGGGCTGCCGGCGGCGACGCGGCCGATCAGCGGCAGGCCGAGGCTTTCGGTCAGGCGGATGCCGCGCGCGCGGCCTTCGTCCAGGTCGATGGCACCCTTGGCGGCCAGCGCCTTGAGGTGGGTCTCGGCGGCGTTGGGCGAACGGAAGCCGAAGGCGCGGCAGATTTCGGCGCGGGTCGGCGGGCGGCTCTCGTGGATCTGGGTGTCGCGGATGAACTGCAGGATTTCCTGCTGTCGGGCGGTGAGCTTGTCGGACATGGCGGCCTCCATAGAGGCTGAAGTTTTATACAGGATCGGATGGATTGCAAGCCTGTCGTCCGGATACCGGCGGGCGGACCGCTCGTGCCCTCGGTCGGCTCCGACGCTTGAGGCCGGGGCTAAGCTGAACTATTGGTTCACAGATGGCGCCGCTTGCAGCGCGGTGTCCGACGATAAATACAACCCAGGGCGGAGGCTCCCCATGCAGATCAGACCAGTCAGTGCAGCCGCTAGAGTTCGCAGGATGAACCGGCTAGAATCCGCCGCACGAAAAGGGGGACCCGCGTTGCGCAGCGGAGACCGTGCGCCGGTGTTTTCGCTGCCGGACGCGGACATGGAGATGTTCGACCTGGCCGAGGCGCTGCAGGCCAACAACCTGGTGCTGTACTTCTACCCGCGCGACAACACGCCGGGCTGCACGCGCCAGGCGGCGGACTTCACCGACCACGAGGACGAATTCACCCGCCACCACTGCACCGTCGTCGGCGTCAGCCCGGACGACTGCCTGACCCACGCCGAATTCCGTGACGAGCACGGCCTGTCGGTGCAACTGCTGTCGGACGAGGACAGCGAGGTGTGCCGCATGTACGACGTGTGGCGCAAGAAGGAGGTGGACGGGATCAGCAAGATGTCTGTGCTACGGTCCACCTTCATCATCGATCGCAGCGGCGTGATCCGCCATGCGCTCTATGACGTCAATCCCCGCGGCCATGCGGCCGAGGTCTTGGAACTGGTCCGCGCCATGGACGCAAGGAACACGCACAATGGAAATCGTTAAGGACACCGTCGTCACGCTGAAATACACCGTTCGCGACCCGGACGGCAACATGATCGACGACGGTCATCACCCGCTGGTGTATTTGCACGGCGGCTACGACGGCATCTTCCCGAAGCTGGAAGAGACGCTGCACGGCAAGAACCAGGGCGACACGCTGCAGATCAAGCTGCAGCCGGACGACGCCTTCGGCGAGTACGACGAGGAACTGGTGCTGATCGAGGAGCAGACGCTGTTCCCGGAAAACATCGAGGTCGGCATGTCCTTCGAGCGCGTCACCGAGGACGGCGAGGAGGAGATCATCTACCGCATCACCGACATCGCCGAGGGCAAGGTGGTGGTGGACGGCAACCACCCGCTGGCCGGCGTCGCGCTGCTGTTCGACATCACCGTGGACGAGGTGCGCATGGCCTCGGCCGAGGAGATCTCCCACGGCCACGTGCATGGCGCCGGCGGGCATCATCACTGAGTGCCGTCGCCGACATCGAACCGGGGCTGCCCGCGGGCAGCCCTTTTTCGTGCACCCGGCGGCGCCTGGCGCAATGCGGGGAAGGCGCATGTCGTGCTCCAGCGGGGCCGGCTGCCGCCGGCCCGAAGCGCCCCGGCCGGAGATGGAGTCGTCCGGCAAGGTGCTGCCCGGTCGCGGAAACCTGCCTTACCCCGTCCCCCTCCCAGCCGACCAGTGCCGGTTTTGCCGGCCCCCCTCCCCTTCAAGGGGAGGGCTGGGGTGGGGATGGGGTTGGATGCGGCGGATCGCGGACGCGCCAAGAACCTCCACCCCATCCCCCTCCCAGCCGACCAGTGCCGGCTTTGCACAGCCGGCCCGCTCAGGAGGCACGGAGCATTGCTCCGTGAAACCCCTCCTTCGCCCCCCTTGAAGGGGGAGGAGCAGACAGTCCCGGCGCGTGGCCAAGAAACCGGCGCCCCGCCCGGCCGCCCCCTCCCCTTCAAGGGGGCGAGGATGGGGTTTCGCGGAGCGTGCTCCGCGCCGGCCGAGCGGGCGGTGCTCCCTCCCCTTCAAGGGGAGGGCTGGGGTGGGGATGGGGTTGGATGCGGCGGATCGCGGACG
>JBNLET010000023.1:0-5478 GCA_050305135.1 Rhodocyclaceae bacterium | reverse complement strand
GGGCTCGGTAAACGGGAAGAAGGACGGCCGGAAGCGCACCTGCAGGTCCTCGGTCTCGAAGAAGTTGCGCAGGAAATCGGTGACGACGCCCTTCAGGTCGGCCAGGCTGATGTCGGCGCCGACCCACAGGCCCTCGACCTGGTGGAACATCGGCGAGTGCGTGGCATCGGAATCGACCCGGTACACGCGGCCTGGCGTGATCACGCGCAGCTCCGGCATGCGCTCGAGGTGGCCGAAGCGCTCGACGTGGCGGTGCATGCTGCGGATCTGCAGCGGGCTGGTGTGGGTGCGCAGCAGCACCTCGCTCTCGCCTTCCAGGTAGAAGGTGTCGTGCATCGAGCGCGCCGGGTGGTTCTCCGGCGTGTTGAGCGCGGTGAAGTTGTGGAAATCGGTCTCGATCTCGGGGCCGTCCGCCACTTCGAAGCCGATCGAGGCGAACAAGGCCTCGATGCGCTCCAGCGTGCGGTTGATCGGGTGCAGCCCGCCCAGTGCCATGCCGCGGCCGGGCAGGGTCACGTCGAGCGCCTCGGCGGCCAGCTGGGCCGCCAGTTGCGCCTCGCGGATCGCTTGGCGGCGGGCTTCCAGCGCCTGCTCGATCTGCCCCTTGGCCTGGTTGATGCGGGCGCCGGCCTCGCGGCGGGCGTCGGCCTCGAGCTTGCCGAGCGTTTTCAACTGGGCGGTCAGGCTACCGCTCTTGCCCAAATAGCGCGCCTTGGCCTGCTCCAGCGCGGCCGCGTCGGCGGCGGCCGAGAAGTCGGCCTGCGCCTGGGCAACCAATTGCTCCAGATTTTCCATGATCGTGAATCGCGACTGAGAATGAATCAAAAAAAAAGGAGGCCAGGCCTCCTTTTTTCGCGCTGCGGCGACTTACGCAGCGAGTTTGGCCCGGGCTTGCTCGGCGAGCGCCGCAAAAGCGGGCTTGTCGAACACGGCCAGGTCGGCCAGCACCTTGCGATCCACCTCGATGGCGGCCTTCTTGAGGCCGTTCATGAAGGTGCTGTAGGTCAGGCCCAGCTCGCGCGAGGCGGCATTGATACGGGCGATCCACAGCGCACGGAACTGGCGCTTGCGCTGGCGGCGGTCACGATACTGGTATTGACCGGCCTTCATCACCGCCTGTTTGGCGATGCGATAGACGTTCTTGCGGCGGCCGCGGTAACCCTTGGCCTGGTCGAGCACCTTCTTGTGACGTGCGCGCGCGGTGACTCCACGTTTTACTCGGGGCATGGCGTTCTCCTAATCAGGCGTAAGGCAGCATGGCGCGGATCAGCTTGGCGTCGGCGGCATGCACTTCCTTCATGCCGCGCAGCTGGCGCTTGGCCTTGGTGGTCTTCTTGGTCAGGATGTGGCGCTTGAACGCCTGCGAACGCTTGATCCCGCCACTGGCGCGGACCTTGAACCGCTTGGCGGCTCCACTCTTGGTCTTCATCTTGGGCATTTGATTGCTCCTGTTTATGTCATGGGGCCGGGTACCGCATGGCGACGGTTTCGAAACCCTGCTCCACTTCTGTTCCGGCGGCGAACCGCCGGTCCCGCTGCCCCGCCGGCATGCCGCCGGGGCAAAAATTCACTTCTTCTTCGGCGATATCACCATCACCATCTGACGCCCTTCCATCTTGGGCATCTGCTCGACCTGGCCGATCTCTTCCAGATCGCCGCGGACCCGCTCGAGCTGGCGCAGACCGAATTCCTGGTGGGCCATCTCGCGGCCGCGGAAACGCAGCGTCACCTTGCATCGATCGCCGTCGTTCAGGAAGCGCACCAGGTTGCGCAGCTTGATCTGGTAGTCGTTCTCGTCGGTTCCCGGACGCAGCTTCACTTCCTTCAGCTGCGTCTGCTTCTGCTTCAGCTTGGCTTCGTGGGCCTTCTTCGACTCCTGGTACTTGAACTTGCCGAAGTCCATCACGCGGCACACCGGCGGCTTCGCCAGCGGCGCGATTTCCACGAGATCCATTCCCGCCTCACTGGCCGCGTTCATCGCAGCCTGGATCGAAACGATGCCTACCTGCTCGCCATCTTCACCAATAAGCCGAACTTCCGGCGCGTTGATCTCCCGGTTAACGCGCTGCTTTTTTTCCTGAGCGATGGTTCAAGTCTCCACGAAATCCAAAAAAATCAGATCGAGCCGGCACGCGCCTCCACTTCGCGCTGCCAACGCTCGATCAGCTCGTCCAGGGTCATCTGCCCCAGGTCCTGGCCGCCCCGGGCACGTACCGCCACCAGCTGCGCGTCCTTTTCCTTGTCGCCGACGACAAGCTGGTACGGCAGCCTGCGTACGCTGTGCTCGCGAATTTTATATGTGATCTTCTCGTTCCGCAAATCCGATTCGACCCGGAATCCCGCTTTCCGCAAGCGATTTGCGACGTTCGAGGCATATTCGGCCTGACTGTCGGAGATGTTCATCACGACCGCCTGCACCGGCGACAGCCAGAGCGGGAAAGCTCCGGCGTAGTTCTCGATCAGGATGCCGATGAAGCGCTCCAGCGAGCCCAGGATGGCGCGATGCAGCATGACCGGCCGGGCGCGCGTATTGCCGTCGGTCACGTACTCGGCGTCGAGCCGCTCCGGCAGCACGAAGTCGAGCTGGATCGTGCCGCATTGCCAGGAGCGGCCGAGTGCGTCCTTGATCTGGTATTCGATCTTCGGACCGTAGAACGCGCCCTCGCCCGGCATCTCCTCGCAATGCATGCCGGAGGCGGCCAGCGCGTCGCGCAGCCCCTGCTCGGCCTTGTCCCAGACCTCGTCCGAGCCGGCCCGCTGGTCCGGCCGCAGCGACAGCTTGACCACCACGTCCTCGAAGCCGAAGTCGCGATAGACCTTGCGCAGCAACTCGTTGAAGGCCTGCACCTCGGAGACGACCTGGTCCTCGCGGCAGAAGATGTGGGCGTCGTCCTGCACGAAGCCGCGCACCCGCATCAGGCCGTGCAGCGCGCCGGACGGCTCGTTGCGGTGGCAGGAGCCGAACTCGGCCAGGCGCAGCGGCAGGTCGCGGTACGAGCGCAGGCCGTGGTTGAAGATCTGCACGTGGCCCGGGCAGTTCATCGGCTTGATCGCGTAGTCGCGCTTCTCCGACTCGGTGGTGAACATCTCCTTGCGGTAGTTCTCCCAGTGGCCGGATTTCTCCCACAGGCTGCGATCCATCACCAGCGGCGTCTTGACCTCGCGGTAGCCGGCCTCGTCCAGCACGCGGCGCATGTACTGCTCGATCTGCTGCCACAGGGTCCAGCCGGCCGGATGCCAGAACACCATGCCCGGCGCTTCCTCCTGCAGGTGGAACAGGTCGAGCTGCTTGGCGATGCGGCGATGGTCGCGCTTCTCGGCCTCCTCCAGCATGTGCAGGTAGGCCTTCTGGTCGTCCTTGTTGGCCCAGGCCGTGCCGTAGATCCGCTGCAGCATCTCGTTGTTCGAGTCGCCGCGCCAGTACGCACCGGCCACCTTCATCAGCTTGAAGACGCGCAGCTTGCCGGTCGAGGGCACGTGCGGGCCGCGGCACAGGTCGATGAAATCGCCTTCGCGGTACAGCGACACATCCTCTTCGGACGGGATCGAAGCGATGATCTCGGCCTTGTAGTGCTCGCCGATCGACTTGAAGAACTCGACCGCCTTGGGCCGCGGCCAGACTTCGCGGCTGACCGGGATGTCCTGCTTGGCCAGTTCGCTCATGCGCTTCTCGATCTTGGCCAGATCCTCCGGCGTGAACGGGCGCTTGTAGGCGAAGTCGTAATAGAAGCCGTTTTCGATCACCGGGCCGATCGTCACCTGGGCCTCCGGGAACAGCTCCTTGACCGCGTAGGCCAGCAGGTGGGCGGTGGAATGGCGGATCAGCTCCAGCCCTTCGGCATCCCTGGCCGTCACGATCGCCAGCTCGGCATCGGCTTCGATCGGGTGCGAGGTGTCGACCAGCTTCCCGTTCACCTTGCCGGCCAGCGCGGCCCTGGCGAGGCCCTCGCCGATCGAGGCAGCCACCTCGAGCACCGTCACCGGTTGCTCGAAGCTGCGGATGGAACCATCGGGAAGCGTGATCTGCGGCATTTCTATCTCGCGTCGGACGAAAAAAAAGTGCGGACGAGCCGCACTTTTTCAAATCGGAAACATCACGGGTGGACTCGATCTGGACGGGGCTTCAGCACTCGGTCGTAGTTCGAAAAAACATGATGATTCCGTACTGTCTGGTAGGCGCGATTGGACTCGAACCAACGACCCCCACCATGTCAAGGTGGTGCTCTAACCAGCTGAGCTACGCGCCTGCGAAGTCGCGCATTATACGGACCTAATGCGGCGCGTCAAATTTTTTTCGAGCCGGCGGGGATCGCTGCGCGGGACAGGCTGCACACCCGTCCGAAGCCGTCGGACGTGACGGGGTCTCACCTTCGGCTCAGGCACTCGCCTTGCCGTCGGCGGCCGCTTCGGCCTCGATCTTCTCGAGTGCCTCGGCAGCGCGGCGGAGTGCCGGCAACAGGCCCACGAGCTTGTCCTTCGGCAAGCGGATGACCGGCGCCTGGACCGCGACCGCATTGTTCGAGCGGCCACCGGCCCGCGGCACCAGAACCGCCAGGCAGAGCAGCCCGGGCAGGAACTCCTCGGCATCGAAGGCGTAGCCGTCGTTGCGCACCCGCTCGATCTCCGCTTCCAGCGCTTCCGGATCGATGATGGTATTGCCGGTGTACCTCTCAAGCGGCACGTGTTCGAGCAGGCGCCGGCGCTGGCTCGCGCTCATCTGAGACAGGAACAGTTTGCCGCTGGCTGAGCAGTGGGCCGGCACACGCGAGCCCGGGTGCAGGTAGAAGCGCAGCGGGGCCGGCGTCTCGACCCGGTCCAGGTAGAGCACTTCGGCGCCCGACAAGGCAGTGATGTTGCAGCTTTCGCCGACCTCGTCCACCAGCCGGCGCAGCACTGCATGCCGCGCGCCATGCACGGTGTTGTTGAGCAGCAGCGTCTCGGCCAGCCGCTGCAGCCGCAAGCCGGTGCTGTAGTGACGACCATCGCCGTCCCGCTGCAGCATGCCGGCGCTTTCCAGCTGCTGCAGCATCCGGTGCAGCGTCGGCTTGGGCAGGCCGGTCTCTTCCACCAAGCCTTGCAGCGAAACGAACTGATCCTTTTGCGCGATCACTTCCAGCAGGCCGAACAGACGCAGCGTAGGCGTGTTGCCGTCGATGCGGGGCACTTCCAGGGACATCTTCATTCTCCTCGGTAGCTTGGGCAGATGATATCGATTTGTTGTTTTCGATACCAATTGTACCGTTTTTTGGAAATTTCTCTTGACTCTTGGGCGGACGGTGTCTAGAGTTGCTTCAGATTCATTTTACGGAACTAAACGTTCCGATTTTGGAAACATAAGCATTCACAGGAGACACAGCGATCATGAGCGACACCCCCCGCAGCGTGCCCAGCGGCCCGACCAAGATGACGCCCTCGGAAGCATTCGTGGAGACCCTGGTCTCCAACGACGTGACCGACATGTTCGGCATCATGGGCTCG
>JBNLET010000022.1:0-14175 GCA_050305135.1 Rhodocyclaceae bacterium | reverse complement strand
CGGTGCTGACCAAGAAGCGGATCTTCTTCCGGGCGATGGCCCCCCTGGCCCTTCGCTCGAACGAGCTGATCCGGGTCCAGAACGAGGAACTGACCCGGCTCGCGACCCGCGACCCGCTGACCGGCTGCCTCAACCGACGAGCCTTTTTCGCGCAGTTGCGCGATCCGATCGAACGCGCCGGCGAGGGCGTGCAGGTGCTGTCATGCATCATGACCGACATCGATCACTTCAAGCGATTCAACGATGAACATGGACACCAGATCGGCGACCAGGTGCTGAAAGCCGTATCGGGCGTCTTGATGCGCAAGCTGCGCAGCGAGGATCTGATGTGTCGCTACGGTGGCGAGGAGTTCTGCATCCTGCTGCCGGGCATGGATCTCGATCGGGCGACCGAGGTTGCCGAGCGGCTGCGTGAATCGATCGAAGCCGAAGCGGCCGCCGGCATCCGTTCCCGTCCCGGCCTGCGGATCACGGCCAGCTTCGGCGTGGCCCAGTTCGACGGACGGGCCGCCGACGAGAACGGCCTGATCGGGCTGGCCGACGAAGCGCTGTACGAGGCCAAGCGGGCGGGCCGCAACCGCGTCGTCCGCAGCGGAAGTGCGCCGGCGACAGGCAACTCCGCGGAATTGCCCGTTCGAGACGTCTCGCCACGCCGAGCGTAGTGCCGCCGTCATGACCCCGATGCACCGGCCCCGGCGCTCCATCGTTTCGCCTGGCCGGCCCGTGTCGTCGACAGACCGTGGCGGCCGGCGGCGGGAGCGTTTATTGCTCGTCTAGTGCCGATTCGTCCGGCGAGCGCCGGTCCGCAGCAGCCTGCTCCATATTGATACATGGCGCTGCGCGCGACTGTCCGCAGCGCGGACGACGGAGAGATGCCAGGGCCGCGGTGGCTTGGCCGGGCTGAGTTGAGGAAGAGCGGGAGAAGATATGAACCGGATCGATCGAACCCGGAAGACGGCGGGCACAAGGGCGTTCGGCATGACGATCAGCCAGAAGATGATCCTGGTGTGTTGCGTGGCGCTCGGCGGCATGGGCCTGATGCTGGCCCAGCTGGCCAGTCGCGAACTGGCCGAGGTTGCGAAGCTGGGCGAGCAGATCGAGGGCGCGGCCTATTCGCGCCAGCTGCTGGCCATCGTGGTGCCGGCGCAGCGGCGGCGCGCGCTGTCGAGCGGCATTCACTTCGGCGACGGCGATCCGGCCGCGGAGATCGACCGGGCGCGCCAGGAGGTCGATGCGGCGATCACTGCGGCACGCGAGCTGGCCGGCGGCAGCGGGCAGCTGGGTGCCGTCGAGCCGACGCTGGACGAAATCGCGCAGCAATGGGCGGCCCTCGACGAATCCTCCGGTTTCGGCGGCGGTGCGAGCTTCGAACGGCAGAGCGCCTGGCTCGATACGGTGATGCGGCACTGGTTGGCTTCGGCCGACGCGGTCGGCCTGAGCCTCGGCCAGCAGGCGGCCAGCGACGCGCTGACCGAGGCGACGATCAAGATCCTGCCGCCGCTGATCGAATACACCAGCCGCATGCGCGACCTCGGCTACTCGATGGCCGAAAAATTCGACGACGACCCGGTCAAGCTGGCCGAACTCGGCGGCGTGATGCGGCTCGCGACCGAACGTGTCGAAGCGCTGAGCGGCGCGCTCGCGATCCTGCGGCGGCACGAGCCCGAGCGTGCGCAGGAACTGGCCGACGCGGTCGAGGCGGTGGCGGGCAGCTTCAAGGACAACGCCGCGCGCGTCCGCGACCGCGTCGTCGAGGGCAATTCCAACATGGTCGGGGCCGGCGAGATCGGCGAATCGACCAGCCAGACCGTCGATCTGGCGATCGAACTGGCCGGCACCGTCGCCGCCCAGCTCGAAGCGTCCCTCGCCGATCAAAGCGCGCAGGCGAGGCGGGCGCTGATCCTGAACCTCGGCCTGGCATCGGCGGCGATCCTGGCGACGATCGCGGCACTGTGGGCGATCGGCCGATCGCTGAAGGCCTCGATCCGCTCGATCAGCGACAGCGGACTGCGCCTGGCGGGCGGCGACCTGACGGTGCGCCTCGACGACACGCGCAGGGACGAGATGGGCGAGATCGCCAGCGCCTTCAACGCGCTGGCCGATGCGCTGCGGGCGCTGATCCAGCGACTGCAGCACGGCGCCGCCGAAGTGTCGACCGCCACCGCGTCGATGGCCACGATGGCGGGCCAGGTGAGCGAATCCTCGGCGCGCCAGAGTGCTTCGGCCGGCGAGGTGGCCGCGGCGGTCAAGCGCATGTCGGCGTCGAACGGCGAGGTGTCGGAGCATGCCGGCGAGGTCCGTCGGCTCTCGGCCGCCAGCCTGGACGACACCCAGCGGGGTATCGAAGCGGTGGCCCAGGTGGCCGGCGAGATAGCCCAGGTGCGCGAGGCGGTGGACCAGATGGCCGGCTCGGCGAGCGCATTCGTCGACAGCGTCGGCAGCATTTCCAGCATGACCGGCGAGGTGCGCGAGATCGCCGAACAGACCAATCTGCTGGCGCTCAACGCCGCCATCGAGGCCGCGCGGGCCGGCGAACAGGGGCGTGGCTTCGCGGTGGTGGCCGACGAGGTGCGCAAGCTGGCCGAAAAGTCGGCCGCGGCTGCGCGCGAGATCGACCGCGTCACTCAGACCTTGAGCGAACGCTCGAAGGCGGCCGACAGCGTGGCGCGCGAGGGGCGCAGCGCCATCGAGCTGGCCCAGGAGCACATGGAGCGGGTCAATGCTGCGCTCGGCGTGGCCGCCGAGGCGGTAGATGCCACCGCCGCCGGCATGAGCGCGATCTCCGACTCGGTGCTCGGCCAGACGCGCGTCAGCAACGAGATCGTCGGCGCGGTCGATCACATCGCCGAGGACGTCGAGCAGAGCACCGCGGCGATCCACAACATGGCCGACGACGCACGCCGGCTGCGCGACCTGGCAACCGAACTGGCCGACGCTTCCAGCCGCTTCCGCCTGTGACGACGGCAGCGACCGGCGCCGCCATCGCCCGGCCGCGCCGCCGCGGCTGATCGACCTCGCCGGCGAGCCGCTGGCATCGAAGGCCGCCTGACGGTCTGCGCCTGCGGCTTCCCCTGTCGGTGCTCCCGGTACGCCGAAATGCTGCCGAGTCCCCGGGCGGGCGAGTGGGGCGCCCGGCGGCCCGGGCTGCGACCGAAGTCGATGCCGGTGTATACATTTTTGCGACCGGCTCGGCAGCAGCGCTAATCGTCCCCGTACCCTCCCGGTACCGTCCGCAACTGCGAGCGATCCCGTCGTACGCAGGGATTCCGGCTGTTTTCCGTTATTTCCAGAAGATCTTGCCTGTGCGTCGCAGCATGCGAGCTATGCGCATTCTGTGCAGTCAGCTATCGCAACAACACCCTGTCCTCCCAATGGTTATCGATGATTAGATCGAAATTGTATACACGGTGGCTCGCCCACGGTAGCGACGGCCGCGCTTGCGAGGCCGGTCGGGGGCGGCATGGCGAATCGGGCGGTGCCGGCGGCGGCACGCACACGGACAGCAAGCTGAGGAGACACGATGAGCGATATGAACGACGAAGAGCGGCAACTGGTCGAGTGGCTGGCCGACATGAACGAGGACGACGCGCTGCCGCTGGCCAACCGCATGCTGCTGGAGGACGGCAAGGATCCACTGCGGGTGCTGGAGCTGTGCCGGACCGCGATGGACGTCGTCGGCAAGCGCTTCGAGGAGGGCGAATACTTCCTGCCCGAGCTGGTGCTGGCCGGCGAGATGCTCGACCAGATAAGCGCCGTCGCGAAGCCGCTGATCAAGCAGGGCGAGGGCGGCGAGTCGAAGAAGCTCGGCAAGGTGCTGATCGGCACCGTGCACGGCGACCTGCACGACATCGGCAAGAACATCGTCAGCTTCATGCTCGACATCAACGGCTTCGAGGTCAGGGACATCGGCATCGACGTGCCGGTGAAGACCTTCATCGACGAGATCGACGACTTCCAGCCCGACATCGTCGGCCTGTCCGGCTTCCTGACGCTGGCCTTCGACTCGATGAAGGAGACCATCGCTGCCTTCGACGCTGCCGGCATGCGCAGCCGCTTCAAGATCATGATCGGCGGCGGCCAGATCGACGAGACGGTGCGCACCTACACCGGCGCCGACGCCTTCGGCGTCAATGCGCTCGAAGCGGTGAACCTGTGCAAGCGCTGGCTGGAGGCCGCCTGATGCCCACGCAGATCGGACCCTATCCCCAGAGCGACGAAGCGAAGGCCGCCTACGACGCGCGCTGGGAACGCATCATGGCCTGCGTGAGGCTCGAACAGCCGGACCGCATGCCGGTCGGCCTGCACAGCTTCTTCTGGCCCGCCAGCTACGCCGGCATCAGCTTCAAGGAGTTGATGTACGACTACGACAAGGCCAAGCAGGCGAGCATCGATGCGGCGCTGGAGTTCGAGCCAGACGGCGTTTTTCCGATGATCTTGGGCACCACCGTCGGGCGCGCGCTGGAAAAGCTCGAATTCAAGCAGCTGCAGTGGCCGGGCCACGGCGTCGGCGACATGCAGCCGTTCCAGTACCTGGACAGGGAGTACATGTCGGCTGACGAGTACGACGACTTCCTGTTCGATCCCACCGGCTTCTATCTGCAGAAATACCTGCCGCGGGTCGCCGGCGCGTTCGAGGGGCTCGACAAGCTGCCGGTGTTCCCGGGCCTGCACTACTTCCGCCTGGTCTACGGCATGCGTACCTTCGCGCTGCCCGAGGTGCGCGCCTCGTTCGACAAGCTGGTGAGCGCGGCCGAAGAGGTCAACACGCTGATGGGCCACCACATCGACTGGGCCCAGCGCCTCGAAGCGGCCGGTTTTCCGCTCTTCAACGGTGGCGTGGCGACCTCGCCCTACGACTTCATCGCCGACTACTTCCGCGGCGCCACTGGCATGATGAAGGACCTCTACCGGCACAAGGAAAAACTCAAGCTGGTGCTCGACAAGGCCGCCACCTTCATCACCCGCATGACCGTCGCCAACGCCAAGGCCGCCAAGCACCCGATCGTCTTCATCCCGATCCACTGGGCGCCGGACGCCTTCATGAGCCCGAAGCAGTTCGAGGAATTCTGGTGGCCGCCGTTCCGCAAGATGATGATCGGCATGATCGACGAGGGGCTGATCCCGATGCCGATGTGGGAATCGGACTGCACCAAGCGGCTGGAAGTCATCAAGGACATCCCGGCCGGCAAGTGCATCTACTGGTTCGAGCGCACCGACATGGTCAAGGCCTTCGAGGTGCTGGGCGACCGGGTCGCGCTGCGCGGCAACCTGTCGCCCTCGCTGCTCACCACGGGCCAGCCGGACGAGGTCGACGCTGCCGTCAAGCACCTGGTCGACAATGTCTGGAACAAGGGCGGCAAGCTGATCCTCGACGGCGCCTTCGGCATCCCCGACGAGACGCCGGTGGCCAACGTGCGGGCGATGTTCGCCGCAGCGCGCAAGTACGCCGGATAAGCCGGATGCCTGCGATCCGCGGCGTCGATCTGCAGCGCGAACTGGCGGACAACCCGCCGGCCGGCCTGTCCCGCGCCGGCGCCCGCCTGCGCGAGCAGGCCATCGAACTGATGCTGGCCGAAGAGCTGGTCGAGGCCAGCTACAGCTGCGAGATCGTGCCGCTGGATCGTCCGCCGCCAAGCGCGGCGGAGCGGGACGGCGCGGCGGCGGGCACCTTGCACTGCGGCGGAACGACGCTGCATGCGCCGCGCCTGCTGCCCGCATCGGGCCAGCTGACGGCCCTCGGCTGCGGTGTGTGCACGCTCGGGGCGAGGCTCGGCGAGCGGGCCGGCGCGTTGTTCGCCGAGCGCCGCGCCGCGCTGGCGGTGGCGCTGGACGAGCTGGGCAGCGAGATGCTGTTCGCGCTCGGCCGCCGCATCCAGGATCGCATGCTGTCCGAGTGCTACCGCAAGCGCCTCGGCATGGGCGCCGAGCTGCACGCCGGCGACCCCGGCCTCGGCCTGGAAGCCCACGCCGCCGTGCTGCAACTATCGCGTGCCGAACGGATCGGCGTCGGCCTGCATCGCGGCGGCCTGCTGACGCCACTGAAATCGAGTTCGGTGGTGTTCGCGGTCGGCCGCGACCTGCCGCAGGTGAGCTGGTCGCGCTGCGAGAGCTGCCCGTCCCGCGCCAGGTGCAATTTCGGCCGCCGCCCCCCGGCCGCGCTGCACGCCTGACGCCGCCGTCCCGCACGACGACCGAGCGCCATCGATGAGCACCCACCGCCTGCACTTTCCGCACCTGGAGCGCGACATCCCGAGCCACGAGGGCGAGACGCTGTTGCAGAGCGCTCGCCGCCACGGCGTGCGCATCGTCGGCGCCTGCGGCGGGCGCGGCAGCTGTGGCAGCTGCGTGGTGCGGATCACCGCAGGCGAGGTGCAGGCCCACGCCGGCGCCGACCTCGGATTGAGCGAGAACGGCGAACCCGCCGCGCCGGGCCGACGCCGCTGGTGTCGCGCCTGCCAGTTGTCGGCGCGTTCCGACTGCACGATCGAGATCGCGCCGCGTTCGTTGGCGCCGGTGGTGCGCGCCGAGACCGATGGCGGCGACGAGGAAATCCTGCCGCTCGCCGCCGCGGTCGGCGCCAGCGACCTGTCGCTGCCCGAAGCCACGCTGGCCGACAACCTGTCCGATGCGGACCGGGTGCTGCGCGCGCTGGGCGGGGCGCGCGAGGGCTGCATCGATCTCGCCGCCGCGCGGCAACTGCCCCGCCTGCTGCGCGACGGCCAGGGCGGCGAGCCGTGGTCGCTGCGCGTCTGGCGCCATGGCGACGAGCTGGTCGCGTTCGGCCCCGCCGGCCGGCCCACGCTGGGCCTGGCAGTTGACCTGGGCACGACCAATGCCGCGGCCTTCCTGGTGGATCTCGACAGCGGCCGACGGCTCGCCAGCCTGGGCGTCGAGAATCCCCAGGTGGCCTGGGGCGCCGACCTGATCGCCCGCGTCAACCATGCCATTCGCGACGCCGCTTCGGCCGACGAACTGCGCGGCGCCGCGGTCGAGGCCATCAACGCGCTGGCCCACGATCTGTGCGCCAGCGTCGGCCAGCCCGGCGAGGCCATCGTGGACCTCGCCATGTGCGGCAACACCGCGATGCATCACCTGCTGCTCGGCCTGCCGGTGCGCCAGCTCGGCCGCGCGCCGTTCGTCGCCGCGCTGCGCGACAGCGTGGACCTGAAGGCGCGCGAGCTGGGCCTGAACGTCGCGCCCGGCGCCCGGCTGCATGTGGCACCGAACGTCGGCGGCTTCGTCGGCGGCGACCATGTCGCCGCGCTGCTGGCCACCGAAGCGCAATGGCAGTCGCTCGACACCGCGCTGGTGATGGACATCGGCACCAACACCGAGGTCACGCTGATCCACCGCGGTCGCATGTATTCGGCCTCGGCGCCGTCCGGCCCGGCGCTGGAGGGCGGCCACATCTCCTGCGGCATGCGTGCCGCCGAAGGGGCGATCGAAAGGGTCGGATTCGAGGCCGGCCGCATCGTGGCCGACACCATCGCCGGCAGGAAGGCCGTCGGCCTGTGCGGCTCGGGCGTGCTCGACACGCTGGCGACGCTGTACCGCGAAGGGCTCGTGAACGACCAGGGCCGGCTCGCCCGCGAGCATGCCGACATCGTCACCCACGCCGGCAAGCGCGCCGTACGGCTGGCGCCCGGGGTGTCGTTCAGCCAGGCCGACGTGCGCGCGGTGCAACTGGCCAAGGCCGCCATCCGCAGCGCCACCGAGCTGCTGCTCGACGAGGCCGGCCTGGCCGCCGGGGCGATCGAGCGCTTCATCATCGCCGGCTCGTTCGGCGCCTACATCGACGTCGCCAGCGGCGTGGCCATCGGCCTGTTCCCGCCGCTGCCGGCGGAGCGCTTCGTGCAGGTCGGCAATGCCGCCGGCCTCGGCATCCGCCGCATGCTGGCCTCCACCGCCGCGCGCCGGCGCGCCCGCGAACTGGCGCGCGGCTGCCGCTACATCGAGCTCGGCTCGCGCAGCGGCTTCCAGAAGGTTTTCCTGCACCACATCGGATTCCGGAAACCATCGAACGCATGAGGAGACAGCCGTGAACAACGGATTCGACATCGGCATCATCGGCGAGCGCATCAACCCGGGTTTCAAGTCCACCCGCGCGCTGTTCGACAACGAGGACCTGCCCGGCATCCAGGCGCTGGCGGTCAGGCAGGCCGAGGCCGGCGCCCGCTACCTGAACGTGAACATCGGCGCCCGCGCGCTGACCGACCCGCACTGGATGGCGCGCGTCATCGAAGCGATCCAGCAGGTCGTCGACCTGCCGCTGTCCTTCGACTTCCCGAGCAAGCCGGTGCAGGAGATCTGCCTGTCCACCTACGACCCGGCCAAGGCCAAGGGCGAACTGCCGATCGTCAATTCGATCACCGAGCACCGCTGGGACCTGATGGAGCTCTACGGCCGCTTCGAGTTCAAGGTCATCCTGATGGCGTCGGAGCGGGTCGAGGAGGTGGGCGGCCGGGAGGTCGCCAAGGGCAACAAGAGCGCCGACGAGATCTACGGTACCGCCCGCCGCGCCGCGCTGCGCTTGAAGAACGAGTACCGCATGCCGCTCGACCACGTCTTCATCGACATGTCGGTGTCGGCCATCATCGCCGACACCGAGGGGCTGAACCGCAGCACCGTGGACGCGATCCGGCGGATCGGCGCCGATCCGGAACTGGCCGGCGTGCACATGATGGGCGGGCTGTCCAACATCGGCCAGCAAATGCCGCCGAAGGCGGCCGACGGCTCGGATCTCAAGCACTGCCTCGAGAACGCCTTCCTGACGCTGACCGTCGAGCACGGCTTCGACTACGTGCTCGGCACGCCGTGGCGCGGCTACCAGCGGCTGGCCGACGACCACTACGTGCTCGTGACCTACCGCAACTTCCTCGAGCAGACCGGCAGCAATGCGCTGCGCGCGGTGCGCAAGTTCTACCGGGCATGAGCATGGTGCGGAACGAATTCGCAGTGTGCGTGGCAGGCTGGTTCGACGGCCGGCAGCAGCATGCCGCGCCGACCACGCTGCTGGTGCGCGACGGCCGCGTCGCCGAGCTGTCGGTGGGCGACCATGGCGACGCGCTGGCGCGGCAGGGGGTGGCGGTCGAACGCGGCGCCTTCCTGCTGCCGGGCCTGGTGGACGCCCATGTGCACCTGTTTCTCGACGGCGCGCCGACCGACATGGCAGAGCGCTCGGCCCATCTGAAGAAGCCGCTCGACGAGCTGACCGAAGCGGCCCGCCGCAGCGCCCGCGAGGCCCTCGCCTGCGGCGTCACGCTGGTGCGCGACGCGGGCGACCGGCACGGCATCAACCACGTGGTTCGCGACGAAGCGCGGCAGCGGGCGGAGATGGCGCGGGTGCGCTCGGGCGGCCTGGGCGTGAAGCGGCCCAGGCGCTACGGTGCCTTCATGGCGCGCGACGTCGAGGACGATGCGGCGATCCGCGCCTCGGTCGGCGAGCTGGCGCGCGACGCCGACGAGATCAAGCTGATCCTGACCGGCATCATCGACTTCGATGCCGGCGCGGTCACCGACGAGCCGCAGTTCGACCTCGCATCGGCCCGCCTGGTGGTGGACACCGCACGCGCCAACGGCCGCCGCACTTTCGCCCATTGCAGCGGCGCGAAGGGCCTCGCCATCGCGGCCGAGGCCGGCGTCGGCTCGATCGAGCACGGCTTCTTCATGAACCGCGCGACGCTGGCCGTGATGCGCGACAAGCAGGTGGCCTGGACGCCGACCTTCTGCCCGGTGCATTTCCAGTGGGCGCAGCCGCAGGCGGTCGGCTGGTCGCCGAACACGGTCGGCAACCTGCGCCGCATCCTCGACCAGCATGCCGAGCACCTGCGCCTGGCCGACGAGATGGGCGTCGCGCTGCTGCTCGGCACCGACGCCGGCAGCATGGGGGTCGAGCACGGCTACGCGCTGTTCGACGAGATCGAGCGCTACCTGGAGGCCGGCCTGTCGCTCGAGAAGACGCTCGCCGCCGCCACCGGCAACGCCCGCCGCCACTTCGGCCTCGGCAGCGGCCGGCTGCAGGCCGGGGCGCCGTTCGAGGCGCTGCTCTACGATGCCTCGCCGTTCGACGATGCGGCCGTGCTGCGCACGCCGCGCCGGGTGTGGCGCGGCGAGGCGGCAGGCGCCGCCGGGCCGGCGACGGCAGGCTGAGGGGGCGCGATGTATTCCGTTCGACTGTGGTCCGTGCGCCATGCCGCCGGCCTGAAACGGCTGTACGACTGCTTCTCGCGGCTGGCGCCGCTGCTCGCGCCGATCGCCCGGCTGCTCGGTTCGCAGCGCCTGGAGGCGCTGCTGCGTCCGCTCGAGCGCGGCGCCAAGGGTGTGTTCTTCGACTGCCGGATGTGCGGGCAATGCGTGCTGTCGGCGACCGGCATGGCCTGCCCGATGAACTGCGCCAAGGAGATGCGCAACGGCCCCTGCGGCGGCGTGCGCGCCGACGGCCACTGCGAGGTGCGGCCGGCGCTGCGCTGCGCCTGGGTCGAGGCCACTGCCGGCGCCAAGCGGGTGGCGCCGGACCACCAGGCCCATCCGACCCCGCTGTTGCCGGCGGTGGACCAGAGGAAGCGCGGCAGCTCGACCTGGATCCAGCTGGTGCACGGCCGCAAGGATCCGGCCTTCCAGCCGCCGGTCGGCGCCAGGACCACGCCGGAGGCCGAGGAGAGCCCGCTCGAGGCGGCCTGCCGTTCCGGCCGCTTCGTCGTCACGGTCGAGATCGCGCCGCCCGACTCGGCCGACCCGGCCGTGCTGCTGGCCCGCGCCGAGCGCTTCCGCGGCCGGGTGGACGCGATGAACGTCACCGACGGGGCCGGCGGCAACTGCCACATGTCCTCGGTCGCCGCCTCGGCGATCCTGGCCCAGGCCGGCTTCAACCCGGTCTACCAGGTGGCCTGCCGCGACCGCAACCGGATCGCGATCCAGGGCGACATCCTCGGTGCGGCGGCGCTCGGCGTGAAGAACGTCCTGTGCCTGACCGGCGACGACGTCAGCCAGGGCGACCACCCGCAGGCCAAGCCGGTGTTCGACCTGGACGCGGTGTCGCTGCTGCACGTCGCGCGCGGCATGGTGGACCGCGGCGAATTCGCTTCCGGCCGCAGGCTGGAGACGCCGCCGCGCCTGTTCATCGGCGCGACCGCGAATCCCTTCGTGCCGCCCTTCGTCGACCGGGTGGCCAACCTGGAGAAGAAGATCGTCGCCGGCGCGCGCTTCATCCAGACCCAGTTCTGCTTCGATCTGCCGCTGCTGGAAGCCTTCATGGCCGAGTTGCGGGGGCGCGGCCTGCATCGCCGGGCGCGCATCGTCGTCGGCGTCGGCACGCTGTCGTCGGCCAAGGCGCTGCACTGGATGGGCAGCCACGTGCCGGGCGTGCACGTGCCCGAGGCGCTGCTGCGAAGGATCGCCGCGGCGAGCGACCAGAAGGCCGAGGCGAAGCGGGCGTGCGTCGAGATCGTGCAGGCCGTGCGGCGCATCGACGGGGTCGCCGGCGTGCACCTGATGGGCCACCGCAACGAAGATACGCTGGCCGAAATCATCGACGAATCCGGTCTGCGCTCGGCATAATCGCCGCCCGGCCGGTAGAATCCGCGGCCGGGGGCCATGCCCCGATCCATGAGCGAGGACAGGTGGACCACAAGCCGGCATCGATCCGCGTCGAAGACGAAGTGCTGCGCTACGCGCGCGACGAGCCGCGCCTCGGCCAGGCCGCGGTGGCGAGCCGGATGCGCGCGCGCGGTCTGCAGATCTCGCCCTCCGGGGTGCGCTACATCTGGCTCAAGCACGGCCTGGAGACCGTCGTCAAACGGCTGCAGGCGCTGGCCAACGGCGACGCGGCGCAGCTCAGCGAGGAGGAGCAGCGCCTGCTCGAGCGCGGCCAGATCACTGCGCGGCTGTCGCGCCGCGGCGGCCCGCAGCCGGACGAGCCGGACGGCGAGCCGTTGTCGCGCCAGCAGATGATCCTGCACGCGGCCGCCGAATTGTTCGCCTCGCAGGGCTACGACCGCACCTCGATCCGCGACATCGCACGCAAGGTCGGCCTGCTGCCGGGCTCGGTCTACCACCATTTCCCGTCCAAGGAAGACCTCTACCTGGGCGTCCATCGCGAGGGTTTTCGCCACGTCATGGCGCGCGTGCGCAGCGCGGCGGCGAAGGGCTCCGACCCCTGGGACAGCCTGCGCCGCGCCTGCGAGGTGCATGTCTCGGGCCTGGTCGAGGGCGCCAGCGTCGAGCGCCTGACCGGGCACGGGCTGGCGATGATCGGCGACGACCAGGTATTCGCCAAGGCGCAGAAGGAGCGCGACGCCTACGAGCGCTTCTTCCGCGGCCTGGTGGACGCGCTGCCGGTCACACCCGGCACCGACCGTTCGCTGCTGCGCCTGACCCTGCTCGGCGCGATGAACTGGGTCGCGATCTGGTACCGCGAGGGCAAGCGCACGCCCCGGCAGATCGCCGACGCGATGGTCGACATGCTGCGCGACGGCGTCGCGCCGCGCGGCTGACGGCCGCCGAGCGCCGTTCCCGCTGCAATGCTCCGCCGTCGGCGGAGATTCCGACGACGATGAAATCCGCACGCCGCGGGCCGGACGAATCCGTTCCGGCGCGATGCCGCGGCTCGGCGTCGCCCGCCGGCTGAGCCGGTCCGGCATCCGGCCGTTGCGCCGTCAGGCGACGACGGCCTTCGCTTGCCGCTCCCCAGTCCGTCCTCGCTGCCGGGCCTGGCCCGCGCCCGGCCCCGGACGCGCCCGTGGCCGACCGAAATCACATTTTGAAAAAAATGAATGACTACCCAAACAGAAGTTTGGTAAGGTAGTCGCCGCCATCTCCTGTACCCCGGTGCGGCTGGCAACCCTATTCCCATGACGCCATTGGCGGCCTCAGAAGTCGTCGGCGAGTGAGAAAACTCAACTGGAGGAAGACTGGAAATGAAGAAAACGATTCTGGCCCTCGGCATCGCGGGCCTGTTTACCGGCTCGGCCTTCGCGGCCTCGGACCTGGACACGCTGAGGCAGGAGCTGGAGCAGCAGCGGCGCATGCTCGAGAAGCAGCAGCGGATGATCGAGCAGCTCGAGAGCAAGCTGTCCGAGGCGGCCAAGGCCGCGCCGGCCGCCGCGGCCCCGGCCGCGGTGGTGACCACCAAGGGCGACAAGCCGACGCTGACCATCTACGGCATCCTGGACAGCGGCGTCGAGCACATCACCAACATCGGCGCCGACAAGGACAGCCTGACCCGCGTGCCGCCGATCACCGCCACGCTGCCCTCGCGCATCGGCTTCAGGCTGCACAAGGAGTTCAAGCCCGGCTTCGCCGCCATCGGCACGCTGGAGGCCGGCTTCAACCTGGACGACGGCAACAGCCTGCAGGGCGGCCGCATCTTCGGCCGCCAGCTGTTCGCCGGCCTGCAGACCCCGTTCGGCAGCTTCACCTTCGGCCGCCAGTGGTCGATGCTGACGCTGGCCATGCGCGGCTCCGACAAGCTCGGCCCGAACCTCTACGCCACCGGCTCGCTCGATTCCTACCTGCCGAATTCGCGCTACGACAATTCGCTGGTGTGGAAGCACAAGTTCGGCCCGGTGAGCGCCGGCGTGGCCTACTCGTTCGGCCGCGACACCTCGGGCGGCGCGCCGGCCTCGGGCACCTGCGCGGGCGAGCAGGTCAACATCGCCGATACGCAGGAGTGCCGTGCCTGGTCGGCGATGGTGCGCTACGACAGCCCGCGCTTCGGCGTGGCCGGCGCGATCGACCGCGTCAAGGGCGGCACCGGCGCGACGGCGTTCTTCTTCAACGGCGCGGCGCCGTTCGCCTTCTCCAGTTCGAGCGACGAGGACACCCGCACGCTGCTGGGCGCCTACGTGAACTTCGGCGCCGCCAGCGTCGGCGCCGGCTGGCTCGGCCGCAAGGTCGAGACCGACGCCCAGGACGTCGAGTCCGACATGTTCTACGTCACCGCCAGCTACCAGATCAGCCCGGTGGTCAAGATCGACGGCGGCATCCACCGCATCACCAACGACGACCAGGACCGCGATGCGACGCTGACCGCGCTGCGCGCGTTCTACACGCTCGACCGCGGCCTGGACACCTACTTCCAGCTCGGCCACATCAGCAACAGCGACAACGCCCGCTACCAGCTCTCGGTCGGACCCGGCATCGCGCCGGCCGCCGGCGAGAGCCAGAACGGCTACATGG
>JBNLET010000021.1:0-9831 GCA_050305135.1 Rhodocyclaceae bacterium | reverse complement strand
GCGATCGCGTCGATCGCCTCGCTCGAGCGCATGCCGTCGTAGCGGCCGGAATTGACCACCCGGCCGTGCTCGGCATAGGCCTCGATCCACGGCTCGACGACCTCGCCATAGGCGTCGTGGGTCGAGGCGATGACGGTCTTGATCGGCAGGTTGTACTTGTGAGCGAACGCGAAGTCGCGCTCGTCGTGGGCCGGCACCGCCATCACCGCGCCTTCGCCATAGCCCATCAACACGTAGTTGGCGACCCATACCGGCATGTATTCGCCGCTGATCGGATGCACGACTCGCAACTGCGTCGCGACGCCTTTCTTCTCCATCGTCGCCAGGTCGGCCTCGGCCACGCCGCCCCTGACGCATTCGTCGACGAAGGCCGCCACCGCGGGATCCTGCTCGGCCGCCAAGCGCGCCAGCGGGTGCTCGGCCGCGACCGCGACGTAGGTGGCGCCCATCAAGGTGTCGGCGCGGGTCGTGAACACCTTCAGCACGCCGGACTCGCCGACCGTCGTCAGGTCGTAGGGGAAATGCACCTCGACGCCTTCCGAGCGCCCGATCCAGTTGCGCTGCATCTGCTTGACCTGCTCGGGCCAGCCCGGCAACTCGTCCAATGCCGCGAGAAGCTCGTCCGCGTAGGCGGTGATCTTCATGTAGTACATCGGGATCTCGCGCTTCTCGACCAGCGCGCCGGAGCGCCAGCCGCGGCCGTCGATCACCTGTTCGTTGGCGAGCACCGTCTCGTCCACCGGATCCCAGTTCACGGTGCCGAGCTTCTTGTAGATCAGGCCCTTCTCAAACAGCCGCGTGAACAGCCATTGCTCCCAGCGGTAGTACTGCGGCGTGCAGGTGGCCAGCTCGCGCGACCAGTCGATGCCGAAGCCCAGCCGCTTCAGCTGGCCCTTCATGTAGTCGATGTTGGCGTAGGTCCACTCGGCCGGCGGCACATTGTTCTGGATCGCGGCGTTCTCCGCCGGCATGCCGAAGGCGTCCCAGCCCATCGGCTGCATCACGTTGAAGCCGCGCATCCGCGCCTGGCGCGAGATCACGTCGCCGATCGTGTAGTTGCGCACGTGGCCCATGTGCAGCTTGCCGGACGGGTAGGGGAACATCGACAGGCAGTAGTACTTGGCGCGATCCGGGTCCTCGCCGACGGCGAAGGACTGTTCGGCATCCCAGTGCTGCTGGGCGGCGGTTTCGATGTCCTGGGGAGTGTATTTCGGCTGCATTGCGGGCGTTTTCGGGTGTGGGCGTAAACCGCACATTATAGCCGGGATCAGGCCTGCTTCTGGCCGTGTCCGTGGGCCTGTGGCGACTGCACGCCGGCCAGCCAGGCCTCCAGCGAGGGCAGCGGAGCATTGGCCGCGAACTGCAGATAGGCCGCGGCCCGGCGCGCCTCGCCGCCGTCCTGGTCCGCGTCGGCGACGGCCAGCACGATCCGGATGCCGAGCGCCGAAGCCACGGCCGCGGCGCTGCCGGCCACCGCCGCGGCCTGTTCGGGGCCGTAGTCCCGGCCCATCTGCGCCAAGTCGATGTTGACGTAGTCGGGCCGCAAGGCCTTCAGCAGCGCCGGCGCATGGTCGCGGTAGCCGCCGATCAATACCGTCGTGCCGAGCGCGCGCAGGCGGGCGGCCAGCGCCATCGCCTCGGCAGGATATTGGGCGGCCCGGTCGGCGCTGATCTGCACGCCGAGGCGCTGCGCCTGGACACCGCTGCGCATCAGAGCTTCGCGCAGCACGGTCAGGTAGTCGGTGCTGCTGGTCAACGCGTCGTCGCGCAGGTCGAAGCTGACGCGGGTAGCGGCCGCCAGCGAGGGCGAGAGCCGCTTCAGATGCCGGCAGACCGAATTGACGAGCCAGGTTTCCAGCGCCAGGCCCTCGCCGGCGCGGGCGCAGTGTTCGACGAACAGCCGGCCGGCATCCTCGTCGCCGTCCAGCCGCAACACCACCTCGGCCCACGCCGGATCGTCGTCGGCGCCCGGCAGCAGTGCATGGGCCAGCAGTTCGAGCCGCGATGACTCGAGCGCGGAGGCCAGGCTCAGCCGTTCGAGCGGTTCGGTCCGCGAGGCCGGTTCGACGTTCAGCGAGGTTTCGCAGACCTGGTTGCGTCCCGCCCGCTTGGCCTCGTAGCAGGCATGGTCGGCCGCGCTGAGCGCTTGCGCCAGCGTGCCCTTGAGGCGGTCCAGCATGACCAGGCCGATGCTGGCGCCGACCGCGAATTCCCGCCCGTCCCAACTGAAGCGGAAGGCCGCCACCGTCTCGCGCAGGCTGTCGGCGATGCGGCGTGCGTTGTCGGCGCCGCAGTCGCGCAGCAGCAGCGCGAATTCGTCGCCGCCGACGCGCGCCACCATGTCCTGCTCGCGCACGTGGTCGCGCAGCAGCCGGCCGACGCGGCACAGCAACTCGTCGCCGGCCAGGTGGCCGCAGGTGTCGTTGACGATCTTGAATCGGTCGAGATCGATGAAGCACAGCGCATGGCCGCGGTCCGGCCCCTGCTCGAGCGCATCCTCGGTCTCGCGCTCGAACGCGCGCCGATTCGGCAACTGGCTCAGCGGGTCGTGTTCGGCCAGGAAGCGCAGCTTCTCGGTGGCCTGGTCGATGCGGGCCTGCAGGTTGCGGTGGACGTCCTCGAGCGCTTCGGCCATCTGGTTGAAGCCGCGCTCGAGGCCGCCCAGCTCGCCGCCGCTGACGGCCTCGACACGGGTTTCGTGACGCCCCATGGCCATTGCCTCGACCGCGCTGGCGAGTGCGGACAGCGGCCGGCTCAGGGCCCGCGCGATCCAGGTCGCCAGCGCGGCGGTCGCCAACAGCGCCAGCAGGACCAGGCCGGCGTCCATCAGCAGCAGCAGCGACTTGCGTCGCGACAGCGAGGAGGTGTCGAGCTCGGCATACACCCAGCCGACCAGATCGCGCGGCCGTTCGCCGCTCTGATCGAACAGCTCGCCGAGGTCGATCGGCGTGCGCCAGACCGGCGCCGCGAAGCGCAGGCGGCTGTCCAGCGGGCCGAGCACGTCGGGCGCCGTGATCTTCCGCAGCCGTTCGAGCGGCGGTGAGCGCGTCGCGCCGCTGACGGCCAGCGTGCGCCCCTCCTGGTCGATGATCGCGGCGGCATGGACCTGGCGCTGCGTCAGCGCGGCCTGCAGCAAGGCCCCGAGCGTTTCGCGGTTGCCCGAAATCAGGCCGTATTCGCTCGCCGGCGCGAGGAAGCTGACGATCGCCAGACCGCGCTCCTCGACGATGCGATCGAGTTCCGACGACGCGTTGTGGATGAAGTAGGCGCTGACCGCCAACGCGATGACGACCGCCGGCAGCAGGCCCACGATCAGCAGGCGCTGGCGGATCGTCAGCCGGCCAAGCGGGCTCACTCGTCGGCCTCCTCGGAGCGCAGTCGTTCCAGCAGATCGGCTTCGCTGGAGACCGGTAGGCCGAGCGAGCGCGACACCCGCTCGTTGACCGCGACCCGATACCGCGTCGGCGCGAAGATGCCGCGTTTGAAGCCGCGCAGCGTTGCGGCGGACGCCAGATGGCGGGCCGTCTGCAAGGCGACGTCCTGCGGGTCGCTGAACACCGCCGCCACGGCGCCGGCGCGCACGTAGGCGGCGGTAAAGCCGATCACCGGCCGGCGGTGGCGGTAGCTGGTGAGCAGGATGCTCATTACCGTGTTGCGGTTGTAGATGGCCGGATCGGGGATCGCCAGCAGCGCCGTGTCCGGATCGAGCAGGCGCTCGAGGGTCGTGACGATCTCGTCCTCCTGCCGGATCAACGCGACCTTGGGCTCCAGTCCGGCCTGCCTGACCGCGACCTCCAGTTCGGATTGCAGGTCGGCGGAGGCGCTACCGAGCAGGATCGCCACCGAGTGGACGCCCGGCAGCAGGGTCTTCAGCATCTGCAGGCGGCGTCGTGCCGGTTGGTCGAGCACGATGATCCCGAGCCGCTGCTCGCCGTTTTCCCGCATCAACTGCTCGGCATCGCGGCGCGAAACCAGCACCGACAGCACGGCCGAATCGCTGCGCGCCAGTGCGCTGCGGCTGGCCTCCAGGCCGAGCGCCACGGCGACGCCGGCGCCCTGTTCGCCATCGCCGCCGGTGTCGTCGCCGACGTGGATTTTGCCGATCCGGTGGCCGATTTCCGTCAGCGCCGGGACGAAGGCTGCGATGAAGGCCTTCTGCAGCGGCCCCTCGCGCGGCACCCAGAGGTCCACCGCCGCGGCGGACGACAGCGCGGGCAGGCACAGCCACAACAGCGATATCAGTACGACCCGTCCGCGCCATGGCCGCGCCGGCCGGGTTCCCTCGCGTCCGCGGAAAAGCGCGTTGCTCACCAGGTCAGCCTGAGCGTCGCGAAAAGGCTGGGTTCGCGGCGGAAGTCCCCTTCGTGGAAGTCGGGATAGGCGCCCTCCAGGCTCTGAGCCGTGATCGAGATCTCGCCGTCATGGCCGTTGCTGCCCAGCGCCTTGGCGATCTTGACGTCGGTCCTGCCGCGGGAGGGCACGACGTCGCCGTCGTTGAGCCAGCGCATCGTGGTGCTGTAGTAGTAGCCCAGGCTGGCGCGCCAGTTGCCCGGCAGCTCCTTGATCAGCAGCAGGCCGCTCATGCTCGCCGGTGCGCTCGAGAGCAGGTCCGGGTCCAGCGGCTGAGTGTCGGCCCGGATGTCCACCCAGGACTGCGTGAACGCCACCCGCCCCCAGCCCGGACGACGCCAGTCGGCGCGGAACTCCAGCCCATCGACGACGATCGCGCCGGTATTGATGAAATTGACCGTCGTGCGGCCCAGCAGCCCGAGGAAGTTGGGCGGCGGATCGTAGTCGCAGACGATGTTGCGCGAGGTGGGCGGAAAGCTGCAGGCGCGATCGTCGATGAAGCGGTCGAAGTGCTCGCGAAAGACCCGCGCGTCGAGTTCGACGCCGAGCGAGTCGAGAAAGCCGACGTAGCCCAGTTCGACGAAGCGCACCCGCTCCGGCTCGGGCTGTTCGCGCGCCCAGTAGGTCATGGCCAGGATCTGCCCGTCCACCTGGACCGTCGTGAAGCTGCGCGCCTCCCAGGACTGCGGCGCCCGGTAGGCGCTGCCGGTGCTGAAGCGGATCGACGAGCGCGGCGCCAGCGAATAGATCAAGGCCAGTCGCGGCGAAAACAGCCGGCCGGAATAGTAGTGATCCTCCAGGTTGCCGCCGAGGTTGACGGCCAGTTCGGGCAACGGGTTCCAGGTGATGCTGGAAAACAGCTGCCACTGCATGCCGACCTCCGGCTCGGAACTGCTGAAGTACAGGATCGAGCGGGTCGAGTCCCGCCGCACGCCGGCACCGAGCAGGAAGTGCCACTGATCGTTCAGGCGATCCGTGAACTGCACTTCCAGGTCGTCGCGCTGCATGTCGATGTCCTGCAATACCGGGATCTCGATGCTACCCGCATCGATCGTCCAGTGCTTACGCTCGGCGCGGTCCTGGTGATAGAACTGCAGCGAAAGTTCGGATTCGGCGCCAAAGTTTCGCAGCCAGCCCAGTTGCAGGTAGTTCTCCTTGATCCGCCGCCTGCCGAGCGGTTCGGTCGCGCTGTCCGGGATGCCGGTGTCGTCGAAGCCGACCGTGGCGCCGGCCTGCAGCCGGATCTCGTCCCGCAGCGTCGGCTGGAACAGCATCTGCAGATTGGCCACGTTGCGCTCGATGCTTTCGGCCGACTCGCCGCGGAAGCTCAGGAACTGATCGGCCGCCCGGCGCGACGCGCTCAAACGCCAGTCCACCGTGTCGCCGCCACCGTTGATGCGCAGGCCCAGGTCGTGGAATTCGCGGTGTCCGCCGCGCAGGATCATGGTCTTGCCGGTCTCGGTACGGGGCGAGCGGGTGATGATGTTGACCACGCCCTGGTAGGCATTTGCGCCATAGGCGGCGCCGTTCGGGCCGCGCACGACCTCGACCCGTTCGACGTCGTCGACGCGGATCGGCAAGTCCTGCCAATGGACGTTGCCCCAGAAGGAGTTGTTGACGGCGCGGCCATCCACCAGCACCTTGATGCGCCGGCCGAACGCGTCGCCCATGCCGTGGTTGGCCACGGTCGGCGAGCCGCTGCCCCAGTCCGCGACCTGGAACCCCGGCACCAGCCGCAGCAGATCGTGCAATTCGACGAAACCCGACGCCTCGATCAGTTCGCGGTCGATGATCGTGACCGGTGCCGGTGCATCGTAGGTACTCTGGGCCAGTCGCGATGCCGTCAGGACCACCGGCACGTCCTGGTAGAACATCGATTCGATCGGCTCGGCCGCGTCGGCCATCGAGGTCAACAGCAGGGCAAGTGCGGGCAGGAGCGGGCGGCTGGCGGGCATGGCGGTCTCGAAAAGCGGCATTCCGGATGGCGGCCGTCTTGGGCGGTTCGCCGTCAGACGCGAGATTAGCGGGCTTGCGCTTCGCTGCGAAGGGGTGAGTTGGCCCGGAGGCGTGAACGGGGTCGCGCCGGGCGGGTCGCGAGCCTGGGCGAAAAAAAAGCGGCATCCGGAGACCGGATGCCGCAAATCTCCTGTTAAGGAGAGGGAGGGAGCCTTAAATTCGCCGCGGCTCAGGCCGCCCGGCGAGTTTGTGTCAGGTAGTAGTGCCAGCGACGCAGGGCCAGTACGGCCACGTCGTTCAAGGCGTCCATCGGGGCGCGGATGATGCGCTTCTGGGTTTGCAGCAGCGGCAGCACGTGTGGTGCGCAGAGCGTGGCGCGCTCATCGTTGAGCAGGCGCCGGAAATGATCCATGGCGGCGCCCCAGTACTCCGAATTGCCGACCCAGCCGGTGTCTTCGGTCGCCTGGCGCACGGCCCGGCGCCACAGCACCTCGGCGCGTTCGATCGGCACGCCGGCACGGCGCGCGTACCAAGGCAGAAGCTTTGGTGTCTTCATGTCGCTCTCCTGGGGGACTGGATCACAGCCCCGGTAATCGCCCGCTCGGCCGGGTCGGCCGGTTGGGGCGTATGCCGTCTATTTTTATGCGGCGCGGCAATGGCAATTTGCCTTGTTTTTTAACGTATTGTCGGAAAACAAGTGTAAAAAAATGCAGGTGATTTTCCGTTTTGCACAAGCCTACCATAGGGCCGTTTCGCCCAATGTTCAAGTGCGTGTTTGCCCCAATTGGCAATCCTGCCGATGGGCGGCGCCGAGCGGAGGCCGGTCGGCGCTACCGTTAGAATCACGCCTCAAACCACTCGCGACCGCCATGTCCCGCCTTCTCGAAGAAATCAATCCGGAGCAGCGCCAGGCCATCACGATGCAGCCCAGGCACTGCCTGATCCTGGCCGGCGCCGGTTCCGGCAAGACCCGTGTGCTGACGACGCGCATCGCCTGGCTGATCGAGCAGGGCCTGGCGACACCCCCGTCGGTGCTGGCCGTAACCTTCACGAACAAGGCGGCAAGGGAGATGCGGGCCCGCCTGTCGGTGCTGCTGCCGATCGACATCCGCGGCATGTGGATCGGCACGTTTCACGGCCTGTGCAATCGACTGTTGCGTGCACACCACAGAGAGGCGGGACTGCCCCAGTTGTTCCAGATCCTCGACACTTCCGACCAGCTGGCGGCGATCAAGCGCCTGCTGAAGGCGCTGGACGTGGATAGCGAGCGCTATCCGCCGAAGGATCTGCAGAATTTCATCAACGGCGCCAAGGAATCCGGCCTGCGGCCCCACGACGTGGAGGCCTGGGACGCCTGGGCGCGGCGCCGGGTGGAGCTGTTCCAGGAGTACGAGGCCCAGTGCCAGCGCGAAGGCGTGGTCGATTTTCCGGAACTGCTGCTGCGCTGCTACGAGCTGCTGACGCGCAACCAGCCGCTGCGCGAGCACTACCAGGCCCGCTTCCGCCACATCCTGGTGGACGAATTCCAGGATACCAACCGGCTGCAATACCAGTGGCTCAAGCTGTTGGCCAAGAACGGCGCGGAGGATGGCGCGAGCATGTTCTGCGTCGGCGACGACGACCAGTCGATCTACCGCTTTCGCGGCGCCGAGGTCGGCAACATGCGCGATTTCGAGCGCGAGTTCGCGGTCGGCGAAGTCATCCGGCTGGAGCAGAACTACCGCTCCTGCGGCTACATCCTCGATGCCGCCAACGCGATCATCGGCCACAACCGGGACCGGCTCGGCAAGCGGTTGTGGACCGAGCGCGGCCACGGCGAGCCGGTGCGCGTCTTCGAGGCGTTCTCGGACGGCGACGAGGCGCGCTGGATCGTCGACGAGGTGCAGGCATTGATCCGCGACGGCGCGCTGCGTTCCGACATCGCGCTGCTGTACCGCTCCAACGCCCAGTCCCGCATCCTCGAGCACCAGTTGTTCTCGTCCGGCATTCCGTATCGCGTGTACGGCGGCCTGCGCTTCTTCGAACGGCAGGAGATCAAGCACGCGCTGGCCTACCTGCGGCTGATCGCCAACCCCGACGACGACACCGCGTTCCAGCGGGTCGTCAATTTCCCGGCGCGCGGCATCGGTGCCCGCTCGCTCGAGCAATTGCAGGACGCGGCCCGTACCTACCAGGCCAGCCTGTACGCCACGGTCCCGCACCTGGCCGGCAAGCCCGGCAAGGTCATCGGCGCCTTCGTCGCGCTGATCGAGGCGCTGCGCGGCGAGGTGCGCGAATTGACGCTGGCCGAAACGGTCGACCACGTGATCGAGCGGGCCGGCCTGCGCGATCATTACCGGGCCGAGCGGGAGGGGCAGGAGCGGCTCGAGAACCTGGACGAACTGCTCAACGCCGCCGCCAATTTCGCCGCCGAGCATGCCGCAGCGGCCGCGGTCGAGCCCGGCGAGCAGGGCACGCCGGCGCTGCTGGCCGAGTTCCTCGCACACGCATCGCTGGAAGCGGGCGACCATCAGGCCGACGCCGGCGCCGATGCGGTGCAGTTGATGACGGTGCATGCCGCCAAGGGGTTGGAGTTCGACGCGGTCTTCCTGTCGGGCCTGGAGGAGGGCCTGTTCCCGCACGAGAACAGCATCATGGAGCGCGATGGGCTCGAGGAGGAGCGCCGGCTGATGTACGTGGCCGTCACGCGGGCCCGCGAGCGGCTCTACCTGTCCTTCGCGCAGAGCCGGATGCTGCACGGCCAGAGCCGCTACAACCTGCGTTCGCGCTTCATCGAGGAGATCCCGGAGGAACTGGTCAAGTGGCTGACACCGCCGGCAAGCCGTACGCGCTCCCAGTACGGCGAGCGCGGCTACTTCCAGCCGGCCGCGACGCCGCCGCGCCGGCCGGCCGCCGCGCCGGCGCCGCAACCGAGGCAGCGCGACCTGGGTGGCCTGCGTGTAGGCCAGAACGTGCAGCACACCCGCTTCGGCGTCGGCGTCATCGTGGCCGCCGAGGGCAGTGGCAAGGACGCCCGCGTGCAGGTCAATTTCGGCCGCCAGGGCGTCAAATGGCTGGCGCTGTCGGTGGCCCGACTGACCCCGGCCTGAGTCTGCTGACCGGCGGCGAAGGCCGCCAGGCAGTGCTCCGCTAGACCTTGCGATAGATCTCGGCGCCGCCCTCGACGAACTCGACGGCCTTCTGCTGCATACCGGCCTCGATCGCCTGTTCGTCGCCGATGCCCTGCCTGGCGGCGAACTCGCGCACCTCCTGGGTGATCTTCATCGAGCAGAAGTGCGGCCCGCACATCGAGCAGAAGTGGGCCACCTTGGCGGATTCCTTCGGCAGCGTCTCGTCGTGGAAGCTCCTGGCCTTGTCCGGGTCCAGCCCGAGGTTGAACTGGTCGGCCCAGCGGAACTCGTAGCGCGCCTTCGAGAGCGCGTTGTCGCGGATCTGCGCGCCCGGGTGGCCCTTGGCCAGATCGGCCGCGTGGGCCGCCAGCTTGTAGGTGACGATGCCTTCCTTGACGTCGTCCTTGTCGGGTAG
>JBNLET010000020.1:0-13572 GCA_050305135.1 Rhodocyclaceae bacterium | reverse complement strand
GGTCAGGATCACGACGTCGCCGCGGCCGACGGCGCTGCGGCAGCCCGGGCAGTTGTAGCTCATGTCGGCGAACAGGATATCGCCGGGCAGGATGCCCGGACTCATGCTGGCCGAAGGGATGCGCCAGGACGCCACGTAGCGGCTGCGCACGTGCTCGATCGTCAGCGGCAGCACCAGGCCGGCGCACAGCACGAACACCAGCGCGTACAGGCCGCCGGTCTGCCACGGGCGGATGGCCCTGGTCGCCGCGCCGCGCCAGGCGTCCACGATCGAGTAGAACCACAGCCCGAGTGTCGCGGCGAGGCTCGCCAGCAGTGCCGACAGCGTCCACGCCACCGGCAGCCGGGTCGCGATCCAGGCCATCGCCGGCACCGACAGCAGCGAGAAGGCGAGAAAGATCCAGATGGCCCGGTTGGGCCTGCCGTTGTGGAGCTGACCGAAACCGGGCAACACCATCGACATCAGTGCGGCACGCCAGCGCACCGCGCGGGGACTCGGGCTATTCATGCTTCCTCCTCGATTCAATAGGCGACCGCGACGGTCCAGGTGCCGAACGCGAACGCCAGCAGTTGCGCGCCGCCGAAGGCCGCGCCGGCCAGCAGCGCCAGCCACTGCAGCGCGCGACGGATGCGCGCCGGCGGCGCCTTCGCGCGCGGCTCGGCCGCGATGCGCGCCATCACGCGCCGCTCGAAACCGGGCGGCGGCTCGAGCAGGCCCTGCTCGAGCAGATCATCGATCGACGGCTTCATGTTCCTCCTCCAGCAAACGCTTCAATTGCTTGCGGGCCCGGTACAGCCGCTGCTTGACGGCGGCTTCGCTGCAGCCTTCGATGCGCGCCACCATCGCCAGGTCGAAGCCGCGGTAATAGCACAGCGCCAGCGCGCTGCGGTCGGCCACCGGCAACCGCCCGAGCGCCGCACGCAACGCTTCGCGGCGGTCCGCCGACTCGATCTCGCGCTCCGGTCCGGGCGCCGGATCCACCATCTCGGCGGTCTCCTCGAGCGCCGTCGAACGGCACCGCCGGTGCTCCGCCAGTGCACTCATGGCGAGATTGCGCACGATCGCGAACAGCCAGGCCGGCAGCGGCGCCCGCGCGGGATCGAAGCGCTCGAAGCCGCGCCACGCTCTCAAGAAGGCCTCCTGCGCCAGGTCCTCGGCCTCGGCGGCCGAAAAGCCGAGCCGGCCCAGGTAGCCGAATACCGGCCGCTGCAGATGGCGCAGCAATTCGGCGAAGGCCTCGGCCTCGCCGCGGCGGATTCTGCGAGTCAGGTCGGTGTAGTCCACGCGTCGAGTCCGGATTGCCTAGCCGGGTATACCGGCCAACGCCCGACAGGTAACACGGCCGGCAGATGCGCAAGAACGATCAAGAGCATGGCCCTATGATGGCGGCAAGCCACACCGGAGTCCTTCGATGAGCCGTGCGGAAGCACCCATTTCGGCCCGCTACCACGATCGCATGCTGCGGGTGATCGAGCACCTGCATGCCCACCTCGACGACGATCTGAAGCTGGAGCGGGTCGCCGAGCTGGCCTGCCTGTCGGCCAGCCATTTCCACCGCCTCTACCACGCGCTGTTCGGCGAGACGCTGGCCGAGACGGTGCGGCGGCTGCGCTTCCACCGCGCGGCGCGCGAACTGCTGGAAAGCGACTGGCCGCTCGATCGCATCGCCCGGCGCAGCGGCTACGGCTCGGAGGCGGCCTTCAACCGCGCCTTCAAGCGCGACTTCGGCCTGACGCCGGGCGCCTACCGGGCGCGCCGTACCGCACTCGTCCAAGCCCCGCCCGCACTGACGATGGAGATCGCAGCCATGCCGCAAGTCGAGATCAGACAAGAGCCCGCCCTGAGCCTGCTGGGCATCCGTCACCAGGGCGACTACATGCAGATCGGCCGGAGTTTCGAGCGCCTCTGCGCCTGGGCCGGCAGCCGCGGCCTGCTCGGGCCCGGCGTGCATTGCTTCGGCCTGTACTGGGACGACCCGGACGCGACGGCGGTCGAGGATCTCCGCTCCGCGGCCTGCATCGCAGGCCCGGCCGAGGCGGCCGAAGGCGAGGTGGAGGTCTTCCACGTGCCGGCGCGCCGCTACGCCTGCCTGGTGCACGTCGGGCCGTACGCGGAGCTGGCGGCCAGCTACCGGCTGCTGTACTCGGGCTGGCTGGCGCGCAGCGAGGAGGAGCCGGCCGATGCGCCGTGCCTCGAGGACTACCTGAACGATCCGCGCCAGGTGCCGGCGATGGAACTGCAGACGCGGATCATGGTGCCGCTGTGCGAGCCGGCCTGAGGCCGGGCGCGCGGCGACACCGGCCTTCAGCCGCCGCTCAAGGCCTGCACGATGAGGATTTCGTCGACGCCTTCGAGGGTGACCGACAGCTCGGCCGCCTGCCGCCCACGCACGAAGACGCGCACGTGGCGGCGCAGCCGCCCCTGCTCGTCCACGGCGCGAAAGCGGATGCCCGGGAACTGGCGCTCGAGGTCGTCGAAGGCCTCGGCCAGCGTCGCGCCGCGGGCCTCGACCCAATTGCGGCCGGCGGTGTAGCTTCGCAGCGCACTCGGGATCAGGACCCGCATCAGCGCTCTCCATCCTCCACTTCCGCCGCCTCGACGGCGTAGATCTCCGGCAGGTGGCGCGCGATGCAGCGCCACGAGGCGCCCTCGTCGCCGCTCGTCCACAGCTCGCCGCTGGTGGTGCCGAAATACAGCCCGAGCGGATCGCCGGCATCGGCCGTCATGGCCTGCCGCTTGACCGTCCACCAGGCCTGTTCGGCCGGCAGGCCGGCATCCTGCCGCTGCCACGACTCGCCGCCGTCGCGGGTGCGGAACACCGCCGGCCGCCCGGCCGGGCTGGTGCGCGGCCAGACGCTGCAGGCATCCATCGGCATCACCCAGGCCACTTCGTCGTCGCGCGGATGCACGACCATCGGGAAGCCGACGTCGCCGACCTCGGCCGGCATCGACGCGCCGATCCGCCGCCAGCGGTTGTCCGGCCGGTCGAGCCGGTAGATGCCGCAGTGGTTCTGCTGGTAGAGGCGATCCGGGTTCGATGGGCACAGGCGCACGCAGTGCGGATCGTGGAAGGTCGGATCGGAGACGTCGAAGCCCTCGACCACCTGCAGCCCGTCGAGTAGCGGTGCGAAGCTCGCTCCGCCGTCCAGCGACTCGTGCACGCCGCCGCCCGACATCGCCACGTACAGGTGGCGCGGATCGCGCGGGTCGATGATGATCGAATGCAGCTTGGGCCCGTCCGGCGTGCCGTCCTGCACGCTGCCCATCCAGCGGCGGAAGTCGGCGTCGTCGTTGATGCACGAGTGCGGCGCCCAGTGCCGACCGCCGTCGTCGGAGCGGAACAGGCCCTGCGGCGAGGTGCCGGCGTACCACACGCCGGACTCGTCGGCGTGCGCCGGCGTCAGCCAGAAGACGTGGTCCACCGCTCGGCCGCTGCCGCCCGGCTCGGCGCGGAAGGCCGGCGGGCTTTCGGCCTCCTGCCAACTCGCGCCCAGGTCGGTAGAGCGGAACACGGTCGGACCCAGGTGGCCGGTGCGGGCCGCCGCCAGCAAGGTGCGCCGGTCGCGCGGATCGAGCACCAGGTGGCTGATCACGTGGCCGAGAAAATGCGGGCCGTCCGCCCGCCAGGCCTCTTGCGCCTCTTGTTCGTGAAAGATCCAGGCGCCCTTGCGGGTCGCGACGAGGATCGCCAGATGTCGCTGTGACTTGCCCGGCCGCGCCGCGGCCGCCGAATGTGCCGAATCTGTCATTGCCAACTCCCTGCGGATCGTCGATGCGGGCACCGTCCGGCGACGGACGACGCCTCAAACCTCTGTCGAACGGGGCGGCCGCAGCTCGACAGGACCGGCATCGGCCCGCAGGAGCGCGCCCAGGCGCCGCCCGGGATCACCGGCCGGATCCTCGGCGCAGGCGCGCAGCCGGTCCGCCAGGGCCTGCAGGGCCGGATCCCTTGCGGCCTGCGCACCGACCCGCTCGGCGGCCCAGCCGACGACGCGGCGAACTCGCTCGGCGTCGTCGCCGGCGCGCTCGCGGTAGGCGTCGAGCAGCGCCTCGACGCCCTCGTGCACGGTGGCACAGGCATCCGCCCGGCTTGCAAGCGCCAGGCAGTCGCCGATCAGCGTCCCCAGGTCGCAGGCCGGATCGCCCCAACTGCCGGCATGCTCGAAATCCACCACGCCGGTCCGATCGCCTTCGATGCGCACCGCGCCGGCCACCGCGTGCAGCCACAGCAGCGCCTTGCGGCCGGCCTCGCCGCCGGCCTGCCTCAGCCAGGCCGATTCGACGCCCTGCAGCCGGGCCTGCCAGTGCGCGACGTCCTCCTCGCCGCTGTTGCGCAGCGCCTGCGGCTCGAGCGCGTGGCAGCCGGCGAGGAAGCACCCGAGCAGCGCCATCGGCGGCGCGATCGCATGTCCCTGCGCGATGCGCTCGGCCAGCGTCGAGCCGTCCGGCAGCAAGTCGTCCATCACCAGCACGCCGAGGCGTCGCTCGAACCATTGCGGGCGGGCCAGGGCGAGCCCGAAACCGCGATGCCCGAGCAGCAGCTCGAGCGCCCGCCGCTCCACCTTGAGCGCGCGCCGCGGCTTGCGCGCCATGCCGTGGCCGTCGCCGCCGTCGGCACCCTCGGCATCGCCCGCGTAGCGGACCAGCAGCCTGCGGCCATCCTGCATGCGCAGCCGGAAGACCGGGTCGATGCGGCCGCGATCGACACAGCTCGCCGAGCTCACCACGCCGATCCCGGCATCGTCCAGCCTCGGCAGCAGTCGCTCGAGCGCCAGATCGCAGACGTCGCGCAGACCCTCGCGGCACAAGCGCCACACGCGCTGCCGCTGCTCGTCCGACAGCGCCTGCGGCAAGCCGTCGATGAAGGCCTGACGCCCGCCCTCGCCGCACGCCAGGCTGCGCCGCAGTCCGGTGGCACGCACCCGGATGCCCGCCGTCGGCGCCTCGACGACGCTCGCCTCGACGCCTGCCGCGCGCGCCTGGCGCGGCAAGTCCTCGAAGCGGCCGTCGCCGTCGCGGCGATCCTGCTCGCCGATGCAGAACAGCAGCCGCTGCCCCGACGGCACCCGCCGCAGGTAGTCGAGCGCATGGTCCACCGCGGTGTGCGGTGCGATCTCGGTGCGCACGTTCCGCATCCCTTCCAGATAGACCGACCAGATGCGCTGCGACAGGCCGGCGTCGAGCGACTGCGCGGTGCCCGGGATGCCGCGGTTGCGATTGCTGATGATGACGACCACCTCGCCCACGTCCGTCCGGCCGGCCAGGTAGCGCACCGCCGCCAGATGTGCGCCGTGCGGCGGTTGGAAGGCGCCCGGGAACAGCGCCAGGGCGTGCGGCGCGGCCGACGTCATCGCGGCTGCGTCCGCCGGCCGGCCTCAGCCGAGGAACATGCGATAGGCGGGGTTGCTGCTCTCATCCATGTATTCATAGCCCACGCGCTGCAGGAATGCCTCGAACTCGGGCTTGTCGGCCTCGGGCACCTGCATGCCCACCAGCACCCGGCCGAAGTCGGAGCCGTGGTTGCGGTAGTGGAACAGGCTGATGTTCCAGTCCGAACGCAGGTTGGTGAGGAAATTCATCAAGGCGCCGGGACGCTCCGGGAAGATGAAGCGGTACAGCACCTCGTTGTCGGCCTGCGGCGCGTGCCCGCCGACCATGTAGCGGATGTGGCTCTTGGCCATCTCGTCGTCGGTCAGGTCGATCGCCGGCAGCTCGTGGCGGGCCAGCATCTCGACCAGCTTGGTGGCCTCGTTGCGATTGTGCACCGACACGCCGACGAAGATGTGGGCCACCAGGCGGTCGCCGAAACGGTAGTTGAACTCGGTGATGTTGCGGTTGCCGAGCACGCTGATGAACTTCTTGAACGAACCCGGCTTCTCCGGGATCGACACCGCCAGCACCGCCTCGCGCTGCTCGCCCAGCTCGGCCCGCTCGGCGACGAAGCGCAGCCGGTCGAAGTTCATGTTGGCGCCGGAAGCCACCGCCACCAGCGTCTTGCCGCGCACATTGTTGCGCGCCGCCCATTCCTTCGCGCCGGCCACCGCCAGCGCGCCGGCCGGCTCGAGGATCGAGCGGGTGTCCTCGAAGACGTCCTTGATCGCGGCGCAGATGGCATCGTTGTCCACCAGGATCATCTCGTCCACATAGGCCTGGCACAGCCGGAAGGTTTCCTCGCCGACCAGCTTGACCGCCGCCCCGTCGGCGAACAGGCCGACCTGCTCCAGTTCGACCCGCTCGCCCTTCTCGAGCGATTGCGTCATCGCGTTGGCATCCGCCGCCTCGACCCCGATCACCTTGACGTCGGGCCGCACCCGCTTGATGTAGGCCGCGACGCCGGAGATCAGGCCGCCGCCGCCGACGCAGCAGAACACCGCGTGCAGCGGCTTCGGGTGCTGGCGAAGGATCTCCATCGCGATCGTGCCCTGGCCGGCGATCACGTCCGGGTCGTCGTAGGGATGGACGAAGGTCAGCTTCTCGGTCTTTTCCAGTTCCTTGGCGTGGCCATAGGCGTCCGAATACGATTCGCCGGCCAGCACCACCTCGCCGCCGCGGGCCTTGACCGCATCGATCTTGATCTGCGGCGTGGTGGTCGGCATCACGATCACCGCCCGCACGCCCATGTGCCTGGCCGACAGCGCCACGCCCTGCGCATGGTTGCCGGCCGAGGCGCAGATCACGCCGCGCTTCAGAGCCTGCGGCGAGAGCTTGGCCATCTTGTTGTAGGCGCCGCGGATCTTGAAGCTGAACACCGGCTGCATGTCCTCGCGCTTCAGCAGCACCTGGTTGTGGATCCGCGCCGACAGGTTCTCCGCGAGATCCAGCGGAGTCTCCTCGGCCACGTCATAGACCTGGGCGTTCAGGATGCGTTCGAGATAGTCGGTGGGCTGGCCGCTCATTGCCGTGTACTTTGCCGGGAGGAAACGGTCGAGATTATCAGCGCCGGCATGGCGGCAGCAAGGCGGGCCCGGCCGCCGCCATGCCGACCGAAGCACAAGCACCGCCACGGCGCTAGAATCTGCGCCCCGACCGACAAAGGAGCCCGCGATGAGTCTGCAGCGTTTCGGCACCACCCGGCGCTATTCCGACCTGGTGATCCACAACGGCGTGCTGCACACGGTCGAGGTGCCCACCAGCGACGCCGCCGACATCGCCAGCCAGACGCGCGAGGTGCTGGCCGGCCTGGACCGCCTGCTGGCCCAGGGCGGCAGCGACCGCAGCCGGCTGCTGATGGCCACCATCTACCTGACGGACATGGCCGACTACGCGGCGATGAACGCGCTGTGGGACGCGTGGCTGCCGCAAGGCAGCGCCCCGTGCCGGGCCTGCGTCCAGGTGGCGGCGCTGGCTCAGCCGGGCTGGCGCATCGAGATCGCGCTGAGCGCGGCCTGCGACTGAGGCCGGTGCGCGGGGCGCAGCCTCAGGCCGAGACCGTCAGGCCCGACGCTGGGCTGTCGCCGCCGTCACCATAGTGTCGGCCGCGTATCCGGCTCGAAACAAGAGCCCGGCCTCAAAGCCTCCGCGGCAGCACGATGCGCGCCGACAGGCCGCCGCCCGGCAGGTTCGACAGCTGCAGGCTGCCACCGTGGCGACGCGCCGCGTCGCTGGCGATCGACAGGCCGAGGCCGACGCCGCCGCTGTCCCGGCTGCGCGATTCCTCCAGCCGTACGAAGGGCTGCAGCACCTGCACCATGCGGTTCTCGGGGATGCCGGGACCGTTGTCGCGCACCTCGATGTGCAATTCGTCCGGCCGGTCGTCGAGCACGATCTCGGCCTGTTCGCCGTAGCGCACCGCGTTGTCCACCAGGTTCTCGACGCAGCGCCGCAGCGCGTTCGGCATCACCGGCAGCGGCCGGGCGCCGCCCCGCACCCGCACCGGCCGGCCGATCTCCTGCGCATCCTCGGCAATCGATTCGACCAGCGCCTGCACGTCCAGCGTGCTCCACGGCTCGCTGCCGGATTCGCCGCGCAGGAAATCCAGCGTCGCGTCGAGCATCGCGCTCATCTCGCCGATGTCGGCGGCCAGCCGCTCCCGCAGCGCGTCATCGTCGAGCTTGGCGACGCGCAGGCGCATGCGGGTCAGCGGCGTGCGCAGGTCGTGCGAGACGGCGGCCAGGAAGCGGCTGCGCTCCTCGAGCTGGGCGTGGATGCGCTGCTGCATGCGGTTGAAGACCTCGGCCGCCTCGCGCGCCTCGCGCGGCCCCTGCGGCGTGATCGGCGGACTGTCCAGGTTGGCGCCGAGGCGATGGGCGGCGCCGGCCAGTTGCTGCATCGGCCGCGCCAGCATGCGGGCGCCGAACCAGGCCGCCAGGCCGACCGCGAGGAATTGCAGCACGAAGCCGATCCACAGCGCGGCCGGCGGTCCGCCATGCTGCGGCGGTGGCCCGGGCGGGCCCCGATGGTCCGGCGGCGGTGGCGGCCGGCCCAGGCCGTCGGCCGGCATGCCGGCCATCGGCGGCGGCGGCCGCTCGCCGACGAAGGCGAACACCAGCACCGTGGTCGCCAGGTGGCTGGCCAGCAGCGCACCGATCACCAGGCCGAACAGCCTGGCCGACAAGGTGTCCGGCCACAGGCGCTTCACCACTGGATCCGCGCGTCGAGCAGATAGCCTTCGCCGCGCACGGTCTTCAACAGCCGCGGCGAGCGCGGGTCTTCGCGCAGCTTCTGGCGCAGGCGCGACACCAGCAGGTCGATGCTGCGATCGAAGGCCTCGGCGCTGCGGCCGCGCGCCAGATCCAGCAACTGGTCGCGGCTCAGCACCCGGCCCGGGCGCTCGATGAAGGTCCACAGCAGGCGGAACTCGGCATTCGACAGCGGCACCACCAGCTGGTCCGGCGCGCTCAACTGCCGCGTCGTCCGGTGCAGCGTCCAGCCCTCGAAGCGGACCTCGTCGCGCGCCGCACTCGAGGCGTCGTCGCGCGGCACGCGGTTGCGCCTCAGCACGGTGCGGATGCGCGCCACCAGTTCGCGCGGATCGAAGGGCTTGACGACGTAGTCGTCGGCGCCGAGCTCGAGGCCGACGATGCGGTCCGAGGATTCGCCGCGCGCCGTCAGCATGACGATCGGGATGTCCGAATCGACGCGCAACTGGCGGCACAGCGCGAGGCCGTCCTCGCCCGGCAGCATCAGGTCGAGCACCACCAGGTCGAAGGCCTCGGCCGCCATCGCGGCGCGCATGCCGGCGCCGTCGGCGACGCCCTCGGCGTCGATCGCGAAGCCCGCCAGATAGTCGGTCAGCAGCTCGCGGATCTCCCGGTCGTCATCGACGATCAGCACCCGCATCGCACCGTCCATTCGAGCGTTCTCCGTCACCGCCGCACCTCAGATCGCCAGCCCCACCACCAAGCTGACCGTGTAGCCGTCGTCCACGCTGCCCTCGACGGTCGCCATCTGCAGCTCGGTGCCGTCCGAGAAGACGTTGTCCTCGGCGAAGCTGGCGACCGAGGTGTTCTGGCCGCGCGCGGCGTACAGCGGCGAATTGTAGACCGCGCTGGTGACGCTCTGCGGAAACGCGATCTGGGACGTCACCGTGGCGCTCACCTGCAGATTGTCGTTCAGATACACCTGGAAGTGCATGTGGGTGATGCGTCCGGCATACCAGCCGGGGTAGATGGTGGTGAAGCCGACCTGGCCCGCCGCGTCGGTGAGCTGGATGCCGCGCAGGAAGGTCTCGCCGCTGTGGTCGCCGTTGTTGCCGCTGCTGTAGCCGGAATAGCTGCCGTCCTTGTCGCAATGCCACAGGTACACCGCCGCGCCGCTGACCGGTGCGCAGGAATCGTTGATGTTCTCGAAGCTGAGCAGCACCGTGACCGGCACGCCTTCCCGGTCCTCGCGCACGTCCTGGCGCACGACCGCGCTGTTGGACAGGATCGCCAGCAGCGGATAGGGGCCGGCGGTCTCGCTCGGGATCAGTGCGCAGTTGCCGCCGGAGGCGGCCGATGCCCGCAGCGCGGTGATCGTGTAGGTGGTGCTGCTGCCGTCCTCGGCGCCGACCACCAGTTCGATCGCATTGCTGCCGACCGCCAGCGCGACGGCCGAGGCGGAGCCGCTGGTGGCGGTCTCGCCGTCGATCGTGAGGCTGGCCGCGGCATCTTCCGTGACCGCCGTCAGCACCAGGCTGTCCACCGCATTGGTGAGGCTGAGCGTATAGCTCGTGACGGCCGCCTCGAACGCCGGCACCAGCGTACCGGACGAGACCGTCAGCGAAGCCAGTGCCGACGAGGTGCCGGCGCTGTCGCTGCTGTCGGTGCTCGAATCGGCCGTGCTCGAGTTGCCGCCTCCGCCACAGCCGGCCAGCGGCAGGCCGCCCAGCGCGCCCAGCATGCCGAGCACGTGGCGGCGGCTCAGGCCGCTTTTCGCTGCCGCGCGGGGCGATTTGATGAAATATTCGTTTTTCATGAGATCCGTATCCTTTCGTCTCGCGCGCACTGCGCACGCTCGGGTTCCGTCGGCGCAGTTTCGCGACGCCGCTTGTCGTGGCGGTGTCCCGTTCGTATCGAAGCGGATACACGGCGCGGGCACCGCGGCGAAGGCGGCGGCGATGCCCATGAAACTGCTAAGGTTTTGATTTCGTGCTGCATCGCAAGGCCCAGTCCGATAAACTTACCGGTTCTTTGGAAGGTTTGCGTATCCCATGAACCAGCGCCTGCGCGAGATTCCCTACAACTACACCTCGTTTTCGGACCGCGAGATCGTCATCCGGCTGCTCGGCGAGGAGTCCTGGCGCACCGTGGACGAGCTGCGCAGCGAGCGGGTCACCGGCCGCTCGGCGCGGATGCTGTACGAGGTGCTGGGCGACATCTGGGTAGTGATGCGCAATCCCTACCTGCAGGACGACCTGCTCGCCAACCAGCGGCGCCGCACGGCCCTTGTCGAGGCCCTGCGCCATCGCCTGCGCGAGGTCGAGAAGCGCCGCATGGAATCGGCCGGCGGCGATCCGGAGCGCAGCACCAAGTTGATGCGCCTGGTGCTGGCCGCGCAGCAGGCGGTGGACCGCTTCCAGCGCCTGTTCGACGAGACCGGCGCACTGCGCCGCCGGGTCCTGCAGGTGCTGTCGCGCCACACCCGCAAGGACAACATCTGCTTCGACGGCCACGCCCGCGTCTCCCACGTCACCGATGCCACCGACTGGCGCGTCGAATACCCGTTCGTGGTGCTGACGCCGGACAGCGAGGAGGAGATCGGCCCGCTGGTGCGCGACTGCATCTCACTCGGCCTGACCATCATCCCGCGCGGCGGCGGCACCGGCTACACCGGCGGCGCGGTGCCGCTGGATCCGCGCTCGGTGGTGATCAACACCGAGAAGCTGCTGGCCATGGGGCCGGTCGAGGAAGTCGCGCTGCCCGGCCTGGACGGGCCGATGGCGCAGAGCTACGCCACCATCCGCACCGGCGCCGGCGTCGTCACGGCGCGCGTGGCGGAGGCCGCGGCGGCGGCCGGGCGGGTGTTCGCGGTCGATCCGACCTCGGCCGAGGCCTCCTGCATCGGCGGCAACATCGCGATGAACGCCGGCGGCAAGAAGGCCGTGCTGTGGGGCACCGCACTCGACAACCTGGCGTGGTGGAAGATGGTCACGCCGGACGGCAACTGGCTCGAGGTGGAGCGGCTGGAGCACAACTTCGGCAAGATCCACGAACAGGAAACCGTGCATTTCCGCCTCAAGCGCTTCGACGCCGACGGCCGGCGCCTGCTGTCGGAAGAGGTGTTGTCGATGCCGGGCGCCTCGTGCCGCAAGGAGGGCCTCGGCAAGGACGTCACCGACAAGTTCCTCGGCGGCGTGCCGGGCGTGCAGAAGGAAGGCACCGACGGCATCATCGTCGCCGGCCGCTGGGTGCTGCACCGGATGCCGCCGGTCACGCGCACGGTGTGCCTGGAGTTCTTCGGCCAGGTGCGCGAGGCGGTGCCGGCGATCGTCGAGATCACCGACTACTTCAAGCCGGGCGGCGGCGGCCACGGACTGGGCGTGCAGCTGGCCGGCCTCGAACACCTCGACGAGCGCTACGTCAAGGCGGTCGGCTACAGCACCAAGGCGCGCCGCCACGGCCGGCCGAAGATGGTGCTGATCGGCGACATCGTCGGCCATGACGAAGACGCGGTGATGAGCGCCGCCTCGGAAGTCATCCGCATGACCAATGCGCGCGGCTCGGAGGGCTTCATCGCGGTCAGCCCCGAGCAGCGCAAGCGCTTCTGGCTCGACCGCTCGCGCACCGCGGCGATCTCGCGCCACACCAACGCCTTCAAGATCAACGAGGACGTGGTGATCCCTCTGCCGCGCATGGGCGACTACTGCGACGGCATCGAGCGCATCAACATCGAGCTGTCCACACGCAACAAGCTGGCGCTGTGCGACGAATTGGCCTCCTTCCTGCAGAAAGCGCTGCCGCTCGACACCGGCGACGCCAACATCTCGGCCGAGGAACTGGTCGGCGACCGGCGCCAGGCGGCGCTCGAATACGTGCACCAGGTGCGGCGGCGCTGGGCCTGGCTGCTCGACGGCCTCGACATGCCGCTGGCCGAGGCCGAAGCGAAATTCGCCGACTACGGCATCGAGGCCGGCGAGCTGAGCAACCGGGCCGAGGCGCCGGTACTGTTCCACCGCCTGCAGGACTACTCGGTGCGCACCTCCTGGAAAGAGGAACTGCGGCCGCGGCTGGCCAAGATCTTCGACGGCGACCTGTTCCGCCCGACCCGCGAGGCGATCGAGGCGATCCACGGCCGGGTGTTGCGCGGGCGGGTGTTCGTGGCGCTGCACATGCATGCCGGCGACGGCAACGTGCACACCAACATCCCGGTCAACTCCGACAACTACGAGATGCTGCAGACCGCCAACCGGGCGGTGGACCGCATCATGGTGCTGGCGCGCTCGCTCGGCGGCGTGATCTCGGGCGAGCACGGCATCGGCATCACCAAGCTCGAGTACCTGACCGAGGAGGAGATGGCCGGCTTCCGCGCCTACAAGGCGAAGGTGGATCCGGACGGCCACTTCAACCGCGGCAAGCTGATGCCCGGCGCCAACCTGGAGCGCGCCTACACGCCCAGCTTCAACCTGCTCGGCCACGAATCGCTGATCATGGAGCAGAGCGAGATCGACGAGATCTCGAACGACATCAAGGACTGCCTGCGCTGCGGCAAGTGCAAGCCGGTCTGCTCGACCCACGTGCCGCGCGCCAACCTGCTCTACAGCCCGCGCAACAAGATCCTGTCCACCTCGCTGCTGATCGAGGCGCTGCTGTACGAGGAGCAGACCCGGCGCGGCATCTCGCTCGCCCACTGGGCCGAGTTCGAGGACGTGGCCGACCACTGCACGGTGTGCCACAAGTGCGAGAAGCCGTGCCCGGTGGACATCGACTTCGGCGACGTGTCGATCAAGATGCGCAACCTGCTGCGGCGCGAGGGCAAGCGCTCGTTCAATCCCGGCAAGATCGCCGCGATGGCCTTCCTGACCGCCAAGGATCCGGCCACCATCAAGCTGATCCGCAAGGGCATGATCGAGTGGGGCTACAAGGCACAGCGTCTCGGCCACCGGCTCGGCAGATCGCTCGGCCTGACCCGCGAGCAGCTCGAAGCGCCGCCCGC
>JBNLET010000019.1:0-13403 GCA_050305135.1 Rhodocyclaceae bacterium | reverse complement strand
TCGTCGGGCCGCGAGCCGCCCTCGACGATGCCGACCAGGCGCCGGCCGCCGCTCAGGAAATGGACCTCGTCGAGCGTGATCTCGGAGCCCGGTGCGGAAGCGCCGATCATGCCGCAGGTGCCGCGCGGCGCCAGGCTGTCCACCGCGTTGCGGATCACCGCCGCGATGCCGGTGGTGTCGATGGCGTGATCGACGCCGTAGCCGGTGCGCGCGAGGATCACTTCGGTGGCCGGCGTGGTGGTCGGATCGATGGTCAGCGTCGCGCCGATGGCGGCGGCGAAATCGAGCCTGGCCGGATGGGTGTCGATGGCGATGATCTCGCGCGCGCCGGCCACCTTGGCCGCCATCAGCGCGGCCAGCCCGACCGAACCGCAGCCGAACACCGCGATGCTCTGGCCGGCCCTGACGCGCAGCGTGTCGAACACCGCGCCGGCGCCGGTCTGCAGGCCGCAGGCGAGCGGGCCGAGCAGTTCGAGGCGGGCCTCGCGCGGCACCTTGACGACGTTGCGCTCGTGGCAGATGGCGTGGGTCGCGAATGACGACTGGCCGAAGAAGTTGCTGTGCACGAGGCCGTCCCCGCCCCTCAGCGTGGAACTGCCGTCCGGGCGGTCGGCGAGGAAATTGCGCGGGAAGAACTCGTGGCAGTAGCTCGGCGCGTCGTCCTCGCAGCTCGGGCAATGGCCGCAGGAATCGAAGCTCATCACCACGTGGTCGCCCGGCGCGACCTTGCCGACCCGGCTGCCCACCTGCTCGACGATGCCGGCGCCCTCGTGGCCCAGCACGGCCGGCAGCGGCGTCGGCAGCATGCCGTCGCGCACCACGATGTCGGTGTGGCAGACGCCGGTGGCGACGACGCGCACCAGGATCTCGCCGTCGCGCGGCGCATCCAGTTCGAGGGTTTCGATCGACATTGGCGCGCGCGGCGCGCGGCTGACGGCGGCCAGGATTCTCATGCTGCCCGTTGCTCCTGTGTGGGGGTGGCGACGGCCAGGCGCCAGGCGCCGCCCAGTTGCGAGACGGCCAGTCGGGCGGTCGCGACCGCGCCGCCCATGCTGACGAAGCCGTGCGCCAGGCCCGGGTAGTCCACCAGGCTGACCGCGCTGCCGGCCTCGGTCAGGCGCCGGGCGTATTCGAGGCCCTCGTCGTGCAGCGGATCGAAGCCGGCCAGCAACAGCAGTGTCGGCGGCAGGCCGGACAGGTCTTCAGCCAGCAGCGGCGCGGCGCGCCAATCGCTGCGATCGGCCTCGTTCGCCAGGTAGCCGCCGCACCAGCGCTCGATCAAGCGGTTGGTCAGCGTGTAGCCCTCGCCGAAGGCCTGGTAGGACGGAAACTGGCCCGGCATGCCGGTGACCACCGGATACACCAGCGTCTGCTGCAGCAGCTTCGGTCCGCCGCGATCGCGCGCCGAGAGCGCCAGCACGGTGGCCAGGTTGGCCCCGGCGCTGTCGCCGGCGACCAGCAGCCGGCTGCTGTCGACGCCGATGTCGCCGCCGTGCAGCGCCAGCCACTGCAGCGCGGCCCAGGCGTCGTGCACCGCGGCCGGGAACGGGTGCTCCGGCGCCAGGCGGTACTGCGGCAGCACCAGCACGCAGCCGCTCTCGTGCGCCAGCGTGCTGCAGACGCCGTCGTAGTCGCTCGGCCGGCCGACCGTGAAGCCGCCGCCGTGCAGGTAGAGCACCCCGGCGCGGGCCGCGACGCTGCCACGCGGGCGGTGGACGCGCAGCGTCAGCGCGCCGCCGGGCCCTTCGATCGTGCGCTCCGAGATGTCCACGTCGGCGCGCGGCAGGTCGCCCGCGGCCAGCATCGCCGAGTAGATCTCGCGCGCCGCCTCGGTCGGCACCTCGGCCAGGTCGGGTACGCCGCTGGCGCGGGACTGCTCAAGCAGATTCAGGAGCTGAATATCGAGCATCGAATCGTCCTTCGGTTGTCGCGCTGTCGATCGGATCGGCTTCGTGCTGCCGTCGCGCGGCGGGCAGCTCGGTGGTGCCTGCGGCCGGGGCCGCCTTGCTTTTCAACAGGAAGTGCGCCAGCGCCGGCAGCAGGATCAGCGCGCCGAGCATGTTCCAGACGAACATGAAGGCCAGCAGGATGCCCATGTCGGCCTGGAACTTGATTGGCGAGAAGGCCCAGGTGGCGACCGCGGCGGCCAGCGTGATGCCGGTCAGCAGCACCACCCGGCCGGTGAAGGTCAGCGCGCGGTGGTAGGCCTCGTCCAGCGGCAGGCCGTTGCGCTGGCCGGCCAGCAGCACCAAAAACACGTACAACGCGTAGTCCACGCCGATGCCGACGCCGAGCGCGATGACCGGCAGCGTCGCCACCTTGACGCCCATGCCCAGGCCCACCATCAGCGCCTCGCACAGCAGCGAGGTCAGCATCAGCGGCAGCACCGCGGCGACCACCGCGCGCCAGGAGCGGAAGGTGACGAAGCACAGCACGATGACGGCGCCATAGACCCAGTACAACATGTCGTGCATGGCCTGCTTGACGACGATGTTGGTGGCCGCCTCGATGCCGGCACTGCCGGCCGCGAGCATGAACTCGGCCTGCTCGGTGCTGTGGCTCTCGGCATAGGCCTGCGCCGCCTCCACGACGCGGCTCAGCGTCTCGGCCTTGTGGTCCTTCAGATAGACGTACAGCGACAGCAGCGAGCAGCCCTGGTTGAAGAGCTCGCGCGGCGCGCGGGTCTGTACCGCGCCGAGCGCCGCGTTGTTCGGGATCAGCTCGAGCCACTTGAAGTTGCCTTCGTTGTAGCCGACCATCGCGAAGCGCGACAACTGGGCCATCGAATTGACCGATTCGACGCCCGGCAGCTGCTCCAGCTGGCGTCCCAGGTCGCGTACCGAGGACAACACCTCGTAGCGCGTGCATTGGTCCTCCGGCGTGCGGACCATGACGACGAAGATGTCGGCGCTGGCGGCGTAGTTCTCGACCATGAAGGCCGAATCGCGGTTGTAGCGCGAGTCCGGCCGCAGCTCGGGCGCGCCCGGGTCGAGGTCGCCGACCTGCAGGCGCAGGCTCACCAGGTAGCCGCCGAGCGCCAGCGCCAGCGCGGCGCCCACCGCCAGCAGCGCGAAGCGGCGCTTCGTGAACAGGCCGAAGAAGGCGAACAGCTTCGAGGCCGATTCGATGCCCGCGTTCTCGGCCCGCAGGCTGCGCTGCGCGGCGAGCTTCGAGACGCCGGTGTAGGAGAGCAGGATCGGCAGCAGCAGCAGGTTGGTGAAGATCAGCACCGCGACGCCGATGCTGGCGATCGCGGCCAGGTCCTGGATGACCTGGATGTCGATGATGGTCAGCACCGCGAAGCCCACCGCGTCGGCCAGCAGCGCGGTCAGGCCGGCCAGGAACAGGCGGCGGAAGGTGTAGCGGGCAGCCACCACGCGGTGCGTGCCGCGGCCGATGTCTTGCATGATGCCGTTCATCTTCTGCGCGCCGTGCGAGACGCCGATCGCGAACACCAGGAAGGGCACCAGGATCGAGTACGGATCGAGCTGGTAGCCGAACAGCCGCAGCAGGCCGAACTGCCACAGCACCGCCACCAGCGAGCAGCCCATCACCAGCAGCGTGCTGCGCACGCAACGGGTGTAGAAGTACAGCACCACGGTGACGATGGCGACCGCCAGCACGAAGAACCACAGCACCTGCTTGAGGCCGTCGATCAGGTCGCCGACGATCTTCGAGAAGCCGGTGATGTGCAGCGCGAGGTGCTCGTCCTGGTACTTGCTGCGGATGTTCTCCAGCTGCGTCGCGAAGTTGGCGTAGTCGAGGTCCTGGCCGGTCTTCGGGTCCTTGTCCAGCAGCGGTACGAAGAGGATGCTGGACTTGAAGTTGGCCGCCACCAGCTGGCCGATCTCGCCCGAGCGCTGCACGTTGGCCTGCACCTGGGCGAGGCTCTGCGGCGAGCCGTCGTAGTCCTCGGGAATCACCGTGCCGCCGTCCAGGCCCTCTTCGGTCACCGCGATCCAGCGCGTGGCCGGCGTCCACAGCGACTTCATGTAGGGGCGGTCCACCCCCGGCAGCAGGTAGACCTCGTCGTTGATCTTGGCCAGCGTGTCGAGGTAGTGCTTGTCGAAGATCGTGCCGTCGCGTGCCTCGACCGCGATGCGCAGCGAGTTGCCGAGCCCCGCCAGATCGGCCCGGTGCTTGAGGAAGTTGGCGATGAACGGGTGGCCGGTCGGGATCATCTTCTCGAAGCTGGCGTTCAGTTCGATGCGGGTCGCCTGCAGGCCGAGGATGACGCTGGCGATCAGGCACAGGGCGACGATCACCAGCCGGTTGTTAAACAGCAGCCGCTCGGCCAGCGTGCCGGAACGCCGGTCGAAATCCTCCAGGCGAGGGATGACCGGATGGGTGGCGAGGGTGTCGGAATGCAAGGCTGTCTCTCCGGTTGGGCGTTCTGGTCTCTAGGGCTCGAGGCCGGCCAGGCGATGGACGCCGGCCAGGCTGGCGGCGACCGCGGTGCCGTCGCCGGCCACCGCCAGGCCGGCCAGCGGCAGCGGCGGGTCGGCCTGCTGCACGGCGAAGTCGCCGAGCGGATCCCGGCCGACCAAGAGGTCGCCGCGCTGGCTCAGCAGCACCAGTCCGCCGCCGGGCAGCGGCGCGGCGCCCGAGATCGAGGCGGTGACGCCGGACTCGACCTTGTGCCAGCTGTCGCCGCCGTCGCCGGAGCGGAAGACGTTGCCGCGCAGGCCGTAGGCCACGACGACGTCGCCGGCGGCCTCGATGCCGAAATAGCTGCCCTCGTAGGGCGAGTCGAGCGCTTCGAAGCGATCGCCGCCGGCATCGGCCCGCAGCAGCAGGCCTTGCTCGCCGGCCAGGAACAGCCGGCCGGCGGCCGCCGCCATGCCGTACAGGTGCAGGCCGCGCGGGTTGGCGACGCGGTCGGCCCACGAGGTCCAGCTCTTGCCGCCGTCGCTGGTGTGCAGGATCAGGTTGTAGGCGCCGAACACGAAGCCGTGCTCGGCGTCGCTGAAATGGAGCCCCAGGAAGGGCTTGTCGGGGCCGTCGGAGACCAGCAGCTCGGCATCGCGCACGCCCCGCTCGGCCCGCTTGACGAGCGCCGCGTCGGCGTCCGCCGGCAGCGCCGCGCGCACCGCCTCGGCACGCTTCAGCGTCAGACCGGCCGCGCGCATGCCGTCCATCAGGCGGGTCCAGTGTTCGCCGCCATCGCTGCTCTTCAGCACCACCCCCATGTGGCCGGTGGCATAGCCGGTGCGATCGTCGAGGAACTGCACCGCGGTCAGCGACAGCGCCACCGGCACCTCGGCCTGGCGCCAGCTCATGCCGTTGTCGTCGGACAGCAGCACCACGCCGGCTTCGCCGACGCTGACCAGCCGGTCGCCGGCCCGTGTGATCGCGAGGGCGGCCATCTGGCCGGCGCGGGAGGTCTTCATGGCCGGGCGTTCGAGGACCGCCGGGCTGGCCGGCGCCTCGGCCGCGGCCGTCGAGCCGGCGAGGACGGCGCAGGCCGTCGCGAAGATGAGTCGGTTCATTTGGCTTTCCGTCGTGGTGGTTCGGCGTGGGGAGCAGGGCGGGTTCCCGTGCATCGTCGGGAGGGAGGCGACTTTGCAGCCGAGAGCGGAACCCGCCCTGCGATCAACGTGCGCCCTGGTTGGCGAGTTCCTCGGGGCTCCACAGCACCTCGGGCCTCGGCTCGCTGATCTTGTAGTGCGGCATGGCCTCGTTCATCGCGGCGTTGAAGTAGTAGGCGCCGGTCTGCAGGTCGTAGCCGCCCCATTGCACGTTGGTGACGTGGGCCGGCAGCTCGGGCACCAGGTAGCCGAGCGCGTAGTTCATGCGCCACAGGTCGCCCTTGGCGTCCCAGCCGTCGAACAGCACGATCTGCCAAGTGTCCTCGTCGATGTAGTACTTGCGCTTCGGCACCGAGTGGCGCTTGCCTTCCTTCAGCGTGGCGTCCACCTCCCACACCCGGTGCAGTTCCCAGCGCACGTGGTCGGGATTGAGGAAGTTCGGCCCCATCAGTTCGTCGATCTTGACCAGCGCCGAGCGGTTGTTGTTGTACGGGATGTACATCTCCTTCTTGCCGACCAGCTTGTACTGGTGGCGGTCGATCGGGCCGAACATCATGAAGGCCTCGTCGAACAGGCCGACGCCGGAGGTCACGAAGTCGGGCGTGTCGTAGGACACCGAGGGCGCCTTGCGCACCCGGCGCTGGCCGACCAGGTACTGCCAGATGCTGCGCGGCACGTCCTTGTCGGCCGAGAAATGCACCAGGATCGCTTCGCCGGCCTTGGAGCCGGGGCCCGAGACGATGAAGCGGCCCAGCTGGTAATAGCCCTTGTAGGCGTCGTCGATGTAGTAGGGATACTGGAGCAGCTCGTCGCCCTCGCTGGCCAGTGCGCGGCGGCCGTCGGCGGTGACGATGAAGGTGCGCAGCGCGTAATCCACCGACTGCCCGGTCCAGGACAGGCGGTGGTTCATCATGACCTCGGCGCCGTCCTGCGGGATCGGGAACGGAATGCCGCCGACGGCGCCGGAGACCGAGTTCTCGTCCTCGAGCTTGGCCGTGGTGGCGTTCTTCCGGGTGTTGTCATAGACCCACTGCGGTGCGCCGCCGCTGCGGTGGGTCGGATAGACGTCGAGGCGGAAGTCCGGGTACTTGGCGAACAAGGCCTTGACGCCGTCGCTCAGCTTGTCGGCGTATTGCGCCACGTTGGCCGCGCTGATCGAGAACTTAGGCTTCTCGGCGGCGAACGGGTCGGGCCGCGGGTCGCCGTTCTCGTAGCCGCCGGCGACCTCGGTGTAGGCGCCGCTCCAGGCCGGAATGCTGCCGTCGGCGTTGCCGTTCTTGTCGGCGCCCAGCGGCGTCAGCGTGCTGCCGAGCTTGGCGGCCTCGTCGGCCGACACCGCGGCCGTCGCGCCCTGGGCCGCCAGGGCCACGAGCAGGGCCGAGGCGATCGTTCGCAGTGCGATCTTCATGGTGATGTCTCCTTGGAATCAGAAAGTGCGCTGGATGTTGAAGCTGACGAAGTCGCGGTCCTTGCGCGTCTGCTTGAACGAGAGCACCGGCGCCGCGCTGTTCTGCGGCGTGACGAAGCTGAATTCGTCGCCGACGAAGCGCACGTAGCTGACGCCGAACTTCCAGACGTTGTGGTAGGTCCCGTTCAGGCCGAGGCTGAAATCGCCGCCGTAGGAGGCGCCGCCGTTGAAGTTGGCGATCGCGGCCGAGCGGCCGGCGAAGTTGTAGCCGAGGCCGACCGGCAGCTCGATGTCGAGGCCGGGCAGGACCTGGAAGTAGGCCGGCGAGAAGATCATGCGGCCGCCCCAGGCGTCGCGCGTGGTGGCCGGGTCGAGCGCGGCCGGGTTCCTGCTGATCGACAGCAGCCGGTTCCAGGCCAGCTCGAACAGGAAGGCGCCGCCGTCCCACACCGCGTTCGGCTGCAGCACGTAGATGCCCGACAGGTTGGCGTGGGCGGTCTTGCCGATCGCGTAGCGCGCGTTGTCCTTGTTGTCGGCCACGTCGCCGAGCGCCGCCAGCACGATCTGCGGATCGCTGTTGAGCGGCGCGTTGTGGCGGATCGAGGCCTCGGCCGCCAGGTTCAGCTGGCCGATCGAGGTGGTGGCGCTGGCGCCGAAGGTGCGGATGCCTTCGCCATAGACGGTGCGGATCGTGCCGCCGACCGGATCGAAGTAGAAGCTCGACGGCGTCTTGGCGTGGTAGCGGGCGAAGTAGATGCCGTACTCGAAGTCGCTGCCTTCCGGCGACCAGCGCAGTTGCAGGCCGCCCTGGCCGTTGTCGTCCGGCTCCACGTCGTCGATCTCGTTCCACAGCACGCCCGGCCCGGCGAGCAGCGACTGGGTGCCTTCGCCGGCCCAGTCGATGTTCGACAGGTAGCTGCCGACGCCCGGGATCTTGGTCTCGTCCCAGCGGAACTGGTAGTAGGCGCCGAGCGACAGGCCCGGCCGGATCTGCAGCGTGCCGGAGACCTGCGGCACCGGCCGCAGCACTTCCTTGAACTGCGAGCTCGGCACGGTCAGCAGCTTGACCAGGTCGATCGGGCCCTGCGCGTCGGCGATGCCGTTGGCGCCGAAGAACAGCGTCTCGCCATACACCAGCGAGTGCTGGCCGAGGCGCAGGTTGGCGCGCATGCTGCCGAGGTCGAAGTTGCCGAACACGAAGGCGTCCAGCAGCTCGGCGTTGCGGCCGTGCAGCTCGCGCGTGTCGTCGGCGAACTCGTCGAAATCCTGCTGCGTGCCGTTGTTCGTGAACGGCGAGTCGTTGTCGTTCGACTGGTTGTAGATGGTGTCGTACCAGGCCGCGCCGCTGACGCGGGCGCCGACGTTCTTGTAGCGCAGGTCGAACTCGGTCAGCCAGTCGAACCGGTTCGAGATCAGACCCTTGTCGAAGTTGCGGTCGCCGTCGTCGTAGTTGACGTCGGCCACCAGCAGGTCGGAGCGGTCCTTGACGCGGAACGCGGCGCTGTACTTGAGGGTGTTGTCCCAGCGCATGCGCAGGTCCGGGTTGCCGGTGTCGAACTTGAACGCGTGTGCCGACGGCGCGAAGCAGAGGGATGCCGAGGCGGCGGCGAGGGCCGTCGCGAGCGCCGAACGTCTCCACTGAGGATGTTTCATGGTGCCTCCGTGATGTGGGTGCCGCGGCCTTGGCCTAGCGCCAGGCCGTCGTCTTTCTTGCGGATGGAATGCGGCTTCAGAACGGGTACTGCGGCGGTTCGCGCCTGACGGTGACCCATTGCCAGTGGGAGAACTCGTCCCAGTCGGCCGGGCCGCCGACGCTGCCGCCGTTGCCGGAGTCGCCGCAGCCGCCGAACGGGTTGACGCACTCGTCGGCGACGGTCTGGTCGTTGATGTGCAGCAGGCCGGTGCGCAGCCGGTCGCCGATCGCCATCGCGCGACCCACGTCGCGCGAGATCACGGCCGCCGACAAGCCGTATTCGCCTTCGTTGGCCAGCTCGACCGCTTCCTCGTCGCTGTCGAAGGCGATCACGCTCGCCACCGGGCCGAAGAACTCCTCGCGGAAGGCCCGCATCCTGCGCGTCACGCCCGACAGCACGGTGGGCGAGTAGAACGCGCCGTCGGCGCTGCCGCCGGTCTCCAGCGTGGCGCCGGCGGCGACGCTGTCGACAACGATCGAGGCGACGCGCCGGCACTGCTGTTCGTTGATCAGCGGACCGAGCGCGACCTGGCCGCCGGCCGGATCGCCGACCGGCATGTTGCGGGCCTTGTCGACCAGCCTGGCGGTCAGCTCGGCGGCGATTGAGGCGTGGGCGAGGATCCTGCCCGAGGCCATGCAGATCTGCCCCTGGTGCAGCCAGGCCCCCCAGGCCGCGCAACTGGCGGCCAGATCCAGGTCGGCGTCCTCGAGCACGATCAGCGCGTTCTTGCCGCCGAGCTCCAGCGCCACCTTCTTGAGGTGCTTGCCGGCCAGCTCGCCGACCCGGCGGCCGATGTTGGTCGAGCCGGTGAACGCGATCATGCGTACGTGCGGGTCGGTGCACAGCGCTTCGCCGGCATCGGCGCCACCCGGCAGCACCTGCAGCACGCCTTCCGGCAGGCCCGCCCGCTGCAGCGCCAGCGCGATGATGAAGCCGCCGCTGACCGGCGTGCGCGGATCGGGCTTCAGCACCACCGCGTTGCCGGCCGCCAGCGCCGGTGCGACGGCGCGGATCGACAGGATGAGCGGGAAGTTGAACGGCGAGATGACGCCCACCACGCCGTGCGGTACGCGCCGCGCGTAGGACAGGCGGCCGGACGCGGACGGCAGCACCACGCCCCGCTCGGCCACCGCCATCGCGGCGGCGCGCTGCAGGATGAAGGTCGCCTCGCGCACCTCGTGCTGTGCCTTGGGCAGGATGCCGCCGGTTTCGCGGGCGATGTGGAGCGCCAGCGCCTCGGCATCGGCTTCGATCGCCGCGGCCGCGGCGAGGAAGATGCGGGCCTTGTCGCGCGGCTCGCTGGCGGCCCAGGCGGCCTGCGCCTCGGACGCGCTGCGGCAGGCCATCGAGACGTCGGCCGCGTTGGCCATGCCGGTCTCCGTCAGCGGCTTGCCGGTGGCCGGCTCGACGACGGCCTGCCGGCCGCCGGTGGGGGTCTCCCAGCGGCCGTTGAAGATCCGTCCGCTCCAGGGGGCTGCGGCCAGCAGGCCGCCAACTTTCGAATCCAAGACAGTGTCTCCTTCGTCGTTTCCGCCTTGCCAGGTGTCGGCGAGGCGGGCTTGGTTGCTGCGAATTCTCGTGCCGGGTCCACAGTGGCGACAGATCGGACGATCGCTATCAGCTATAAAAATTCGGCATGAAAAATATCGAGCACAGACGAAGTGAAATATCTCGGCCGGTGCCCGGCATCTGTTGCAGCGGGATCGGCCGCGCACCGCCGCTGCCATCCCGCCGCTGCGCTTTGGCAAGCGGCATGCCAGCGCGTGGCGGCGCCGCGCACCTTGCGCCGCGGTATCGGCGCGACGGCTTGAGCCGGGCGAGCCTACTGGTCTGGCATGGGGCCGGCCGGTGCGATGCAATATCGGCATAGCGGATCGGCTGACTTGACAAATTTGTCAATTGCGCGAAGCTGGGTGAACAAATTTGTCAAGTCAGCCGAGGCGCGCGAATGAGCGAACGACGTGTATCCCTGGCCGAGGTCAATCGAGTGCGCGAATCCGCGCTGCCCGCCGGCGACGGCAGCAAGCTCAGCGCCGACGCCGGGCCGACGATCCAGGACCTGACCGAATGCCTGTTCTTCTCGCCCGGCGATGGCCGAATCTGGCTCGACGACCAGCGCATGGTGCTGGTCCACAACAGCAGCCTCGGCGCGCTGCGGCGCGAGCTGATCGAGCGGCTCGGGCTGGAGCGCGCGCGCGGCCTGCTGACCAGGGTCGGCTACGTGTCCGGCGTGAACGACGCCCAACTGGTGCGCGAGCGCTGGGTGGACGCCGATCCGGCGGCGATCTTCGTCGCCGGCACCCGGCTGCACTCGCTCGAGGGCGTGGTCAAGGTCGAGGTGGTCAAGCTCGAATTCGATCCGCCGCGCGGCACCTATGACGGCGAATTCATCTGGCACCACTCGAGCGAGGTGGACCAGCACGTGGCGGCCTACGGCGTCGGCACCGAACCGGTGTGCTGGATGCAGCTCGGCTACGCGATGGGCTACGTCACCACCTTGCTCGGCAAGCTGACGATCTTCCGCGAGGTCGAGTGCCGCTCGATGGGCTACGAGGTGTGCCGCGTCGTCGGCCGCACCGCGGACGAATGGGGCGACGTCGGCGAAGACCTGCGCTACCTGAACGCCGAAGGCTTCGCCGGCGTCGCGCATCCGTCCGGCTCGGCGGTCGAGGCGGCGCTGCTGCCGGACCGCGCCGGCGAGCTGCCGCCGCTCGCCGATCGCCGGCTGGTAGGCGTCTCGTCGGCCTTCAACGCGGCGGCGCAGATGCTGCGCCGGGTCGCCCCGACCCGCGCCACGGTGTTGTTCGTCGGCGAATCGGGCGTCGGCAAGGAGTTGTTCGCGCAGATGCTGCACACCATCAGCCCGCGCGCCACGGAGTCCTTCGTCTCGGTCAACTGCGCCGCGATTCCCGAGAACCTGGTCGAATCCGAGCTGTTCGGCGTCGAGCGCGGCGCCTACACCGGTGCGGTCAGCTCGCGCCCAGGTCGTTTCGAGCGGGCCGACGGCGGCACGCTGTTCCTCGACGAGATCGGCTGCCTGAGCCTGACCTCGCAGGGCAAGCTCCTGCGTGCGCTGCAGGAGGGCATGATCGAACGGGTCGGCGGCATCCGCAGCACGCGCGTCGATGTGCGCGTCGTCGCCGCCACCAACGAGGACTTGCGCAAGGCGGTCGCCGAAGGGCGCTTCCGCGAAGACCTGTTCTACCGCCTGAACGTCTTCCCGGTGAAGCTGCCGCCGCTGCGCGAGCGGCGCGAGGACATCCCGCTGCTGCTGAACCACTTCCTGCGCCACTACAACGAGCTGCACGGCCGCAGCGTGCGCGGCTTCACGCCGCGGGTGGTGCGGGCGCTGTTGAACTACCGTTTCCCGGGCAACGTGCGCGAACTGCAGAACCTGGTCGAACGCGGCGTGATCGTGGCCGACGACGACGGCGTGATCGACCTGCCCCACATCCTGCGCGACGAGGATGCCGCGCGCGAAATGCTGTACTCGATCGGCGAGGGCGGCCGGCTCGACCGCCAGCCCGCCACCGGCGCCGCCGAGGGCGTCGAGCTGCTGGAGCGCTTCCACCAGTTCGCCCCGCCGGGCGGCGACGGGCCGTCGCTCGACGCGCTCGAGGCGCAGCTGGTGCGCGCCGCCGTCGACAAGGCCGAGGGCAATGTCTCGGCCGCCGCCAGGCTGCTCGGCCTGACGCGCTCGCGCATGGCCTACCGCATCAGGAAGCTCGAGGCCGACGCCGGCTGAGCCGCCGTTGCGTTCCCGATATAACTCAATCGTGTATACAGATATCGCGTAGACACTACTTGTTCTTGCCGTGTCGGCTCTGTTCTCATAGAAAATGTATACAAGCCGGGCGCGTCGCCCGGTCCCGAAGAGAGAGCCGAAATGATGCAGGACGCCAGCACGAAGGGTGAGGACGGCAGTTCGCAGACCGTCAGAGCCCTGCTCAGATTGCGCGAAATGATCCTGTCCGGTGCGCTGCCGGCCGGCCGCAGGATCGCCGAGCCGGCGGTCGCCGAGGCCACCGGCATTTCCCGTACCCCGATCCGGACGGCGTTGATCCGCCTGCAGGAGGAAGGGCTGATCGAGCCGATCCGCTCGGGCGGGTTTCGCGTGCGCGCGTTCTCGGTGGCCGAGATCCGCGACGCGATCGAGGTGCGCGGCGTGATGGAGGGGCTGGCGGCGCGCATGGCCGCCGAGCGCGGCGCGGAGCGCGCGGCCCTGGCAGCGATGCAGGCCTGCGTGGACGAAATCGAGGTGCTGCTGGCCGGCGGCGAGCTCGACGAGGTGCGCTTTGCCGCCTATGTCGGGGCCAACACCCGTTTCCACGCGCTGCTCGCCGGCGCCTGCGGCAGCGAGGTGGTCGAGCGGCAGGTGGCGCGCGCCAACGCGCTGCCGTTCGCCTCGGCCAACGGCTTCGTCCAGGTGCAGGCCGCCTCGCGCGATGCGGTCCGCACGCTGACGATCGCCAACGCGCAGCACGCGGCGGTGCTGGAGGCGATCGCGCAGCGCGAGGGCGGGCGCGCCGAGGCGCTGATGCGCGAGCACGCCCGCATCGCCCACCGCAATCTCGAGCACGTGCTCGAAAACCCCGAGGTGATCGAACTGCTGCCCGGCGGCTGCCTGATCCAGGGTCGTGGCGCGGCGAGCACGCCGGGCGTGGACGACTAGCGTCGTGTTGCGAGCAGTGTGGAACTGGCACGTATCGGCCGTCCGAGGCCGGCTGAAGCCGGCCCTACCCGGGGAAACACGCTTCGGACGGATTCGTAGGG
>JBNLET010000018.1:0-25776 GCA_050305135.1 Rhodocyclaceae bacterium | reverse complement strand
GGGTCGAAGCCGGCCATCGCCGACAGCACCGGCGCGCAGTCGGCCGCGCTGCGGGCCAGCACGCCGCCCTGATCGAGCGAGGAGGCATAGGCGATCATGCCGTAGCGCGACACCACGCCGTAGGTCGGCTTGATGCCGGTGACGCCGCAGAACGAGGCCGGCTGGCGTACCGAGCCGCCGGTGTCGGTGCCGGTCGCCACCGGCACCAGGCCGGCGGCGACCGCCGCCGCCGAGCCGCCCGACGAGCCGCCGGGCACGCGGCCGGTGTCCCACGGGTTGCGCGCCGGGCCGAAATGGGAGTTCTCGTTCGACGAGCCCATCGCGAACTCGTCCATGTTGGTCTTGCCGACCATCACCGTGCCGGCCTTCTTCAACTGGCCGACGACGTGGGCGTCATAAGGGCTGACGAAGCTCGCCAGCATCTTCGATGCGCAGGTGGTGGGCAGGCCCTCGGTGCAGAAGACGTCCTTGTGGGCGATCGGGATGCCGGTCAGCGGCCCCGCCTGGCCGGCCGCGATGCGCGCGTCGGCCGCCCGGGCAGCGGCCAGCGCGCCCTCGGCGTCGACATGCACGAAGGCGTTCAGGCGGCCGTTTTCGGCCTCGATGCGCTCGAGCACGGCCCGGGTCAGTTCGACGCTGGAGATCCGCTTGTCGGCGAGTTCCGCGGCAAGCTCCTGGAGGCTGGCGTTCAGCATGGTTCGGATCGGAAATGAAGCGGGGTTGGCGGGGAGGCTACTCGATCACGCGCGGCACCAGGTAGAGGCCCGACTCGGTGGCCGGTGCGACCTGCTGGAAGGCGGTGTGACGGTCCTGCTCGGTTACCATGTCTTCGCGCAGGCGCTGGTGCAGTTCCTGCGGGTGCGACATCGGCTCGACGCCGGCGGTGTCCACCGCCTGCATCTGCTCGACCAGTTCGAAGATGCCATTCAGCTTGGCGCGCGCATCCTCGGCCTCGCCGGGCGCCAGTTCGATGCGCGCCAGACGGGCGATGTGGATGACCTGATCGATATCGAGCGACATGGACTTACAAACTTGCTTAGGGTACAAGGGTTTGTAGGTTATCATACTCGTTTATCTCTCCTCGTTCCTTCCCCGGAATAACGGAAACGCTTTTCCATGATCGGTTTTCTGCGCTCCTACTTCTCGAACGACCTCGCCATTGATCTCGGTACCGCCAACACGCTGATCTACGTTCGTTCGAAAGGCATCGTGCTGGACGAACCCTCGGTCGTCGCGATCCGCACCGAAGGCGGGCCGAATGCCAAGAAGACCATCCAGGCGGTCGGCTACGCGGCCAAGCAGATGCTCGGCAAGACGCCCGGCAACATCACCGCGATCCGGCCGATGAAGGACGGCGTGATCGCCGACTTCGTCGTCACCGAGCAGATGATCAAGCAGTTCATCAAGAAGGTGCACGACACGCGGCTGTTCTCGCCCAGCCCGCGCATCATCATCTGCGTGCCCTGCGGCTCGACCCAGGTCGAGCGCCGCGCGATCCGCGACGCCGCGCTGGCGGCCGGCGCGAGCCACGTCTACCTGATCGAGGAGCCGATGGCGGCGGCGATCGGCGCCGGCCTGCCGGTGGCCGACGCGACCGGCTCGATGGTGGTGGACATCGGCGGCGGCACCACCGAGGTCGGCGTCATCTCGCTCGGCGGCATGGTCTATTCCGGCTCGGTACGGGTCGGCGGCGACAAGTTCGACGAGGCGATCGTCAATTACATCCGCCGCAACTACGGCATGCTGATCGGCGACACCACCGCCGAGAACATCAAGACCGAGATCGGCTCGGCCTTCCCGGGCTCGGAAGTGAAGGAGATCGAAGTCAAGGGCCGCAACCTGGCCGAGGGCATCCCGCGCAGCTTCACGATCTCGTCCAACGAGATCCTCGAGGCGCTGGCCGAGCCGCTCAACCAGATCGTCTCGGCGGTCAAGATCGCGCTGGAGCAGACGCCGCCCGAGCTGGGCGCCGACATCGCCGAGCGGGGCATGGTGCTGACCGGCGGCGGCGCGCTGCTGCGCGATCTGGACCGCCTGCTGATGGAGGAGACCGGCCTGCCGGTGATCGTCGCGGAGGATCCGCTGACCTGCGTCGCGCGGGGGTCGGGCATGGCGCTGGAGAAGATGGACAAGCTGGGTTCCATCTTCACCTCCGAGTAGCCGATGCGTCTCCGAGCTGCGGCCGCGAGGTTTTCCGGGCGGCCGCTTTTTCGTTAACCCTGCATGTCTCTGATCGGACACAACACACCGCCCATCTTCAAGCGCGGCCCGACGCCGACGGTCCGGCTGCTGCTGTATGTGTCCGCGGCGCTGGCGCTGCTCGTGACCGATCTCAAGTTCCGTTACCTGGAGCTGATGCGCCAGACCGTCGCGGTCGTGCTCTACCCGGTCGAGCGGGCCGCCGCGACGCCGGCCGACCTGGTGTTGAACGCCGCCACCTATTTCGCCACGCTGGCCAAGGTGCAGCAGGAAAACGCGCTGCTGCGCCGCCAGCAGCTGCGCATGGCCGAGCAATTGATGCGGCACGAGGAACTGGCGCGGGAAAACGCGCGGCTGCGCGTCCTGCTCGGCATGCGCGGAGAATTGCCGGCCCGCTCGGTGGCGGCCGACGTCATGTACGCGGCGCACGATCCGTTCTCGCGCAAGGTCATCCTCGACCGCGGCTCGACCCACGGCATCCGCCTCGGCGACGCGGTGGTGGACGAACGCGGCGTGATCGGCCAGGTGACGCGCCTGCACCCGATCCAGGCCGAGGTCACGCTGCTCACCGACAAGGAGCAGGCGATCCCGATCGCGGTGCAGCGCAACGGCTTGCGCGGCGTGGTGTTCGGCGCCGGTGCCGGCCAGCTCGAGCTGCGCTACCTGCAGGCCAGCGCCGACGTGCGGGCCGGCGACACGCTGCTCACCTCGGGTCTGGATGGACTCTATCTGCCGGGCCTGCCGGTCGCCAAGGTGATCCGGGTCGACCGCGACAGCCAGGCCTTCGCCCGCATCTACTGCGTGCCGGTGGGCGGCGTCGAGCGCAGCACCCAGGTGCTGGTGATGGGGCGCCAGACACCGCCGCCGCCGCCGATGGGCGACCGGCCGCCGGCCGAATCCGCGGGGAAGCCCTGATGCAGCCGACCAACCGTAGCCAACGCATCCTGCAGCCGGTCAAGCTCTGGTATCTCTACCTGTCGCTGCTGGTGGCCTTCGCCTTGACGCTCATCCCGACCGGTCACCTGCCCGGCGTGCCCGACTGGCTGGCGCTGGTGCTGGCCTTCTGGAGCGTGCGCGAGCCGCTGCGGGTGAGCCTCGGCACCGGCTTCCTGTGCGGATTGCTGGTGGACGTCGGCCATGGCGCCGCGCTCGGCCAGCACGCGCTGGCCTACGTGCTGCTGTGCTACGGCGCCAATGCCTTGTCGCGCCGCGTGCTGTGGTTCTCGCCGCTCGAACAGGCGCTGCACATCCTGCCGCTGTTGCTGCTGATGCACGTCGTGATGGTGGTGGTCAGGATGCTGGCCGGCGCCGAATTCCCCGGCTGGTGGTATTTCACCGGCAGCTTCACGGCCGTGCTGTTGTGGGTGCCGCTGCACTTCGTGCTGCTGTTCCCGCAGTTCCGCCCGGTCGAGCGCGACGACAACCGGCCGATCTGACGGGCGGGAGTGGAATCGCACGCCAGATGAGCTTCGACGCGCCGGAAAAGGAACTGCAGAAATTTCGCGCCCGCCTGCTGGTGGCCGGCGGTTTCGTGCTGCTGTGCTTCGCGCTGCTGGTGGCACGCTTCGGCTGGCTGCAGATCAGCCGCTACGACTACTACCACACCCGTGCCGAAGACAATCGCATCGCGCTGGTGCCGATCTCGCCCAACCGTGGTCTGATCGTCGACCGCGACGGCGAAGTGCTGGCGCGCAACTACGCGGCCTACACGCTGGAGATCGCGCCGACCCATTTCCGCCAGGCCGACGCGCTGTTCGACCGGCTGCAGGCGGTGGTCGAGATCACGCCGCGCGACCGGCGGCGCTTTCGCAAGATCGTCGAGGAGAGCCGCAACTTCGATAGCGTGCCGATCCGGAGCCGCCTCAGCGACGAGGAGGTGGCGCGTTTCGTCGCGCGGCGCTACGAATTCTCCGGCGTCGAGGTCAAGGCGCGGCTGTTCCGCGACTACCCGAACGGCAGCATGGCGGCTCACGTGATCGGCTACATCGGCCGCATCAACGAGCGCGAGCTGGAGCGTATCGCCGAGCGCGAGGCGGAGGCCAACTACCGCGGCACCGAACACATCGGCAAGGTCGGCCTGGAACAGAGCTACGAGGACGAGTTGCACGGCATCACCGGCTTCGAGGAGGTCGAGGTGGATGCCGGCGGCCGCGCGGTGCGCCAGTTGCGCCGCACGCCGCCGGTGCCGGGCAACAACCTGGTGCTGACGCTGGACCGCGGCCTGCAGCGGGTGGCCGAGCAGGCCTTCGGCGACCGGCGCGGCGCGCTGGTGGCGATCGATCCTTCCAGCGGCGGCATCCTGGCGCTGGTGTCGGCGCCGAACTACGATCCGAACCTGTTCGTCGATGGCATCTCGACCCAGGACTGGAACGAGCTGAACAATTCACCCGATCACCCGCTGCTGAACCGCGCCCTGTCCAGCGCCAATCCGCCGGGCTCGACGTTCAAGCCCTTCATGGCGCTGGCCGCGCTGACCAATGGCAAGCGCACGCCGGAACAGGTGATCGTCGATCCGGGTTACTTCGATTTCGGCGGCCACCGCTTCCGCGACGACAAGGTCGGCGGCCATGGCGTGGTGGACATGTACAAGTCGATCGCCTTTTCCTGCAACACCTACTATTACCGCCTCGCCGCCGATCTCGGTATCGAGCAGATCGCAGACTTCATGGGCGGCTTCGGCTTCGGCAGCAAGACCGGCGTGGACCTGGAGGGCGAGGCGAACGGCGTGCTGCCGTCGCCGGAGTGGAAGCGCAGGCGCTTCCGCCGCGCCGGACAGCAGAAGTGGTTCGCCGGCGAGACCATCTCGGTCGGCATCGGCCAGGGCTACAACGCCTACACGCCGATCCAGCTGGCCAGTGCGGTGGCGACGCTGGCCGCCGACGGCGTTCGCTTCCGGCCGCACCTGGTGCATTACGTCGAGGACGTGCGCAGCGGCGCCCGCCGCGTCATCGAGCCGGAGCCGCTGACCCGGCTGCCGCTGAAGAAAGAGGACGTGGCCTTCATCAAGTACGCGATGGAAGGGGTGAACCTGGAGGGCACCGGCCGCCGCGCGTTCAAGGACGCGCCGTACCGCGTCGCCGGCAAGACCGGCACCGCCCAGGTGTTCTCGCTGCGCGGCGCCACCTACCGCGAGAAGGACGTGCGCGAGCGCCTGCGCGATCATTCGCTGTACATCGCGTTCGCGCCGGTGGAGCGGCCCGCCATCGCGCTGGCGGTGCTGGTCGAGAACGGCGGCTTCGGTTCGCAGGCCGCCGCGCCGATCGCGCGCCAGGTGCTGGACTACTACCTGCTCGGCGTCGCGCCGGATCAGCCGGCGGCGGCCGACGAGGACGCCAGCGACGAGGGCGAGGCCGAGGCGCCGTCGCCGCCCGTCGCCAGCGGGGCCGTCGAATGACCGGGCGCCGCTTCGATCCGCGCCGGCTGCTGGTCCTGCTGCTGGAGCCGCTCGACCCGATCCTGCTGGTGTTGTTGTGCCTGCTGCTCGGCTACGCCTTCGTGCTGATGGCGAGCGCCTCGCCGGCGCGGATGGACGCCCAGATGATCAATTCCGCCGTCGCGGTGGCGGTGATGTGGATCGCCGCCCGCATGCCGGTGCAGCGCATCCTGGCGCTGGCGGTGCCGGCCTACCTGATCGGCGTGCTGCTGCTGCTGGCGGTGGCCTTGTTCGGCGAGACCTCGAAAGGCGCCCAGCGCTGGCTGAACATCGGCATCTCGCGCATCCAGCCGTCCGAGATCATGAAGATCGCGGTGCCGCTGATGCTGGCCTGGTACTTCCACCACCGCGAGGGGGCGATCGGCGCGCGCGACTTCGTCGTCGCGGCGGTGCTGCTGCTGCTGCCGGTCGCGCTGATCGTGCGCCAGCCCGACCTGGGCACCGCGCTGCTGGTCGCCGCCGCCGGCTTCTACGTGCTGTTCTTCGCCGGCCTGTCGTGGAAGCTGATCGCGCCGGTGGCGCTGGCGGGCATCGTCGGCATCGGTACCATCGTCGGCTTCGGCGACCGCATCTGCCAGCCGGAGGTGGATTGGGTGGTGCTGCACGGCTACCAGAAGAATCGTGTCTGCACGCTGCTGGATCCGACCTCGGATCCGCTCGGCAAGGGTTTCCACATCATCCAGTCGACGATCGCGATCGGCTCCGGCGGCCTCGCCGGCAAGGGCTGGCGCGACGGCACCCAGACCCACCTGGCCTTCATCCCGGAGCGCCATACGGACTTCATCTTCGCGGTGCTGGGCGAGGAACTCGGTTTCGTCGGCGCCGGCCTGCTGGTGCTACTGTACATGGCCTTGATCGCCCGCGGCTTCGTCATCGCGATGGGCGGCCCGACCCTGTCCTCCCGGCTGCTGGCCGGGTCGATCAGCATGATCTTCTTCACCTACGCGTTCGTGAACATGGGCATGGTCAGCGGCATCCTGCCGGTGGTGGGCGTACCGCTGCCCTTCATCAGCTACGGCGGTACCGCGCTGGTCACGCTGTGCCTGGGTCTCGGCATCCTGATGAGCGTCCAGCGGGCGCGTTTCCTGTCGCAGAAATGAGGATCTGACGATGCTCTCGAATCCCTTCCGAAGCGGGCTGCTGCCGGCCCTGCTGTCCGCGCTGACGCTGCTGCTGGCAGGCTGCGGCTCGACGCCGATGGTGGCCGACAGCGCCGGCCGCGCGCCGGACGAGCGGCCGGGCGGCTACTACCAGGACGACGGCCCGCATGCCGACCCGCCGGCCGACCTGGCTTCGGTGCCCGACGCGGTGCCGCGCGAGGAGCCGCTGCACCGCTACGCCAACCGGCCCTACCAGGCGCTCGGCCAGCGCTTCACGCCGGCCACCAGCGTCAAGCCCTTCAGCCAGCGCGGCAAGGCCAGCTGGTACGGGCGCAAGTTCCACGGCAAGCGCACCGCCAGCGGCGAGCCCTACGACATGTACAAGATGACCGCGGCGCATCCGACGCTGCCGATCCCCAGCTATGCGCGGGTCACCAACCTGGACAACGGCCGCAGCGTCGTCGTGCGGATCAACGACCGGGGGCCGTTCCTGCGCGGCCGCGTCATCGATCTGTCCTACACGGCGGCCTACAAGCTCGGCTACATCGAGAAGGGCAGCGCCCGGGTCGAGGTGACCGCCATCGTGCCGGGGGAGGAAGTGCAGATGGCCGAGGGGCGGCCGGTCCGGCCGCTGCGCCAGCCGGGCGCGCCGGTGGTCGAGACGGCCGCCGTCGCGGTGCCGGAGCTGCCCGAGGCGGCGCCGATCGAGGCCTTGCCGCCGCCGCTGCTGTCGATTCCGCCGGCCGCGGCGCAGACCGCCGGCGAGCCGCCGCCGGGCGCGGCCGATCCGGCCGAAGCGGCTGCGAGCGGGGCCGAAGCGACCGCCGGCGATGGGGCGCCCGCCGCGTCCGCGGCCGTGGCCGACGCGTCGTCCGCCGCCGAAGCGGGCGCCGCGCCGCAGCACTTCATCCAGCTCGGTGCCTTCACCAGCCGCGCCAACGCCGAGGACTTCCGCGACATGGCAGCCGGGGAACTCGGCGAGCCGGTCGAGCGTCTGCAAGTGGTGCCGCTCGGACTGCGTTTTAGACTCCATCTGGGCCCCTATGCTACGGTGGAGGAAGCCCGCGCCGATGCCGATCGGGTCGGTGCCGTGCTGAAGCTGAAGCCCTTCGTCGTGAGCCGTTGAACACCGAGCCCCGCCGCGCCGGTCGCGACGGGGCGCCAGCCGCCGTTCCCACTTTTCATCCTGCCGCAAGCGAAGCTCCACCCATGCGCCTCCTGACTTTCCTGACCCTGTTCCTGTTCGCCCAGCTGTCCTTCGGCCAAGCTTCCGCGCCGCCGCAGATCGCCGCCGAAACCTGGCTCCTGCTCGACTACGCGACCGGCCAGGCGCTGGTCGAGCACGACTCGGCGAAGCGCATCGAGCCAGCTTCGCTGACCAAGCTGATGACCGCCTACCTGACTTTCGCCGCGCTGAAAGAGGGCCGCATCACGCCCGACCAGCAGGTGCAGGTGTCGGAAAAGGCCTGGAAGATGATCGGCTCGCGGATGTTCATCGAGCCGCGCCGGCCGGTGACCGTGCAGCAACTCGTGCAGGGCATGATCGTGCAGTCCGGCAACGACGCCTGCGTCGCGCTAGCCGAACTGATCGCCGGCTCCGAGGAAGGCTTTGTCCAACTGATGAACCGCGAGGCCGAACGGCTCGGCATGAAGGACACCCATTTCGAGAACGCCACCGGCCTGCCGCACCCGCAGCACCTGACCACGGCGCGCGACCTGGGACTGCTGACGGCGGCGATCGTGCGCGACTTTCCGCAGTACTACCCGACCTACTCGCAGAAGGAGTTCACCTACAACGGCATCCGCCAGCCCAACCGCAACCGGCTGTTGTGGCTCGACCCGACCGTGGACGGCGTCAAGACCGGCCACACCGACAGCGCCGGCTACTGCCTGATCGCCTCGGCCAAGCGCGGTGAACGGCGCCTGATCTCGGTGCTGACCGGCGCCAGCAGCGAGGCCAGCCGGGCCGAGGAGTCGCTCAAGCTGCTCAACCACGGCTTCCTGTTCTACGACACGGTGCGGCTGTACGAGGCCGGCAAGCCGGTGTCCTCGCTGCCGGTCTGGAAGGGCGAGGCCGACACGCTGCCGGCGGGTTTCCTGAACGACTTCGTGATGTCGGTGCCGAAGGATCAGGCCGCCAATCTGAAGTTCGACCTGGCCAGCCTGCAGCCGGTGACGGCGCCGATCCAGAAGGGCCAGCAGGTGGCGACGCTGCGCATCTCGCTGGACGGCAAGCTGCTCGGCGAATACCCGGTGGTGGCGCTGCAGGACGTGCCGCTGGCCGGCTGGTTCGGCCGCAGCTGGGATGCGCTGCGGCTGTGGATCAAGAGCCTGTGAGACGCCGATGAGCCCGGTCTGTTACCTGGATGGCCGCTTCCTTCCGCTCGACGAGGCCCGTGTCTCGCCGATGGACCGCGGCTTCCTGTTCGGCGATGGCGCCTACGAGGTGATCCCGGTCTATTCGCGCCGGCCGTTCCGGCTCGGCGAGCACCTGGCGCGGCTGCGCAACACGCTGGCGGCGCTGGAGATGGCCGATCCCCACGCCGAGCAGCAGTGGACGACGCTGATCCTGGAACTGGTCGCCCGCAACCCGGAGTGGGAGGACCAGTCGATCTACCTGCAGGTCACGCGCGGCGCCGACGCGCGCCGCAACCACGCCTTTCCGGCAGGTGTCGCGCCGACCGTGTTCATGATGAGCGAGCCTCTGCTGACGGTGCCCGACGAGCAGCGCGCACAAGGCGTCGCCGCGGTGACCGCGGCCGATTTCCGCTGGTTGCGCTGCGATCTGAAGACCACCGCGCTGCTGGCCAACTGCCTGCTGCGCCAGCGGGCCGCCAAGGCCGGCTGCATCGAGACGATCCTGCTGCGCGACGGTTTCCTGACCGAGGGCTCGGCTTCGAACATCTTCATCGTCCGCGACGGCGTCGTGCTGGCTCCACCGAAGAGCCACCTGATGCTGCCCGGCATCACCTACGACGTGGTGCTGGAGCTGGCCGCCGCCCACGGCCAGCCCCACCAGGTGCGCGAGATCCTGGCCGACGAGCTGCGCAGCGCCGACGAGATCTGGATGACCTCCTCGACCAAGGAGGTGCTGCCGGGCACGCGCCTCGACGACAAACCGGTCGGCGATGGCCGGCCCGGGCCGCTGGCGTGCCGGATGTACGACTGGTACCAGGAGTTCAAGCGGGAGGTGATGCGCAATGGCTGAACCGGGCGAGGAATCGCTGATCGAGTTTCCGAGCGACTTCCCGATCAAGGTGATGGGCGTGCGCAGTGACGATTTCGCGCAAGTGATCCTGCAGGTGGTGCTGCGCCATGCGCCCGATTTCGACGGCGGCACGATGGAGATGCGGCCGTCCAGCAAGGGCAACTACCTGTCGTTGACCTGCACCGTGCGCGCCACCTCGCAGCAGCAACTCGACGCGCTGTACCGCGAGCTGTCCTCGCATCCGCTGGTCAAGGTGGTGCTTTGAGCGCAGCCCAGCCGCCCCTCGCGCCCCCGCTGGTGGTGCGCCGGCTGGGGCTGGTGCCCTACGAGCCGACGTGGCGGGCGATGCAGGAGTACACCGCGAGCCGGGCGGGGGACAGTCCGGACGAATGCTGGCTGGTCCAGCACCCGCCGACCTATACGCTGGGCCAGGCCGGCAAGCCCGAGCACCTGCTGCGCGAGACCGACATTCCGCTGGTCAAGATCGATCGCGGCGGCCAGATCACCTATCACGGGCCGGGGCAGGTCGTCGGCTACCTGATGCTCGACCTCAGGCGGCGCAATCTGAAGGTGCGCGAAATGGTGCAGCGGATCGAGCAGGCCCTGATCGACTGCCTGGCCGGTTACGGCCTGGCGGCGCAGCGCAAGGCCGGCGCGCCGGGCGTGTACATCGGCGAAGACAAGATCGCCGCGCTCGGCCTGCGGGTCAGGAACGGCTGCTCCTACCACGGATTGGCCCTCAACGTCGATATGGATCTTGCCCCATTTACCTGCATCAACCCCTGCGGCTATAGTGGGCTGAAAACCATACAACTCAAGGACTTCGGCGTAACGGACGAAGTCGATACGGTGGCCGACCGCCTGCTCGGGCAGTTGCTGCTGCAATTCCCGTCCACCCGCGTCGAGGGCTGAGCCCCGCGCCGACAGAGAGAATACGGAGTAAGACCATGGAAGGCCCGTCCCGCAAGCAGCGTGGCGCCGAGAAAACGGCCCGCATCCCGATCAAGATCGTCCCGGCCGAGCGGCTGAAGAAGCCGGAGTGGATCCGCATCAAGCTGGGGGCCGGCGAGGAGGTCGAGCGCTTCAACGAGATCAAGGCCACGCTGCGCGACCGCAAGCTGCACACCGTGTGCGAGGAAGCCTCTTGCCCGAACATCCACGAGTGCTTCGGCAAGGGCACGGCCACGTTCATGATCATGGGCGACATCTGCACCCGCCGCTGCCCGTTCTGCGACGTCGGCCACGGCCGGCCGGAGCCGCTCAATGCCGGCGAACCGGCCGAACTGGCCGGCACCATCGCCGCGATGCGACTCAACTACGTCGTGATCACCTCGGTGGACCGGGACGATCTGCGCGACGGCGGGGCCCAGCATTTCGTCGATTGCATCCGCGAGACCCGTGACGCCTCGCCGCAGACCCGCATCGAGGTGCTGGTGCCGGACTTCCGCGGCCGCATGGAGATCGCGCTCGAGATCTTCGACCAGGCGCCGCCGGACGTCATGAACCACAATCTCGAGACCGTGCCGCGGCTCTACAAGCAGGCCCGGCCGGGCTCGGACTACGCCTACTCGCTGCAGCTGCTGAAGCAGTTCAAGGCCCGTCACCCGGAGGTGCCGACCAAGTCCGGCCTGATGGTCGGCCTGGGCGAAACCGACGACGAAATCCTCGGGGTGATGCGCGACCTGCGCGCCCACGACGTCGAGATGCTGACCATCGGCCAGTACCTGCAGCCCTCCGGCGGCCACCTGCCGGTGCTGCGCTACGTGCACCCGGACACCTTCAAGATGTTCGAGACGGAAGCGCTGGCGATGGGCTTCAAGAATGCCGCCTGCGGCCCGATGGTGCGCTCCAGCTACTGGGCCGACATGCAGGCCCACGGCGCCGGCGTGGTGTAAGGCGGCGCCGGCCGGCCGTAGAAGGCCTCAGGCGCGTCCCAGCATCCGATACAGGTCGTGCGACATCACCGCCAGGAACGCGATCAGGCCGAGATACAGCAGCGCGTATTCGGCGCGCTTGCCGGCCGGCGTGGCGGCGTAGTATTCGGCCGGCCTGGCGTCCTCGCCCTTCAGCGCGCGCCATAGCTGGGGGGGCCGCCAGCAGCGCGCCGAAACCCACCGCGTAAGGCCAGCCGAAGACCCAGGCATAGGCCGCGACCGACACCAGCATGCTGCCGCCGGTGGTCAACAGCTTGCCCAGCTTGGCGAGCTTGAGGCCGCCGAACAGCAGCGCCAGCAGCGTCTTCAATCAGGCGCTCTTGCCGCCGAGGGCCTTCTTCACCACGGCGCCGAAGCCCAGTACGGCGAGGACCGCGAGCTTCCAGAACTTCACCAGGAAGACGCCGGCGGCGGCCAGCAGGCCCAGCTTCTTGGCCGCCACGCCGCCCACCAGCGCGGCCAGGCCGTAGGCCGCGACCCGGTCGGTCGAGCCGTCGAAATCGGCGTAGCGCTTGCCTTCGTTGAATTCGAGCGCGCGCAGCAGCCGGCGCGCGTGGGGTTTGCCGCCTTCCACCTCGTCCAGGTCGGTGACCAGGTTCATCGAGATGTAGCCCTCGCGACCGAGCTGGTAGGTGTTGTAGTTGACGCCGACCACCGCATCGGCGGCCGGGTACTTGTCGAGCACCTCGGCCGACCACACCAGGCGGTGCGTGACCGAATCGTAGCTCGGCACCTCGATCCACTTGCCGACCACGAACTCCGGGATGCCGCGCTCGCGCCGCTGCCGGTTGCCGGCCTCCGTGCCGTCCTTCAGGTTCTGCAGCAGTTCGTCGGCATCCCAGTCGCGGGCATCGTCGTCCCGCACGTAGCCGGCATCCTCGAAAGCGATCGTGACGAAGCCCTGCATGGCTTCACCGAACACCAGCCCCATGAAGCCGGGGCCGGTATGGTTGCCCATCGCCTGCAGCAGCCGGGCGCCGGCCTCCGGCGGCACGTAGGTGTAGCCGCTCGGCAGCGACAGGCGGGCCTGGCTGCCGAGGGCGATATCTTCGGGACCTTGCACCTGGGCGGCTTTCGCAGCCACCGAGGCGGCATCGACTTCGGCCTCGACGCCGCCCGAGGCGGCCCGGGCGGCGAACGTCAGCGCGAGAGCAGCGAGTGCTGCGAGACGTCGGATCTTCATCGTCGGCATCCGTATGGAATGGAGATGGCGGCGATTCTAATGGAATATGCGGGTGCGCTGGCCGCACTATTTCACGCCGTGCCAGGCCCTGCCGCGAGCCGCGCGGGGCCATCGTCGGCGGGGACCGGTATCGTCATATTCCTAAGGTTATACTCTGCCGCGTCGATAACATTTGCCGTTGCATGGATATTCACGCCGCCGGGGGTGGGCGTGGCCTGGGAGAGAGAATGGGAATACTCAGCGCGGGCCGCCGGGGGGCTCTGATCGGGCTGATGATCGGCTTTGCCGGCAGCGGTGCCGCGGCGGCCGAGGCGGCCTCCGGTGACGATTCGGAGGAACTGAAGAACCTGTTGGCGGTGCTCGAGCAGCAGACCGAGATCGCCACCAAGACGCGGCTGAACGCCGACTACGTGCCCGGCCTCGTCACCGTGCTGCATGCCGAGGACGTCGAGGCGCTCGGGGCGCGCACCGTCTGGGAGGCCTTGCGGCTGGTGCCGGGCCTGGAACCCTCGACCGATCAGATCGGCGGGCGCCAGACGCTGGTGCGCGGCATCGGCGGCAGTTTCGCCTCCGGCAACATGAAGATCCTGCTGAACGGCCGGGCGATGAATTCCGCCCTGTCGGCCAGTGCCAATCCGGTGCTCAACATGCCGATCGAGCAGGTCGAGCACATCGAGGTGGTGCGCGGGCCGGGATCGGCGGTGCATGGCGAATTCGCCTACGCCGGCGTGCTGAACGTCATCACGCGCAAGGAAGGCAAGGCGGTGTTCGGCCGCGCGGTCGAGCGCGACACCTACGGCGGCGGCGGCTACGCCAGCTGGGCCAGCGGCGACGGCCACGGCGGCGGCAGCATCAACCTGGGCGGCTGGCATGCCGCCGGCGCCGGCGTGAATTCCGGTCGCGACGCGCTCTTCGGCGGCAACAACGCGCCGCAGCAGTTCCTCTCCAACGCGCCCGGACCGGTGGACGACGAGATGGAGCAGCGCTCCTTCCTGCTCGACCTGAATCGCGACAAGCTGTCGCTGTCCTTTTCCTATCTGGAGGACGGCAACGGCGATCACTTCGGCACCATCAACGTGCTCGATTCGGCCGACGAGCGCGGCGTCGACTATCGCAATCGCTTCCTGATGGCCAACGGCAGGGGCGAGTGGACGTTGGCGCAAGACCTCGGCGCAGAATTGGCGCTGGGCTGGCAGTACTACGAGAACCACTTCAACATCCGCCTGCTGCCGGACGGCTTCACCTGGCTCAACGCCCTGTTCCAGCCGACGGTGCTGCCCGACGGGTTCGTGTCCGAGGGCTACTACGAGGAGCAGCGCTTCTCGTCCGATCTGGACATCCACTGGGAAGGCTGGAAGGACCACCGCTGGCTGGCCAGCGTCGGGCTGGCCAAGATCTTCGTCGGCGATTCGTGGCAGCTCAACAACGTCGATCCGCGCACGCTGGAAGCGGTCGATCCGCCACAGCGGGTGATGCTGGAAGACGGTGTGCCGTGGGTGTCCGAGAAGACCTCGCGACGGATCGCCAGCCTGACGCTGCAGGACGAATACCGCGTCAATGAAGATGTCACGATCACCGCCGGCGTGCGGCACGACGACTACAGCGACTTCGGCAGCAACACCTCGCCCCGCCTGGCCGCGGTGTGGCGCATCGATCGCAGCCATGTGCTGAAGGCCCAGTACGCGGAGGCCTTCCGCCCGCCGACCTTCTACGAGTCGGCGTTCTCGTCGGAACACGCACCGGCGCTGACGCGCAGGCCCGAGCTCGAGCCGGAGACGATCCGCACCTCGGAACTCGCCTACATCTACAAGTCGCCGGACACCGACTTCAGGCTGACCGGCTTCCGCTCGCAGCTCAAGGACTTGATCGTCGATACCGGCATTCTCGGCTTCGCCAACGTGCAGGGGGTCGATGTGGACGGCGTCGAGGTGGAGGTCGGTCAGCGCTTCGGTCCCCACTTCAAGGTCGACGCCAACCTGACGCTGGTCGATACCGAGCGCGGCGCGTCGGGCGGAACGGTCGCCGGGGCGGCGGAGAACCTCGCCAACCTGGTGCTGCGCTATGCGCCGCGCTCGACGCAGACCTATGCGCTGTGGCTGCGCCACGTCGGCGACCGGGCGCGCGAAGCAGGTGATTCGCGCGACGCGCTGGACGGCTACGAGACGGTGGACGTGACGGCCAGCCTGGGCGACTTCCTGACCCGTGGCCTGACCCTGCGCATCGGCGTCAACAACGTGTTCGACAGCGACGTGCGCTACCCGTCCTTCCTGACCCTCGACATCGTCGGCCAGCCCTTCCCGTCCTATGCCGACGACTATCCGCAACCCGGCCGCAGCGCCTGGCTGCAACTGAACTACCGGCTGTGACCGCCATCGCCGTGCCGCGGCACGGTGATGTGCCGAAAAAACGAAAACAATAACTGAAGGCCAAGCTCCGACATGACCTCGCTGACACCCTCCGACAGCTTCGTCGCCCTGCAGGCGGCCAACTACCTGCTCACCGCCGGCCTGCTGATCCACGCCTGGCGACACGATCGCGGCCTGTTCTGGGCCATGCCGGCAGCCATCGCCTACGGCTTCGCGATCGAGTACTCGCAGGTTTCGAAGGCCGTGCCGCCCTACATCTACACCGAGGCGCTGGTGGCGCTGCCCGGGCCGGTGCCGCTCGGCGTGGTACTGAGCTGGGGCACCATCCTGTATGCGGTGCTGGCCACGCTGCGGGCGCTGGCGGCGCCGGCGTGGCTGGCGCCGGTGCTGGCCGGATTGCTGGCTACCGGCCTCGACCTGGTGACGGATCCGGCCTTCGTGTCGCTCGGCTTCTGGCTGTGGAAGGTGCCCGGCCAATGGTTCGGCATCCCGTGGACCAACTACGTCGGCTGGTTTGTCATCGTCGCCTCGTTCACGGCCTGGCTCGGCGTGCTGCAGCGCCACGGACCCTCCGCCGGCTGGTTCCGCGTGCTGGCGCCGTGGTTGGCGATACCGCTGGCCTTCGGCTGCTTCGTTGCGATCATGCTCGGCTACCTGTGGCTGGAGGCGCGCGCCGTCGTCGATCCCTCGACCCTGGTGGCGGTCCTGTTCACACTGGCCGCGCTACCGGTGTTGGCCCGTCTCCGGCGCTTCAAGGGAGACCAGTCGCCGGCGCTGTCGGTGCTGGCCGCGCCGCTGTTCCTGTACGGCACCTCGCTGCTGATCCTGTTCGCCACCGGCCTGCACCGCCGTGAGCCGGCACTGGCGATCGTGCTGCCGGGCTTCACGCTGCTCGGCATGAGCGGCTTCCTGTGGCCCTACCGCTTCGGTGCCGGCCTCAGGCGCATCGGCGACGCGGTGGCGTCCGGCATCCAGCTGTCGCGCCGCACGCTCGTCGCGCTGCTGCTGATCGCCGCCGGGGCGGGGGCGGCGGTGGTGCTGCTGGCGCCGGACAAGGGTCTGATCGGTCCGGTGGAGCTGCCGGACGACGATGCCTTCCTGCCGAGCCAGGACGTGCAGTGGTGGTACTGGACCGGCCATCTCGAGGCCGAGGATGGGCGCCGCTTCGGCTTCGAAGTAGTGTTCTTCAGCTTCGACAGCTTCCTGTTCATGCGCGATCAGCTGACGCAGGTGGCGATCACCGACGTCGCGGACGACAGCTTCCATTTCGGCGAGCACCTGAAGTTCCACCTGCCGGCGCGCACCAGCAAGCGCTTCGAGCTTGCCGCCGGGCGGCACGACATCATCACCGCGGTCGGCGACGACCGCGTCGACCGGCTGCACAGCGAGGTGGACGGCTACGTGCTCGACCTGGAGATGGAGGCGCGCAAGCCCGCGGCCCTGCATTACGGCGGAGATGCCCATCCCTACAGGTTCGGCGGCTATACCTATTACTACTCAAGGGTTAGCATGAAAACCCGCGGCACGATCAGCGTCGGCGGCAAGACCTACCAGGTGACGGGCAGCAGCTGGTTCGACCGTCAGTACGGCCAGCTCTTCCAGGCCATCGTCAAGGGCTGGCAATGGTTCGCGATCGAACTCGACGACAACCGCCAGATCATGCTGTACGACATTCTCGGCAAGTCGAACCGAGTCGAGCGTTCGGGGTCGATTACCGATGCCGACGGCAATACCCGCCCGATCGCCGGTCACCAGTTCCAGGTCAAAGTGCTCGGGCACTGGAAGAGTCCGCATACCGGCTGCGTCTATCCGTCCGGCTGGCGGGTCACGGTGGAAGGCGAGACCTTCGAGGTGCAGCCGCTGGTGAAGGACCAGGAACTGGGGGCCCGGCATGGTTTCTGGCCGGGACCCGAATATTGGGAAGGGGCGGCTTCGGTCGGCGGCGGCAGCGCCGGCAAGGCCTATGTCGAACTGAACGGATTCTGCAGGGGGGCCGAAGGCACGCTGGATCTCTAGGGCCTGTCGCCAATGGGCTCCGGAGCGTTCGCCGGTGAGCCGCGAGGCCGTGCAGACCGAAATGAGGAGTCGTCTTGGAGTGGTCTGCGCGGGCCTCGTCGAGACGCGCCCTGGGGGCGCTCTCACTGGTGCTGCTGCTTCTCGGGTCGTCCTGGCTGGGGGCGATGGCCGCCGACGAGGCCGACGCGCGCCGGCTGGCCGTGGGCATCAACCTGTTCCCGGCGGTGCTGGCCGCGGATCAGGACATCGCCGGCAAGCGCCAGGGTGAGGCGCCGCTGCGCCTGTTGCTGGTGCACCGCGACGAGCACAGGCTGGTGGAGGAACTGGCCGCGACGCTGCGCGACAAGGGGGCGATCCGGGGCATTCCGCTCGAGGTGGACATCGTGCCGATCGACGGGCTGGCCGACTATCCCGGCGCGTCGGCGGCGGGGGTCTTCGTCGCCCAGCGTTTCGGCGACGACATCCGATCGATCGTCGAATTCAGCCGCCGCCACCACCTGCTCAGCTTTTCGCCTTTCGAGGGCGACGTGGAGCGCGGCGTGGCGGCCGGCATGGTGGTCAGCGACCGGGTACTGCCCTATGTCAACGTGGCGGCGGTGGATGCCTCGGGATTGCGCATCAAACCCTTCTTCATGAAGATCGCGGAGCGCTATGAGAGCCCCTGACGCCCTCCGCGACCAGAACAAGCTGCCGGCGGGCGTGGCGGTGACGCCGCTGTTCCTGGCCCTGGGCTTGTGCCTGGGCGCCTTCCTGGCCTACTACTGGTTCGCGGTGCTGGCGCCGCAACTGGATGCCAACGCCCGCGCCAACGCCACGGCGCTGGCCAATTCGCAGGCCCAGATCCTGGCCGACGCGATTTCCGGCGACGACGAGGAGGCCGCTCAGCGGCGCCTGTCCGGCATCATGGACGAGATCCTGATCGCCCGCGAGCCCACCTCGGGCGAGCCGATGTTCATGGCGCTGCGTACCGAGATCGACTACGACACCGTGCACCTGCCGGTCGGTTCGCTCGACATCGCCAAGGACAGCGGTGCCTGCCGGGATTGCCTCGACATCGACGTGCCGCTGTACGCGCGCACCAGCCGGGAACTGCTCGGCATCGCTTATTTCCGCGCCAACCTGCTGTTCGTGCGCGAACTCAAGCAGGACGTGCGCGACAAGCTGACGATCGGTGCCGCACTGCTGCTGGTGGTGGTCGGCGGCATCTGGTGGACGGTGGCGAACCTGCTGCGCAAGATCGCGCGCAGCGAACACAACCTGCGTACGGTGTTCGAGGCGGCGCCGGTCCCGATGCTGCTGGTGCGCCGGCGCGATGGCTGCATCGTGCGCGGCAACCGGGCCGTTGCCGAGCTGTTCGGCGTGGCCACCGCCGCGCTGGCCGGCCGCAGGCCGGGCGAGTTCCAGCGCGGGCAGCAGGGGCAGCGGCCGCTGTACGGGCCCCAGGCCGAGACGCAGCGCGTCGAAGGACGCGAACTGGAGATCGAGGACCACAGCGGCCGGCGGCGCTGGGTATTGGCCTCGTCGCACCCGATCGGCTTCTTCGACGAGCCGGCGCACATCATCAGCTATGCCGAAATCTCCGCGCTGAAGCAGATCCAGAAGGAACTCACCGCCGCGCGCGACGCCGCCGAGCAGGCCACCCAGGCCAAGAGCATGTTCGTTGCCAACATGAGCCACGAGATCCGCACGCCGCTCAACGCGGTGCTCGGCTTCTGCCATCTGGCCGAGTGCACCCGGCTCGACGACAAGCAGCGCAAGTACCTCGGCAACATCCGCAAGGCGACCGATTCGCTGCTCGGCATCATCAACAACATCCTCGATTTCTCCCGCCTCGACGCCGACCGGCTGACGCTCGACCGCCTCGACTTCTCGCTTGCCGGCGCCGTCGACGACGTCATCGAGATGTTCGGCGTGATGGCCGTTCAACGCGACCTGGAGTTGAGCGTCGAGGTCGCCCCGGCGGTGCCGGAGTGGGTGCACGGCGATCCGCAGCGTCTCAAGCAGGTGCTGATCAACCTGCTCGGCAACGGCTTGAAGTTCACCGAACGGGGCGCCGTGAAGTTGCGGGTCGCGCTGGCAGGGGCCGAGCCGAAGGCGGTCGTCCTGCGATTCGAGGTCGAGGACAGCGGCATCGGCATCGACGCCGAGGTCGTCCCGCGGCTGTTCCAGTCGTTTACCCAGGCCGACAGTTCCACCACCCGCCGCTACGGCGGCACCGGGCTGGGGCTGGCGATCTGCCGCAACCTGGTCGAACTGATGGGCGGCGAGATCGGCGTGCATAGCCGGCCGGGAAGCGGCAGCACGTTCTGGTTCACCGCCCGCTTCGGCATGGCGACGGCGCCCGCCCCGACGGCCGGGGACGCGCTGCCGCCGGCGGTGGTGCCGCGCCGAGGTGCGCGCATCCTGGTGGTCGAGGACAACCGCATCAACCAGCGCATCATGCAGGAACTGCTGGCGGGCTACGGTCTGCAGGTCGTCGTCGCCGGCGACGGCATCGAAGCGGTCGAACTGTCGCAGCGCGAGGCCTTCGACCTGGTGCTGATGGATCTGCAGATGCCGCGCATGGACGGCTTCCAGGCCACCGCCAAGATCCGCGAGCGGCACGACCGCCTGAGCCTGCCGGTGGTGGCGATGACGGCGCACGGGCGCGACGAGGATCGCGAGAAGTGTCTGTCTGCCGGCATGAACGACCATCTGACAAAGCCGGTGGACCCGGCCGTGCTGGCGCAGACGCTGGGCCGCTGGCTGGGGGCGGACGATCGGCCGGCGGAGGTGCCGACGGCGGACGCCGACGGCATCGGCGGCTGCGGCGACGACCGGCTGTGGCTCGAGCTGCCGGGCGTCGATCTCGCCGCCGGCCTGGCCCGCGCGGGCGGCAAATCGGCGCTCTACCTCAGGCTGCTGCGCGATTTCCGCCACGACCACGCCGACAGCCTGCAACGGATCAGGGGCGAACTGCTCGCCGGGCGGCAGGAGGCAGCCGCTCGGCTGGTGCACAATCTGAAGGGGACCGCCGGCAACCTCGGCGCCCGGGCGCTGGAGCGGCGCCTGGTGGGACTGGAGCGGGCGCTGGCAGACAACGGCGAGGTCGAGGAAGGGCTCGGCGAGGCGGCGGCCGAACTGGCGCAACTGGTCGGCGCGATCGACGGGCTGTCGGACGGCGAAACGGCGCCGGTCGAAGCGGGGCAGCCCGATGCGGTACTCTGTGCCGAGCTGTTCGAGGAGCTGAGGGCGGCGCTGCGCGGCGGCAGCTTCCAGGCCGTGCACCTGCTCGAGCCGCTGGCGCAGGCGCTGGCCGGGCAATGCGGCGAGCGCTTCGAGGTGCTTTCGAAGCGGGTACATGCCTTCGATTTCGACGGCGCGGAAGACGCACTGGCACCGCTGGCGCGCGAACTCGCCGAGGTGGCTGGAGAACTCAACGATGGCCGATAGGAAACCCCGCGTGCTGATCGTCGATGACGAGCGATCCAACATCAGCATCCTGGGCAATCTGCTGGAACACGACTGCGAGGTCGTCGTCGCGACCGATGGCGCGTCGGCACTGCGCCGGGCCGGCGGGGACGGCCGGCCCGACCTGATCCTGCTCGACGTGATGATGCCCGAGATGGACGGCTACCAGGTCTGCAAGCGCCTCAAGGAGGAGGCCGCCACGCGCGACATCCCGGTCATCTTCATCACCGCGATGGGCGAGGAGCACGACGAGGAGCGCGGCCTGGCGGTGGGGGCGGTGGACTACGTCACCAAGCCGTTCTCGCCGGCGATCCTGAAGATGCGCATCCGCACCCATGTCGAGCTGAAGCGCCTGCGCGACCACTGGCAGCGCCTGTCCACGGTCGACGAGCTGACCCAGCTCGCCAACCGCCGGTGCTTCGACGATGCGCTGGAATCGGCTTGGCGCCGGGCGGCGTGCGAACAGCAGCCGATCGCGCTGATCATGGCCGACGTGGACCATTTCAAGGCCTACAACGACCACCATGGCCATCCGGCCGGCGACGTCTGCCTGCGCCGGATCGCGGGCGCGATGGACGGCGAGATACGGCGCGCCGGCGATCTGATGGCGCGCTACGGAGGCGAGGAGTTCGCCTGCCTGATGTTCGGGGCCGACGTGGACGGCGCGGAGGCGGTGGCGCGCCGGATGTGCGCGGCGGTCGAGGCGCTGCAGATCCGCAACGCGCACCCCGAGGTGCAGGCGCCGGTCAGCGTCAGCGTCGGCGTCGCGGCGGTGATCCCGTCCGGCGTGCAGGGGGCCGAAATCCTCGTGGGCGAGGCCGATCGCCAGCTCTACGACGCCAAGCGCAGCGGCCGCAACCGCACCTGCGCCGCGCCCCACGAACCGCGCGGGCGCTGAAGCCTAGCCGCGCATCCGCGCTTCGGCGGCCTCCAGGTCGCGGATGAAATACAGGAAGTCCATTTCCGGCGCCGGTGCGCCGAGGCGGGTCGCGACGGCCGAGATCTGTCCGCGGTGATGCACGAAGTGGCCCATCAGGTGGGTCATGATGTCGCCGGCCGTGTTGCGTACCGCTTCGCCGCCGAGTCGCTGGTAGTCGATCTCGCGCGCGAAGAAATCGTTGCCGCGGGCCGCCAGCCAGTGGCCCAGGTCGCGCAGCGACTGCTGCAGTTCGCGCTTCAGCAGATGCCAGTCCGGCTGCCGGACGTGGCTGAAATCGACCTGCATGCGCCGGCCCTCGAGGCGTGCCGCCCACAGGTCGAGCACCACGTGCAGGTGATCCACGGTGTGATGGATGCTCGGAAAGAACAGGCCTTCCGGCCGGGCGAGCGCTTCAGTTTCGAGTCCGCTCAGGCTCACGAACAAGACCTGGTTGGCCCAGATCTGGTAGTCGATCTGGGTCTCGAAATGGGTCTTCCAGTCCATTGTCCCCCTCCTCGTCGCGCGGCGGGTCGCCCCGTCGTCGCCAGATTCTGCCGCGTGCGGCGCGCGAGCGCGAGTCCCCGCCAGATGAAACAGCATATGGCGCGATTCCTTCCCGCCGCCGCGGCGATGATAAGCTGCCGGCTGCCGCATCGAAGGGGAGCGTCATGCGAGTCGTAATCGGCAGCCTTTTCGCGCTGCTGCTCTGTCTGCCGGCCTGGGCGCTGAACCTGGCCGAGCTGAGCCAGCGCGAAGCCAGCGGGGGATTGAAGGAGGCGCTCGTCGAGGGCGCCGAGAAGGCGGTCGAGCAGCTCGGCCGCGAAGGCGGCTTCCTCGACAATCCGAAGGTCAGGATTCCGCTGCCGAAGGTGCTTTCGAAGGCCGAACCGCTGCTGCGCACGCTCGGCAAGGGCGAGGAGCTGGACCGCCTGGTGGAGACGATGAACCGCGCCGCCGAACAGGCCGTGCCGCAGGCCGGCCCCCTGCTCGCGGACGCCGTGAAGGGGATGAGCGTCTCCGACGCGAAGAAGATCCTGTCCGGCGGCGACGACTCGGCCACCCGCTACTTCCGCGACAAGACCGGGGAGCGGCTGGCCCGGCTGTTCGAGCCGGTGGTCAAGCAGAGCACCGACCGGCTGGCGGTGTCGAAGACCTACAACCAGCTGGCCGGCCAGGGTGCCGGCTTCGGGCTGTTGAAGCAGCAGGACGCCACGGTCGAAGGCTACGTCACGCGGCGCGCGCTGGATGGCCTGTTCCTGATGATCGCCGAGCAGGAGAAGGCGATCCGCAAGGACCCGGTCGGTGCCGCCGGCGCGCTTGCCAGGAAGGTCTTCGGATCCCTCTGAGCTCGCACGCGTCGTTTAGAATGTCGGCTGCCGCCTGCGGGCGGCGCCTTCGTTTACAGCCTGTCCGATAGTCCATGTCCGCGCTGCTCAACGCCCCCCAGCGGGAAGCGATCCGCTATCTCGACGGCCCCTGCCTGGTGCTGGCCGGCGCCGGCAGCGGCAAGACGCGGGTGATCACGCACAAGATCGCCTACCTGGTCGAGCAGTGCGGCATGAACCCGGCCAACATCGCCGCCATCACCTTCACCAACAAGGCCGCCAAGGAAATGCAGGAACGCGTTGCCGGCCTGCTCGGAGGGCGCTCCGGCAAGGGCCTGACGGTGTGCACCTTCCATGCGCTGGGCGTGCGCATCGTGCGCCAGGAGGCCAAGCACTGCGGCCTCAAGCCCCAGTTCTCGATCCTCGATGCGTCCGACACGGTGCAGATCGTCGCCGACGTCAGCGGCAACGCCGACAAGGCCCGGGCCAAGGCGCTGCAGTGGCAGATCTCGGCCTGGAAGAACGCGCTGGTCACGCCGGACGAGGCGGCCAGGCTGGCCGACAACGAGCTGGCCACGGCGGCGGCCAAGATCTACCGCGACTACGAGCGCACGCTGCGCGCCTACCAGGCGGTGGATTTCGACGACCTGATCGGCCTGCCGGTGCATCTGTTCGAGCACCATCCCGAGGTGCGCGAGCGCTGGCAGAATCGGCTGCGCTACCTGCTGGTGGACGAATACCAGGACACCAACCGCGCCCAGTACCGCCTGCTGCGCGAGCTGACCGGCGTGCGCGGCGCCTTCACCGCGGTCGGCGACGACGACCAGGCGATCTACGCCTGGCGCGGCGCCGACGTCGAGAACCTGCGCCAGCTGGCGGTGGACTGGCCGAAGCTGAAGGTCATCAAGCTGGAGCAGAACTACCGCTCCAGCACGCGCATCCTGAACGCCGCCAACACCGTCATCGGCTTCAACCGGAAGCTGTTCGAGAAGAGGTTGTGGTCGGAGCACGGCCCGGGCGACGAGATCGTCGTCTGGTCGGCCAGCGATCCGGACAGCGAGGCCGAGTCGGTCGCCATGAAGCTCGCCAGCCATCGCTTCGAGCGGCGCGGCAAGTACTCGGACTACGCCATCCTGTACCGCGGCAACCACCAGGCGCGGCTGATCGAGCAGCAGTTGCGCAACCACAAGATTCCGTACGTGCTGTCGGGCGGGCAGAGTTTCTTCGAGCGCGCCGAGATCAAGGACGTGATCGCCTACCTGCGCCTGCTCGCCAATGCCGACGACGACCTGGCCTTCATCCGCGCCATCACGACGCCGCGCCGCGGCATCGGCCCGGCCACCATCGAGGCCCTCGGCCGCTACGCCGGCGAGCGCCACGCCAGCCTGTTCGCCGCGGCGATGGAGGAGGGCGTGGTCGAGCACCTGTCCGCCCGCCAGCTCGAGCAGGTGCAGGCCTTCTGCCACTTCATCAACCGGCTGACCTACCGCGCGCCGCGCGAGCCGGCGGCGCGGCTGCTGGACGACCTGATGGCCGAGACCCACTACGAGGCCTGGCTGTTCAATGCCTGCGAGCCGCGCGAGGCGGAGAACAAGTGGGCCAACGTCGGCGACTTCGTCGGCTGGCTCGGCCGGAAGGGCGAGGAAGACGGCAAGGACTTGATCGAGCTGACCCAGACCATCGCGCTGATCAGCATGCTCGACAAGGAAGACGAGGATTTCGACGGCGTGCAGATGGCGACGCTGCATGCCTCGAAGGGGCTGGAATTCAAGCACGTCTTCCTGGTCGGCGTCGAGGAGGGCCTGCTGCCGCACCAGTCATCGATCGACGAAGACAAGGTGGAGGAGGAGCGGCGGCTGATGTACGTCGGCATCACCCGCGCCCAGCGCAGCCTGCAGATCAGCTGGTGTGAACGCCGCAAGTCCGGCAAGGAGATCCGCAGCTGCGAGCCGTCGCGCTTCATCGAGGAGATGGGCTCGGACGGCGTGCGCGTCAGCGGCGGCAAGCGCGACGAGCCGCTCGGCCGCGAGGAAGGCCGGGCCAAGCTCGCCAACCTGCGCGCCATGCTGGGCGGCTGAAGCGCCGGTCGTGAGCCGGCGCGCGCTGTCGTTTCCTCAGGGCGCCGGGGCCTTGAAATCAGCACCCGCCTGGTTGGCCAGGTAGGCCACCGCCCGCGCCACCTCCTCGTCGGTCAGGTCGGCCGCGCCGCCGCGCGCCGGCATCTGGTTCTTGCCGTTGATCGCCGCCTGCACCAGCGTCTCGAATCCCTGCGCGATGCGCGGCCCCCAGGCCGCCTTGTCGCCACTCTTCGGTGCGCCGAGCGCACCGGTCGAATGGCAGGCGCCGCAGATGCTGGCCACGATCTCCTCGCCGCTGCGCTTGCCGGGCTCGACCTGGGCCTTCTCGATCGACACCTGGCCGATCGGCAGGATGGCCGAAGCGGTAGTTTCGGGATCGACCTGGGGGGCCCTGCCGCAGGCGGCCAGCGCCGCCACAATGGCCGCCGCGGCCGACAGCTGGAGGAGCGCGTTCGCGTTGTCGTTCATTTGGATCTCTCTCTTGGGGGTTGTTGTGATCAGCGGCAAGTATACAGGTCAGGCGCGGCGGCATTGGACGGGCCGCGGAAAACGGGTTATCCTCCTC
>JBNLET010000017.1:0-6029 GCA_050305135.1 Rhodocyclaceae bacterium | reverse complement strand
CGTAGTTTACATAATACACATTATGCGAATTACAGGAGATCTGCCAGGAGACTCAGCAGCCGTCGAACCCCTGGAATCGCCGAGTCATCTAGAAGAGCCGCGGCCAAGCCTCCAACGCCTCTCGGCCAACTGGCTCTTTGGGCTGGCCAGACAGCGCGTCCGATGCAGCTCGAACGGATCGACGCCTGCAGATCGAAGTCTCGGCCACGATGCGGCGACATCAGGTCGCTCGGGTCGGTGTCGATGAAGCGCAGGCGAGCTGCCTCGACTGCGGCTCACGACACGAGCCGCGCCGGGCCTCCATATTGCGCCACCGTCGCGTCATTGCTCAGCAGCAACACCCCTTCAACCGAAGCCTGAGCCAGCAGCATGCGATCGAATGGATCCTTGTGAATGGGCGACAGCACATCGATGGCCACCGCATGCTCGCTTCGCAGCGGCACCTCGAGGTAGCCGTTGTCGAGCAGGCCGCGCCGCAACAAGCGCGCGTCGACACGAAAGTCGGCACGCCCCAGGCCGCCCTTGATCGCGACTTCCCATATGCTCACGGCGCTGAACAGGAGCGTGTTCTCCGGCTCGGCGATCAGCAGCCGGGCCGCCGCCGACAGCCGCTCGCTCCCGGCGGCGGCCCACGGCGGAACGTGGGTATCCGGCAGCAGCTTCACGCGCCGTCCTGGAACAACTCTGGCAGTTCGCCGTCGCCCATGTGGTTGAAGTCCTCGGGCACCTCGATCTCGCCCGCCATGAAGCCGATGCGCTTCACCTGAGCCGGATCCGGTGCGTCGATCGCCGTCACCTTGACCATCGGCTTGCCTGCCTTGGCGATCACAAAGGCCTCGCCCTTGGCCGCTTCGTCGACCAGCCTTGAGAGCTGGGTCTTGGCATCGTGGATGTTGTAGGTCTGCACATGCGCCTCACGGCTTGGTTCGACGGGTTTAGCCTATGTAGTTGCATCGCCGGCCGCGATGTCCAGGATGCATGCCAGCAAGACCGAAACAACGGCTGGGTCTTGCTTTGACCGTGCAGCAGGGCGTCCAGACGCTTCTCGCCGCTGGCTCGCCGTGTCGCGCCCGGCACGAGCCCTGGAAGCGCTCCACGAGAGTGCCGGACGCACTCTTTTGGGGCGGTTTCGCCCGACTACCGGACCTCGATGCGCCCGAGAAGCACATCCGTTTGAGCGGCGTCCCCCGACGCATTGCACCAAGCCGGCTTTGGCACGCCTCGTGCTTGAGCAGCTTCGAGTCCAGGCTAACGACGGCCCGGACACTGGGCAGCGAGCAGATTCCAGCCCCTGCCCTCGTGGACAACGGCGTCCATTCCATCGGTCTCGCAACGCGAGATCCGGAATGGACGCCTTTTTGTTTTATCGATTTCTTACTCAACCGGGGAACGACTATGGCCTACGTCATGCCGACCGAATTCGTCACCAAGATGATCGACGCTGGCGAATCGAAGATCTTCATGTCCGCTCGCGACACCTTGATCCGCGCCTACATGGCCGGCGCGATCCTGGCGCTCGCCGCCGCGTTTGCGATCACGATCAACGTCCAGACCGGACAGCCGCTGGCCGGCGCGATCCTGTTTCCGGTCGGCTTCTGCCTGCTCTACCTGCTCGGTTTCGACCTGTTGACCGGGGTCTTCACGCTGGCGCCGCTGGCCCTGATCGACAAGCGCCCCGGCGTCACGTTCGGCGGCGTGATGCGCAACTGGTCGCTGGTGTTCTGCGGCAACTTCGCCGGCGCGCTGACCGTGGCGCTGTTCATGGCGATCATCTTCACCTTCGGTTTCACCACCGATCCGAACGTGGTCGGCGTCAAGATCGGCCACATCGGCGAAGGCCGCACGGTCGGCTACGCGGCGCATGGCGCGGCCGGCATGCTGACGCTGTTCATCCGCGGCGTGCTGTGCAACTGGATGGTGTCCACCGGCGTCGTCGCGGCGATGATGTCCACCAGCGTGTCGGGCAAGGTGATCGGCATGTGGATGCCGATCATGCTGTTCTTCTACATGGGCTTCGAGCACTCGATCGTGAACATGTTCCTGTTCCCGTCGGGCCTGATGCTGGGCGGCAATTTCTCGCTCTACGACTACTTCGTCTGGAACGAGATTCCGACCGTGGTCGGCAACATGGTGGGCGGCCTGACCTTCGTCGGCCTGACCCTCTACTCGACCCACGTGCGCACCGCGCCGAAGCGCGTCGCCGCCTGATTCTCCTTGCAGTGCAGAAGCCCCGGCCCCGCAACGGGCCGGGGCTTCGGTCGACGGAGGTGACATGAGCGGCAGACTCGCCGTTGCGATCGGCCAATGCTCCCGCGCCGGCCGCAAGGCGCTGAACCAGGACTTCCACGGCGCCTGTGTGCCCGACGAGCCGCAGCTCGGTCGCAAGGGCGTCGCGATCGCACTGGCGGACGGCATCAGTTCGAGCGCCGTCAGCCGCGAGGCGAGCGAATCGGCCGTCAAGAGCTTCCTCGAGGACTACTACTGCACCTCCGACGCCTGGTCGGTAAAGACCGCCGCGCAGCGGGTACTGCAGGCCACCAACAGCTGGCTGCATGCCCAGACCCGCCGCAGCCGCTATCGCTACGAGCGCGACCGGGGCTACGTGTGCACCTTCAGCGGCCTGGTCATCAAGTCCAACACTGCCCACGTCTTTCACGTCGGCGACGCGCGCGTGCTGCATCTGCGCGGCAGGCAGCTCGAACAACTGACCCGCGACCATCGCGTCACGGTGACGCAGGACGAGACCTACCTGGCCCGCGCGCTGGGCATCGATCCGCAGCTAGACGTCGAGTACCGCGCCGTGCAGATCGCGCCGGGCGACATCTTCGTGCTGCTGACCGACGGCGTCCACGAACACCTCGACGCCGCCCGACTCGGGAATATCGTCGCTGTGCACGGCAGCGACCTCGATGCCGGCGCGGCGGCCCTTGTCGATGCGGCCTTCGAGGCCGGCAGCGACGACAACCTGACGGTCCAACTGGTCCGCATCGACGCCCTGCCCGACCCCAGCGCGGGCGAAATCCAGCGCCAGGCCTCCGAACTCGAACTGCCGCCGGTGCTCGACGCGCGCATGCGCTTCGATGGCTTCGAGATCGTCCGCCAGATCCACGGCAACAGCCGCAGCCACATCTTCCTGGCCCGCGACGAGCAGAGCGGCGAGCTGCTGGCGTTGAAGACGCCGTCGCTCGACATGCGCGACGATCCGGCCTACCGCGAGCGCTTCCTGCTGGAGGAATGGATCGCCCGCCGCATCGACAATCCCCACGTCCTCAAGCCCCACCGCCGCACGCGCACCCCGCGCTACCTGTACGTGGTGATGGAATACCTGGAGGGCCAGACGCTGACGCAGTGGATGCGCGACCACCCGGCGCCGGACCTGCCCACCGTGCGGCGCATCGTCGAGCAGATCGCGCGCGGCCTGCGCGCCTTCCACCGGCGCGAGATGCTGCACCAGGACCTGCGCCCGGACAACGTCATGATCGACCGCAGCGGCACGGTCAAGATCATCGACTTCGGATCCACCCGCGTCGCCGGCATGGCCGACAGCGGGCCGGACCGGCTCGCCGGCGATGCCGATATCCTCGGCACCGTGCAATACACGGCGCCGGAGTATTTTCTCGGCGAGACGGCGACGCCCCGCTCCGACCTGTTTTCGCTCGCGGTGATCACCTACCAGATGCTGACCGGGCGCCTGCCCTACGGCGCCGATGCGGCGCGCGCCACCACCTTGTCGGCGCAGCGCCGGCTGAGCTACCGCTCGGCGCTCGACGATCGGCGCGCGATTCCCGCCTGGGTGGACGAAGCGCTGCGCAAGGCCGTCCAGCCCCTGCCCCACCGGCGCCACGAAGCGCTGTCGGAATTCATCGCCGACCTGAGCCGGCCCAATCCGGCATTCCTTGCCCGCAGCCGGCCGCCGCTGCTCGAGCGGCATCGCGTCGCGTTCTGGCAAGCCCTCTCCTTCGCGCTGTCGCTCGTCGTACTCGGCTTGATCGGCTACATCCGGACGCTGCGCTGAGCGCATCGGTTCGACGCCGGCCTGCGGCCTTGCGCGGCCACCGAAAACCATGACGATGACGTGGTCGAAAGCTCCGTCGATGGCAGCCGCCCGCACTGCAAAATAGTGTGTCAACAGCGGGTCGAATCCACCGCAGGAGGGCCGTTTTCCAGCCATTCGGCGGAAAGGACATGGGAATTTCCGTACGGACAGGACATGCCGTATCGATATCGTCCTACAATGCTGACCCGGACGGATTCGCACGATCGTTCTTCATGCATGCGAATCGCGGCGGACTCGAATTCCGGAGGACTTGTTCATGGCGGGCGCCAACGCCTTCCGGCTCACCACACCGCTCGGCCCGGATACGCTGCTGTTCTACCGCATGGCGTCGGTCGAGGCGCTGTCCGGCATCCCCGAGTTCCGGCTGCAGTGCCTGTCCGAGGATGCGGCGATCGACCCCGATGTGCTGCTCGCCAAGGTCGTCACGATCAGCATCTGGATGCCAGGCGAATCGAAGCGCGACTTCTCCGGCTACGTCACGCACTTCGCCCAGGCCGGCCGCCACGGCCGCTTCCACGTCTATCGGGCCACCGTGCGGCCGTGGCTGTGGTTCCTGACCCGCACCGCCGACTGCCGCATCTTCCAGCACCTGACGGTGCCCGAAATCGTCAAGCAGGTCTTCGCCGACCACGCCACGGCCGACTTCGACGACCGCCTCACCAGCAGCTACCCGCAGCGCAAGTACTGCGTGCAGTACCGCGAAACCGATTTCGCCTTCGTCTCGCGCCTGCTCGAGGAAGAGGGCATCTATTACCACTTCGAGTACAAGGGCAAGAAGAACACGCTGGTACTGGCCGACGCGCTGTCGGCCCACACCCCCTACCCCGGCTACGAGCGCGTGCCCTTCGTGCGGCCGCGCAGCCATGCCCGCAGCGAAGAGGAACACGTGCTGCGGTGGTCCTTCGAGCGCGCCGTGCAGCCCGGCCGCTTCGCGCTCACCGACTATGACTTCAAGAAGCCGGGCGTCAAGCTGCAGGCCGGCGCGCTGATCGAGCGCAAGCACGACCACGCCGACTACGAGATCTTCGACTTCCCGGGCGAGTACTACGAAAAGGCCGACGGCGAGACCTACGTCAAGACCCGCCGCGACGAGGTGCACAGCGGCTTCGAACGGGTCGAGGCCGAGGCCAACGCCCGCGGCATAGCCACCGGGCGGCTGTTCACGCTGACCGACCACCCGCGCGGCGACCAGAACCGCGAATACCTCGTCACCCGCAGCGAGCTCGTCTGCCAGGCCGAGGGCTACGAGTCGGACCAGCCCAGCGGCGTCGGCTACGAATGCCGCTTCACGGCCTTGTCCACCGAGCAGCAGTTCCGTCCGGCGCGGCTCACGCCGCGACCGATCGTCAAGGGCCTGCAGACCGCGGTGGTCACGGGTCCGGCCGGCGAGGAGATCTACACCGACGACTGGGGCCGCGTGAAGGTCCAGTTCCACTGGGACCGCTACGGCCGGATGGACGAGAACTCCTCCTGCTGGATCCGCGTCTCCCACCCCTGGGCGGGCAAGAACTTCGGCATGATGTCGGTGCCGCGCATCGGCCAGGAAGTCGTCATCGAATTCATCGAAGGCGACCCCGATCGGCCGATGATCACCGGCCGGGTCTACAACGCCGGCCAGATGCCGCCCTGGGAGCTGCCCGCCAACAAGACCCAGACCGGCATCCTGACCCGCTCCAGCCAGGGCGGTGCCTACGACAACGCCAACGCCATCCGCTTCGAGGACAAGAGCGGCGAAGAGCAGCTCTGGCTGCACGCCGAGAAGGACCAGCTCACCGAGGTCGAGCACGACGAAGACAAATGGGTCGGCAACGACCGGCGCAAGACCATCGACCGCGACGAGACGACGATGGTGCATCGCCACCGCACCGAAACCGTCGACGGCAACGAGACCATCACGGTGCATATGAACCGCACCGAAACGGTCGACCAGAACGAAACCATCACCATCCACCAGAACCGCTCCGAGCGTGTC
>JBNLET010000016.1:0-8669 GCA_050305135.1 Rhodocyclaceae bacterium | reverse complement strand
CTTGACGTTGCCGACCGCCAGCGCCCCGAGCCCGACGCCCTTGCCTTCCGGCAGCGCCTTGCCGTCGTCCATCACGCCCACCCCGGCGATACCCTCCGGCGGCACCGCATTGACGTCGGCAGCCACCAGCAGCGCTGCGGCCCGGGCCCGCTCGGCGGCATCCAGCACCTGCACGCCGGCCGCGGCGGTGGCGAGGATCACGTCGGCGTCCTCGATCAGGGCGGCACGCTGGCCCGCATCGGCGGCGGCGGCGGCGTCCAGCGAGCACTCGAAGCGCGCGCCGGTCTCGTCGGCCGCCTGGCGTGCGGTGGCCGCATCGCGATGACTGCAGACCACCACCCGGGCGCCCTCGCCGGCCGCCAGCACGGCGGCGATTCGACCGACCGTGCCGGTGCCGCCCAGGATCACCACCTTGCGGCCCTTCAGGTCGGTGTCATGCACGCGCCGGAGCTGCCTTTCGACGCAGGCCACCAGCGCCGCCGCGGTGGTGTAGGAGCCGCTCGGGTCGGCCATCACCGACACCTCGAACGGCGGCACCATCGACTTCTTCGCGGTCTCCAGCATGTCGGCGGCGAGCAGCACGTCGCGGTCACCGATGAAGATGCCGGTCGCCTTGACGCCCTTCGGGCCGCGCGAAAAGATCGCGTCCTGGGTCATGCCGCGGATCTCGTCGGCGCCGACGCCGCAATAGGGCACGACCACCTGGTAGCCGGCGTCCACGGCCATGTTGATGTCGAACGGGCTCATCTGCCGTCCCGGCGTGAACATGTGAAGGATGTATTGACGCGCCATGCGTAGCTGTCTCCGATCAGGTAAGTCTTGTGTTCAATGGTGGCCGACCGACAGCTCGGGGCCGCCGATCAGGGTCCGGCCGCCGCTGTTCTGGCCGCTGACGACCAGCGTGCGCAGACGGCCGCCGAGCAGGCCGGCCTCGCTTGCCGCGGCCAGCACCTCCACGGCGCGGACCTCGGACTCGACGATCGCGAATCCGGTCGGTCCCCAGGAGCTCTGGCCGATCCCCGCCAGGTAGCGTTTTCCGATCCATTCCATGGCCTGGCCGACGCGGGGGCTGGTGAACATCGAACCGCCCTGGGCGTCGGCGAAGTACTCGCCGATCTGGCGCTGCACTTCGCTGATGCCCTCGGCGAACGGTTCGAAGTCCTGCTCCATCGCGGCCGGCAGGATCTTCAACAACACCTGGTGACACATCGCGGCCGCCCGCTCCTCGGCGAACGGCGGCAGCGTCGCCATCGCGTGGCGCTCTTGCGAGCCGTGCAGGCCATGCATCGATTCGTCCATCACCAGGATCACGCGCCACGGGTGCGGGAATTCGGTGCGAGCCAGCAGCGGGGCCGGTCTGCCGTCGCGGCCGGGTCCGCCGTCCAGCAGCAACCCGCCGTAGTCGAAGCCAGCAATGCCGATGCCGGAGCGCTCGCCGCGGCCGAGGATGACCGCCAGGTCGCGGCTGTCCAGCGCCAGTCCGTGGGAGCGCGCAAAAGCCTTGCCCAGGGCCAGCGCCAGCTGCGTACCGGAACCGAGGCCGCAGTGCGCCGGCGCCGCCTGGTGCAGGATCACCCGCAGCGGATGGCCGGCGCCGGTTTCGCCCTGCAGGCGGGCAAGCTGCCAGCGCAGCCGTTCCACCAGGCCGTTTTGGCCCGCGGCCGGTACCACCACCTCGTTGATGCTGGCCGGCTGCACTTCGACGCGCGTGCCGAGCAGGTCGATGACCAGGCCCAGGCTGGCGAAATGGCGCCCCAGCGAGGCGCTCGGATCGAGGAAACCCAGATGCAGGCGCGCCGGCGCCTCGGTAGTCGCCCGCGACGGGACGGCGGCAATGTGTCTCAAGCTGTAGCTCATCGGCAACCCTGCCCCCGCCGGGGGCGGCTGAATGTCACAAAACGACGGATCGTGCACGCAAAAGCAATCACCATTCCATGCCGGCCAAAGCACCGCATGGCGCGATGCGGCATCATCGCCGGGAACCGCGGCGCTCTCGTCGCGCGACACCATCGGTTCCTGGCGGGACAGTGTGTCACGCCACCAGCGCCGATCGCGCCGCCGCGGCCGGGCTCTGCGCGGCAAGCCTTCGCCGGGCTAGCGCAGCGCCTGTTGCAGCGCTGCGACGAAGACCCGGGTCTTGGGCGGAATCAGCCGCCGGCTGGGCATCACGGCCCAGGCCGGGACGCTCGGCATGTGCCAGTCGGCGAGCACGCGAACCAGCAATTGCTGATCGAGCAGACGCTCCGCGTAGCGCAGGCTGACGGCCGCGATGCCGGCACCGGCCAGCGCCAGGTGCACCAGCATGCCCATCGAATTGGCCGACACCCGACCCGCCATCACTTGGCGCCAGTGCTGCTCACCACGCTCGAGCTGCCATGGCGCAGCCGCGCCGTCGCGCGCCAGCAGCGCCACGCAATGGTGTGCCGGCAGATCCTCCGGCCGGCCCGGCTCGCCGTGGCGCGCCAGGTAGGAAGGCGCCGCCACCAGGCCGGTCGCGAAGTCGGCCACCCGCCGCGCCGCCAGCGTCGCGTCGTCGGCCAGATCGCCCATGCGGATCGCGAGATCGAAGTTTTCCGCCACCAGGTCGACCCGCCGCGGCGAGAGATCGAGCTGGATCTCGACGGCCGGATGGCGCCGGCCGAAATCGGCCAGCACCTGTGGCAGCGTGAACATCGCCAGGTCGGCGGGCATCGACACCCGCAGCAGGCCGCTCGGTGCGCTGCGCCGGTGCTCGGCCAGCGCCTGCACCGCGTCAACCTCCTCGGCCACCCGCTGTGCATGGCCGGCCAGCGCGCGGCCGAAATCCGTCGCCGCCAGCCGCCGCGTGCTGCGCGTCAGCAAACGCTCGCCGAGACGCTGTTCGAGCGCCGCGATGCGCCTCGAGACCGAGGACTTGGGCAGACCGAGCCGTTCGGCCGCGGCGCTGAAGCTGCCGGCCTCGAGGACGCGGGCGAAGACCAGCAGGTCGGCGGCCGAGGCCTTGTCATTGTTGCTCATATGGAACGATGTTATCCGATACATCGTCTTCCATGCCTTCAAGGCAACAAATAGACTGTCCTTACTCCAACCGAGTGAGAGACCGAAACCATGAACATCCTGCAGATCAATTCCTCCGCCCGCAGCCAGGGTGCCGAATCCACCTGGCTGGCCGAGCGCATCGTCGCGCGACTGCGCAAGCACCACCCGGACGCCGAGCTGAGCGTGCGCGACCTGGCCCGCGATCCCCAGCCGGTGCTCGACGAGGCCGCCTTGCAGGCACTGTTTACGGCGCCTGCCGAACGCACGCCGGAGCAGGCGGCGCGGGTCGCGGTCGACGACCGGGCGATCGCCGAGCTGCAGCAGGCCGACGTGCTGGTGCTGGCCGTGCCGATGTACAACTTCACGATCTCGGCCCAGCTCAAGCACTGGATCGACGCCATCGCCCGTGCCGGCGTCACCTTCCGCTACACGGAAAACGGCCCGGTCGGCCTGCTCGGCGGCAAGACCGTCTATATTGCGCTGGCGCGCGGCGGCAAGTACCGCGACAGCGAGTTGGACACCCAGGTGCCTTACCTGAAGGCCGTGCTGGGCTTCCTCGGCATGACCGATCTGCGCTTCGTCTATCTCGAAGGCATCGCGATGGGTCCGGCCACGGCCGAGCAGGCGCGCAGCGAAGCAGAACGTCAACTGGCCGAAGCGGTCGGATAGTCGAAACCGGCGCAACGAGGAGAAGATCCGATGACGACAGGAACTCGAGACAGCGTCACGCGCTCGCGCGGCATCGAGCGCCTGGTGGCCGGAGTGCCGACCTCGGACGGCGCCGGCGTGCGCCTGACCCGGCTGCTGACCCAGCCGCTGCAGCGCCGGCTCGACCCCTTCCTGATGCTCGACGCCTTCCGTTCCGACGATCCCGACGACTACATCGCCGGCTTCCCGCCGCATCCGCACCGGGGCTTCGAGACCGTCACCTACATGATCGCCGGCCGCATGCGCCATCGCGACAGTAGCGGTGGCGAGGGCCTGCTGGAGAACGGTGCGGTGCAGTGGATGACGGCCGCCCGCGGCATCATCCACAGCGAGATGCCCGAACAGCAGGACGGCCTGATGGAGGGGTTCCAGTTGTGGCTCAACCTGCCGGCGCGCGACAAGATGAAGCCGGCCGACTACCGCGACATTCCGTCCGACGGGATCCCGCAGCTCGATCGGCCGGACGGCACCCGCGTCCGCGTGATCGCCGGCGCAAGCCACGGCGTCGAGGGCGCCGTGCAGCGCCCGGTGACGGAGCCGCTGCTGCTCGACATCCACCTGCCGGCCGGCGCGCGCTTCGAGCAGAACCTGCCGGCCGGGCACAACGCCTTCCTGTACGTCTACCGCGGCGAGCTGAGGGCCGGCGCCGAACTGCAGGCGGTCGGCGGCGAGCAGATGGCGATCCTGGCCAACGACCCGGCCGCGGACGGCATCGTCGTGCAGGCCGAGGGCGACGCCAGGCTGCTGCTGGTGGCCGGTCGGCCGCTGAACGAGCCGATCGCCCAATACGGCCCGTTCGTGATGAACAGCCAGGCCGAACTGGAACAGGCCCTGGCCGACTATCGCGACGGCACGCTGGCGGCCTGAGGAGCCGCGCGCCCGGCAGCCGGCCCGGCGCTGCCGACGTCGCCGATCGGCGCCGCCCGGGCCGCGCTCACCAGCGCGCCCACATTGGCCCCGGTGAGCGACTCGAGGAAGGCGATCAGATCGTGTTTCTGTGACGGACTCAGTCCGAGCGGCCTCAGGCGCGGGCTGAGCAATTCGTTGCGCTCGCCGCCACGGTCGTAGAAATCGATCACCTCGGCCAGCGTGGCGAGCGAGCCGTCGTGCATGTAGGGCGCGGTCAGCGCCACGTTGCGCAAGGTCGGCGTGAGATATTTCCAGCGGTCGTCCGGATCCTGCGTCACCTCGTAGCGCCCCAGGTCGCCGGGGCGCGGCGCGGCCTGCGCATCGATCACCGAGGTATCGACTTGCAGCACCGCGCCGGACGCCAGTTCGACCGGCCTGTCGGCCGGTGCCGCGCGCATCGTGGCACGGTAGCCGACCCCGGTGTTGTGCATGAGCTGATCGGTAAACAGGGCCCAGCGCTCGCCCACCGTGTGGCAGGCCGCGCAACCGGCCCCGCCGACGAAGAGTTCGAAGCCCCGCCGGGCGTCTTCGGCCAGCGCATCGTGCTCGCCGCCGTAGCGCCAGCGGTCGAAGGGCGAGTCCGCTGCCAGCAGCGTGCGCTGGAACGCCGCCAGCGCCCGGCCCAGCGTCTCCATGCCGGGCCCTTCACCGAAGGCCTGCTCGAACAGGCCTCGGTAGTCCGGCAGGCGCCGCAGCGTCTCGATCACTGCGCCGACCGATGGATTGCCCATCTCGTTGGCCGCCAGCAGCGGCCCCCATACCTGCTGTTCGAGCGAGTACTCCCTTGCGTCGTGGAACAGGCGGCGGGCATGGGCGACGTTCAGCACCGTCGGTGCGTTGCGCCTGACCGTGCGCCCCTCGATGCCGACCGCGGTGGCGAGCTCGTTGTGGGTGAATCCCTGTTCCGGCACATGGCACATGGCGCACGAGATCGTATTGTTCAGCGACAGCCGGCGATCGAAGAACAGCTTGCGCCCGAGTGCGACCCGGGCCGGCGTGAGCGCCTCGTGCGGCGGCAGCGGCGGCAGCCCGAGCGGCGGCTGGCGGGCCGTCTCGAGAAGCACTTCGATCGAGCGTCGCCGCCATTCCCCGCCGTTCTCCGCGCGCCCGACCGGCTGCCTCGCCGCGTTCGACGCGGCGCTCGCAGCGCGTGCTTCCTGCTGCAGCGTCTTCAGGTCGCCGACGATCAGGTCCGCGTGCAGGAAGGCAGCGCTGTAGATGTTTCGGATGCGCTGCCGGCGATCGATCAGGAAGACCTTCAGCAGGTGCGCGTAGCGCCCGGTGGGCCGGCCGTCGGCATCCCGTTCGGCCTCGATGCTCTGGCCGTAGGCATCGAGAACCGGTGCCAGCCGCTCGCGCGACGCCCCGGACAGCTGCAACCAGTCCGGATCGTCGTCCTGATGCCCGGCATCGGCATGGCCCGGCTGCGGCGCATCGGCCGGATCGAAACTGAGACTGATCAGGCGCACCTGGTCGCGCAGCCCCTCATCGCTGCGCATGCGCTGCCTTACCTGCTGCAGAACCGCGTTGGCCAGCGGGCAGCCGTTCACATCGTCGCAGGCCCGGTAGATGAAGCTCAGCACCGTCAGCCGCCCGGCGAACAGCTCGTGCAGGCGGCTTTCGCGGCCGTGGGCGTCGAGCACCGGCCCGTCGGCGGCCGGGCCGATCACCGCCAGCCGGTAGCTGCCGGGTGCCGGCGCACGGTAGCCCAGTTCGCCCCAGCCCGGCGCCAACTCGTCGGCCGCCGGCAGCACACCGACCGCCGCCGTCAGCAGCGCCGCCACCGCCCGCCGCCAGGCGGCCGCCGGGCGCGATGATGAATCAGCGCGGCTCGAGAGCCGCCGTCTTGTCGCGCGGCTGTCCATTGCGATACAGGGCATAGGCACCGAAGCGCATCTGGTGCGGCCGGCCCAGCTTCTCGGCATGGAAGTCGATGCTGAACGCCTCCTTCAGCGCCTTGCCGTCCCAGTCGAAGGCCTTGAAGTATTGCAGCTCGCCCGGCGCACCCTGCTTCTTGTCCCAGTTCGCGAGCAGCGAGGACGTGAAGTACACGCGCTTGCCGTCCCAGCTCTGCGAGACCATGTTGACCTGTTCGCCGATCCGATGCGTGAGGATCTGCTTCGGTGCATGCGGGTCACGAATGTCGAAGACCCGGGCCAGGCCGTCGTTCCAGGTGTCCACCCAGAGCAGCGAGTCGTCCGCCGAGATCGAGATATCCACCGGCAGCGGTATCTTCGAGGCATCGCCGATGTCGGCCACCGGCTCGGCCTGCCACTGGCCCTGGCCGTCCTCGAAGATCAGCCAGATCTTCGAGGTCAGCGCCGTGGTGGTGAAGCAATAGTCGTTGCGCGCTCCCCAGGCACAGCGGATCTCGAGTGGCGAGCCGGGCACGTCGAGAATCTTGCGCGGCTTGCGGCTGTGCAGGTCCCACACCACCACCGTGCTGCCGAAGCGCTTCATGGCCTCCGCATCGGTCATCAGCTTGCCGAGGTCCATCATGTAGTTGTTCCAGCCCGTGAAGGACGAGGTCACCAGCACATTGCGCCGCGGCAGCGCCCTCACGTCGTAGCCGTAGCCGTCGGCGAAGCGCCCGCTCTTGGCGGCACCGTGGAGATTCTCGCTGGTCGGCATCCAGTGGGTGGCCAGATATTCGCCGGCATTGCTGTACTCAACCATCGCGGTGCGACCGCTGTGGTCCTGGTTGTTCGACAGCCCGGCGACCAGCATCCTGCCCGGCAGCGCATAGATCGTATGCGGGCCCACGATGCCCCCGCTGGCCGCGACGAAGTCATCGATCACCTTGTGCAGCCTGGGCTTCGCCGGATCCGAGTGCACATCGAAGATGAACACCTTGCTGGTGTCCAGACCACCGGCCCACAGGTAGCGTCGGTCGTCGGTCAGGCCTGAATGGTGGGCCTCGTTGCGCCCGCCCACCGACAGCGCATGCACCACCTTGCCGTAGTTCTGCGAGGCCGGATTGACGTCGATCGTGACCAGCTTGTCCTGCTCGTCGCCGACGCCGGCCTCGCCCAGCGTCCAGACATAGACGAAATCCTCCTGGCCGACGATCTTGGCCATGTACGGCGACATGCAGGTCTCGTCAGCCTGCGCCGGCGGCAGCATCCATGCGCAGGCTGCCAGCAGGCAGATGGCGAGACTCTTGCGGCCCTTCGATGAAGGCCTCGGCATCGAGACAGCTTCTTGTGCGTACCCGTTTTCGGACATGGATGCCCCCCTCCTCGGCAACAGGCCCATGTCCGCCGCAACCCTACCGTCCAACGCCACGGTCCTGCGGCCAGCAGCGGAGGAATCGGGCCGGTCATCCCAGTATAGGCAGGCCCCGCGCGGGCAAGTGCGTCCGTGCCGGTGGCGCCCGAGCGTCAGTGCCGGCCCGCCCGGCGGCTCGCCGCTGCCGCGCTGCGGCCGAGTCGCGCGGCTACTTCTCCACGGCCGGCGTCTTGGGCTCCTGCGGCGCGGCGTCCCCGACGGGCGCCGGTTCGACGGCCTCGTCCGCAGCCTCGCCGGCGCCCTCGCCGCCTGCCGGCCCCTGTGCAGCCGCCGCGGGCAGCCCTTCGTCGGCGGCACCCGCCATGCCCGCCGCCACCGGGTCAACAGCCTCGGCACTCGCTGCGCTCGTGTCGTCCTGGCGCCCGGTATCCGTCTCCTGCTCGTCGCGCCCGGCCAGCGTGCCCTCCAGCAGGACCGCGTCGACCCGCTGGCGGAACAGCTCGCGGGCCGAGCCGCCGGACAGCTTGGCGTAGCCGGTGGACAGGTGGTCGAACAATTCCCGGTAGTTGCCGGCCATCGAGGTGAACAGCGCGGCAGTGCGATCGAAATGGGACTCCACCTCCCGACGGTAGCCTGAGATCTCTTCGTTCTTCCGCTCGAGTTCCTCCTCGAGTTCGGCCACCCGCAGCCGGTCCCCCTTGCCGCGGCGCCCGAGCAGGAAGCCGATCGCCCCCGCCATGATCACCGCCACGATCCCCACCAACCACCAAAGTTGTTGCGTCATTGCTCGCTCCCTGCCTTTGCTT
>JBNLET010000015.1:0-7015 GCA_050305135.1 Rhodocyclaceae bacterium | reverse complement strand
GCGGCGGCGGGCGCAGCCGGCTGCGAGGAGGCTTCGCTGCTCGGCGCCTCGATGCGCGACCTGCTCGGCGACGCCGCGCCGATCGAGCGGCTGATCGAAAAGGGCTACGCGCTGCCGCTGACCGAGGTGGAACTCGGCGGCGCCTCGTATCTGCTCGAGAGCTACCCGCTGAGCGACCAGGGCGGCGAGGTGGCCGGCGCGGTGCTGACGCTGCATTCGCCGCACCGCATCGGCGAGCGCCTGTCGGCGCTGCAGAACTTCGATGCCGGCGGCTTCGACTCGATCCTCGGCCATTCGCCCCAGATCCAGGCCCTGAAGCAGCGCGCCGCGCGCATGGCGCAGGTGGACGCGCCGCTGCTGGTCAGCGGCGAGACCGGCACCGGCAAGGAGTTGATCGCCCATGCCTGCCACGCCGGCAGCCCGCGCCGCAAGCAGCCGTTCTTCGCGCTGAACTGCGCCGCGATGCCCGAGAACCTGGCCGAGAGCGAGCTGTTCGGCTACGCCCCGGGCGCCTTCACCGGCGCCTTGCGCGGCGGCAAGCCGGGCCTGCTGGAACTGTGCGAGGGAGGCACGCTGTTCCTCGACGAGGTCGGCGAGATGTCGCCGTACCTGCAGGCCAAGCTGCTGCGCTTCCTGAACGACGGCAGTTTCCGCCGCGTCGGCGGCGACCGCGAGCTGCGCGCCGACGTGCGGGTGATCAGCGCCACCCACCGGGCGCTGGAGGAGATGGTGGCCGAGGGCGGCTTCCGCCAGGACTTGTTGTTCCGCCTCAACGTGCTCGGCCTGCACGTGCCGCCGCTGCGCGAACGCAGCACCGACATCCTGCTGTTGGCCGAACACTTCCTGAGCCGCGCCTGCGCCCAGACCGGCCGGCCCAAGGCGCGCCTGACCGCCGGCGCCAGCGCCGCGCTGCTGGCCAATCCCTGGGTCGGCAACGTGCGCCAGCTGCAGAACGTGATCTTTCGCGCCGTCACGATGAGCGAGCGCTCGCTGCTTGACACCGGCGACCTGGAGCTGGCGGCCGGCAGCGAACCCCGCGCGCGCAGCATGGACGAGGTCTCGACGCTCGAGCAGGCGGTGGCCCAGTTCGAGTCGGAGCTGATGCGGCGCCTCTACCCGCGCTTTCCGTCCAGCCGGTTGCTGGCAAAGCGGCTCGGCGCCTCGCATTCGGCCATCGCGGCACGACTGCGCAAGTACGGCATCCCGGACGAGCGGAGGTAAACCGAGCGGGGCTGCGCCGCTACGGCCGACGGATCAACCCGGCAGGCCGTCGACGCGGCTGCTGGCAAGCCAGCGGCCGTAGCGCGCCACGAACAGCAGCAGCGCCGCGGCGAAACAGACGCCCGAGGCGGGCAGCAGCGCAGCCTGCCAGGGCATGCCCGGCCAGGCCGCGGCGACGCGCAACAGGCTCGCCAGCAGCATCAGCAGGTAGGCCGGCACCATCGACGCCGGCAACTGCAGCGGCCGGCCCGTATGGCCGAGCGCGGTACGCGTCATCATGCCCAGCGTCAGCGCGCCGATGCCGCCGATCGCGATCACATGCACGGCCGCCGGCAGCAGCTCCGGCAGGCGCGACAGCGCCAGCCCGGCGAGGCCGAGGCCGAGCGCCGCCATGGCGTAGCCGGCATGGAGGATCCACAGCAGCGGATGGCGCAGCAGCGCCGGCTCGAAGCAGCGCGCCAGCAGCAGCAGGTTGAGGCTCATGCCGATGACACCGACCGGCAGCGCCAACGGCGAGCTGCGCTGCCCGGCCGCCAGCGCCGCCAGCAGCAGCGGCGCCGCGATCGCGATCAGCCCCACCCAGCGCGGATGGGTGACGCGCGGGCTGTGCAGCGCCCGGTGGGTGAAGAACGGGATCACCCGCAGGCCGACCACGGTGATGAAGCCGACCACCAGCAACAGGCCGGCACTCAGCAGCCGATGCGGATCGAGCTCCAGCGTGCCGGCCGCTGCAGCCAAGTAGAGCCCGTCGGCTGCCGCGAAGGCCAGCAGCAGCAGCGGCAGGCCCGCGTTGCGCCGGTTGCGGCTGCGCACGATCGGCAACGCCAGCGCGACCGCGGCGGCGACGAAGAAGCCCACCGAGGCGAGGCCGGTCAGCAGCGGCACGCCCGATTCGAGCGCAGCCGCCAGCCGGGCAAGCAGCCACAGCGCGACCAGCAGCACCAGCGGCAGGCCGCCGAACACGGGCTGCCCGGTCCAGGTCGCCACAGCGGTCAGCAGGAAGCCGACGACCACCGCGCCGGCATAGCCCCAGATCATCTCGTGGCCGTGCCACAACACGCCGGGCAGCGCCGCACTGCCGGCGAAGCCATGCACCCAGGCGAGCACGGCCAGCGCGCCGAAGGCGGCCGCGGCCAGGTACAGCGGGCGGAAGGCCATCGCGCCGAATGCCCGCCAGCCGGGACGGTTCGGTGCAAGGCGCGGCCGCGGATCTTCGAGTCGCAATACCGACATGCTTCCTCCTCGGGGCGGCGGCTCAGCCGGCCGCGAAATTGCCCATCGCACGGCGGACGGCCGTCCGCCGCAAGCAACCGGGCTCGCACGCCGCCGCCCCGGCCGGCAGACCGGGACGGGGCACGTGCGGGTGGGCGACGCGGAGCGTCGCGCGCATGCCGCGGCCCGGCTGCAGGCCGGGGCGCGGCATGGACGGACACCTGTCGGGTCGTCGTTGGGGCTTGGGGGTGATCACGCGGCCTCGGCCGTGACGCGTTGCGAGCCGTGGGTTTCGTGCCCGGCATCGTCCAGCAGCCGCTCGAGCAGCGGGAACAGCTCGCGCTCCTCGAAACGCACGTGGGCGATCAGGACGCGGCCGGCTTCGCCCTCGCGCCGGCCGCTGCCGGCCGCCGCGAACAGCGCGCGCAGTTCTGCGTGCTCGCGGCGCAGACGCGCGGCCTGTTCGGCATGGGCGTTCGCCTCGAGCAGCGGCAGCAGGCGCTCTTCCTCTTCGAGGAAATGGGCCTCCAAGGCCGGCAGCTCGCTGCGCAGCTCGTCACGGCCGTCGCCGGCCATCAGCCTGCGGCCCAGCTTCAGGGCGGTGTGATGTTCCCGCGACAGGGAGACGAGGCGATCGTCGCGCTTCATGGCGTGCTCCGGAGGTCCGTACGTTTAAGATGCATTGTACTTGCATCTTTTTAAGAGTCAACTTGAATGCATCTTTTGTTGCTAACATCTCCCCGGGCGCCCTGCCCGCCGGCAAGGAGGAAGCGACCATGAACATCACCCAGCACACCGACTACGCGCTGCGCCTGCTGATCTACCTGGGCGCCTGTCCGGAACGGCGCGTGACGATCAAGGAGGTCGCGGAGTGCTTCGAGATTTCCCGCAGCCATCTAATGAAGATCGTCAACCAACTGGCGGTCGACGGCTTCGTCGATGCGGCCCGCGGCAAGGGCGGCGGGCTGCGCCTGGCGCGGGCGCCGGCCGAGATCGGACTCGGCGACGTGGTGCGGCGGATGGAGCCGGGCTTCGAACTGGTCGAATGCTTCGGCAGCCACTCGAGCTGCCTGCTGGTCTCGGGCTGCCGCCTGAAAGGCGCGCTGCAGAACGCCTTGCAGGCCTTTCTCGACGCCCTCGACGGCGTCACGCTGGCCGACCTCACCGCGCCGCACCCGAGCCTGCGCCGTACGCTCGGCATCGTCGAGCTGGTGCCGGCGCGCTGAACCCCGCCTGACCCCACGCTGCGTTCGCAACCCAGGAGGACGCTCGACCGGCCGTCGGCGCATCCGCTTGCGCGCCGGTGTCGGGCGCCCCGCCGCGCAAGCGGCGAATTCCTTTCGATCGCCCGCCGCCGATCGAAAGGAATCCGAAAGCCCTTCTCCGTATCGTCCGCCCCAAGTCGTCGGCAGTGGTGCCGGCGCCCAGTCCAGACCGATATGGAGGAGACCTCGATGTTCAAGAAATCCCTGTTCGCGCTTGCCGCCACGCTGTCCATCGGCGCCGCCCAGGCCGCCCCCGAAAAGCCGGAGTGCATCGCGCCGGCCAAGCCGGGCGGCGGCTTCGACCTGACCTGCAAGCTGGCCCAGGGCGGCCTGCAGAACGGTACCTATCTCGAGGCGCCGATGCGCGTCACCTACATGCCCGGCGGCATCGGCGCGGTGGCCTACAACACCGTGATCGCGCAGCGCCCCGACGAAGCCGGCACGATCGTCGCCTTCTCCGGCGGCTCGCTGCTGAACCTCGCGATCGGCAAGTTCGGCCGCTACAACGTCAATGACGTCAAGTGGCTGGCCGCGATCGGCGCCGACTACGGCGCGATCATCGTGCGCGCCGATTCGCCGTTCAAGGACCTGAAGGACCTGATGGCCGCGCTGAAGACCGATCCGACCAAGGTGGTGTTCGGTGCCGGCGGCTCGGTCGGCAGCCAGGACTGGATGAAGTCCGCGCTGGTCGCCAAGGCCGCCGGCGTCGACTTCCGCCGCATGCGCTACGTCGCCTTCGAGGGCGGCGGCGAGGCCATGACCTCGCTGCAGGGCGGCCACGTGCAGGTCTATTCGGGCGACGCCTCGGAAGTGGCGGCCCACCTGAAGGGCGGCAAGGTGCGCGTGCTCGGCATCCTGTCCGACCAGCGCCTGCCCGGCGAGCTGTCCCACATCCCGACCGCCAAGGAACAAGGCTACGACGTCGAGTGGCCGATCATCCGCGGCTACTACATGGGACCGAAGGTCGCGCAGGGCGAATACAACTGGTGGGTCGGCACCTTCGACAAGATGCTGGCCAGCGACGGCTTCGCCAAGCTGCGCGCCACCCAGGGCCTGTTCCCGTTCAACCTGACCGGCGACAAGCTCGACGCCTACGTCAAGCAGCGCGTCGCCCACTACGGCGAGCTGGCCAAGGAGTTCGGCCTCGGCGCCCAGTGACGAGCCGCCGCCACTGACCCAGGCGGCCACACGAATGCTGCCGGCCCCGCGCCACGCCGGGGCCGGCAGGACGGGAGAGAGACATGAGCGAACGCATCTTCGGCTTCGCCCTGCTGTGCCTCGCCGCGGCAGGCATCTTCATCGGTTGGGACCTGCGGGCCCCGATCTCCTACGAACCGGTCGGCCCGCGGGCCTTCCCGCTGCTGGTCTTCGCGCTGCTCGGCGTCTGCGGCGTGGCGCTGATGTTCGGCAAGCGCGCCGCCACGCCGTGGGCACCGCCGCCGGTGCTGCTGCGCATCGGCGCGCTGTTCGGCGTCGTGCTGCTGTACGCGATGCTGTTCGACAAGCTCGGCTTCGTCGTCTCGACCACGTTGATGTGTCTGCCGCTGGCACGCCTGTTCGGCGCAAGCTGGAAGCAGGCGGTGAGCGGCGGCATCGGCATGGGTGTCGCGCTGTTCGTGCTGTTCGACCGCGTGCTCGACGTCGCGCTGCCGACCGGCTTCTGGCTCAAGCCGCTGCTGGGGTGAGACATGGAAACCCTACTGCACCTGCTCGACGGCCTGGCCGTCGCCGCCACCCCGACCAACCTGGCGATCGCCGCGATCGGCGCCTTCCTCGGCACCGTGATCGGGCTGCTGCCGGGGCTCGGGCCGATCAACGGCGTCGCGATCCTGCTGCCGATCGCCTACGCCATGAAACTGCCGCCGGAATCGGCGCTGATCCTGCTGGCCGCGGTCTATGCCGGCTGCGAGGTCGGCGGACGGATCTCGGCGATCCTGCTCAACGTGCCCGGTGACGCCGGCGCGGTGATGACGACGATGGACGGCTACCCGATGGCCAGGAACGGCCTGGCCGGGCCGGCGCTGTCGCTGTCGGCGATCGCCTCGTTCGCCGGCTCGATCGTCGCGGTCGCCGGTATCGTCGCGTTCGCGCCGCTGCTGGCCGAATGGGCGCTGGCCTTCGGCCCGGCGGAGTACTTCGCGCTGATGGTGCTGGCCCTGTCCTGCCTCGGCGGCCTGGTCGGCGACTCGCTGGTCAAGGCGATGGTCTGCGTGCTGCTCGGCCTGATGCTGTCGACGGTCGGCATCGACGCCAACAGCGGCGTCTATCGCTACACCTTCGACCTGCTGCACCTGTCCGACGGCATCCCGTTCATCGTCGTCGTGATCGGCCTGTTCGCGGTCTCCGAGCTGATGCTGATGCTCGAGAACCTGCACGCCGGCGTCGAGCCGGTGGCGATCACCGGCCGCCTGATGGCCAACGCGAAGGAACTGCTGCTGGTCAGGTGGACCATGCTGCGCTGCTCGGTGACCGGCTTCTTCGTCGGCGTGCTGCCCGGCGCCGGCGCCTCGATCGCCTCGGCCATGTGCTACGCCTCGGAGCGCCGCATGGCCGGCGAGGGCCACTGCTTCGGCGAGGGCGATCCGCGCGGCGTGGTGGCGCCGGAAGCGGCCAACAACGCCTCGGCCTACGGCTCGCTGATCCCGATGCTGACGCTCGGCGTGCCCGGCTCGGGCACCACCGCGGTGATGATCGGCGCGCTGACGCTGTACAACATCACGCCCGGCCCGACGCTGTTCCAGGACCAGCCGGTGATCGTCTGGAGCCTGATCGCCTCGCTGGCGATCGCCAGCGTGATGCTGCTGGTCATGAACGTCATGGCGATCCGGCTGTTCGTCAAGTTCCTGGCGCTGCCGAACTGGCTGCTGGTGCCGGGCGTGGCGGCGATCTCGCTGGTCGGCGTGTATGCGGTGCATGGCACCACCTTCGACCTGATCCTCGGCACGCTGCTGGGCGGCGTCGGCTACCTGCTGCGGGTGATGAACTTCCCGATGGCGCCGTTCATCCTCGGCTTCGTGCTCGGCGACATGATGGAGCAGAACCTGCGCCGCGCGCTGTCGATCAGCAACGGAGAGCTGGGCATCCTGTTCGAGAGCCCGGTGTCGATCGGACTGTGGCTGGCCGCCATCGCGATGCTGGTCGGCCCGCGCGTGTCGGCGCTGCTGCGCGAGCGCCGCGGCAACGGCGCTGGCGGCGTGGCCACCGCGCAGTAGGGCGGGCTTCAGCCCGCCCTACGCAACACCCGCCCGATCGCCAGGCCCGGCCGAACCGCCGCCTCCTCCAGGCGGTCCGGCCACCTGCCGCCGCGGCCATCCCCC
>JBNLET010000014.1:0-47289 GCA_050305135.1 Rhodocyclaceae bacterium | reverse complement strand
GATCGACCAGGCGCGAGCGCAGTGTGGCAATCCCCTGCGCTCGACGCGACTGATGATGTCGATGCTCGAAGATCAGCTCGACGCGCTGCGTCTGCGCCTGCTCTGTCTGCAGGTCGAAACCGAACGCATCTCGCAGATCATCCAGGGCGTCCCGCGCTCCCGCTGAGCCTCGCCGAGGTCCGTCAGGCGGTGGTCGCCAGGAGCTTGTCGAAAGCGTCCTCGAACTGGGCCAGACCCTCGCGCTGCAACTGCTCACCCACCGCATGCATGGCGATGCCCAGCCCCTCGAGTTGCTCGAACAGCGCCCGCGCCTCGTCGACGCCGTCGCCCAGGGTGGACGCGATCTGCCCGTGGTGGCGCAGGGCATCGAGGGTCGCGTCGGGCAGGGTGTTGATGGTGTCCGGGCCGATCAGCGGCTCGACGTAGAGCAGATCGCTGTAGGCCGGGTTCTTGGTGCCGGTACTGGCCCACAGCATCTGTTGCGGCCGCAGGCCTTGTGCCCGCAACTGCTTGAAGGCCTGCGTTTCGCAGCGCTCCTGGTAAGCGCAGTAGGCGAGCTTGGCCATCGCCACCGCACTCTTGCCGCGCAGCGCCAACGCATCCTGGCCGAGCGCTTCGAGTTGCTTGTCCACCAGCGTGTCCACCCGGCTCAGGAACAGGCTGGCGACCGACTTGAGCTTCGACGGATCGCGCCCGCCTTCCAGCAAGCGCGTTGCGCCGCGCGCGTAGGCCGCCGCGACCGCTTCGCAGTGGGCAAGCGAGAACATCAGCGTGACGTTGACGCTGATGCCTTCGGCAATCAGGTGCTCGACCGCTTCGATGCCGGCCGGCGTGGCCGGCACCTTGATCAGCAGGTTGTCGCGATCGACCTCGGCGCGCAGCCGGCGGGCCGCCTCGAGCGTGCCCGGCGCGTCGTGGGCGAGCGCCGGCGAGACTTCCAGGCTGACGTAGCCGGCGTCGCCGTCGCTGCCGTCGTACTCGTCGCGCAGCAGGTCGCAGGCGCGCTGTACGTCGGCGATCGCCAGTCTCTCGTAGCGCGCTTCCGCGCTCAGCGGCTGCTGCCGCAGCCGCCCGAGTTCCTCCGCGTAGTACTGCCCGGCAGCGAACGCCTTCTCGAAGATCGAAGGGTTCGTCGTGATGCCGGCGACGCCGTCGTCGCGCACCATGCGTTCGAGTTGGCCTTCGTTGAGGAGGCTGCGAGACAGGTTGTCGAGCCAGATCTGCTGACCCAGCCGGCGTACTTCGCGCAAGGGGTTCATTGCTGCTTCCGTGGGTTTCCAATCGAATCGGCTATTGTCCTATGAAGCACGCCGACATTGGAACCCGCACCGATCGAATCGGGCGCTGCGGCTAGCCTGCGGCGGGTGGCCGCCAGTGCGCCGGCAACGCCTGACGCCAGCCGAAGGCATCGATCAGCCGCGCGAAGCCGTCGCCCGGCGGTGCAGCGATACGAATCTCTCGTCCGTCGCGCGGGTGTTCGAACTGCAGTTCGACGCAGGCCAGCAGCAGGCGGCCGACGCCGTAGCGCTCGGCGATGGCGCGGTTGTGCCTGCCCTTGCCGTAGGTGGCATCGCCGATGATCGGATGCGAGATGTGCTTCAGATGGCGCCGGATCTGGTGCCGGCGCCCGGTTTCCGGTTCCAGCAGCAACAGCGAATAGCGGCTGCTCGGATAGCGGTCCACCTGAAACGGCAGTTCCGTCAGCGCCAACCGCCGGTAGGCCGTGCGGGCTTCGCGGGCCGGGCGGGCAGGGGTGCCGAGCTGCGGATCCGGCGGATCGGCCAGCGGGTGGTCGATCAGGCCCTGCTCGGCGGCGTGGCCGCGCACCACGGCCAGGTAGCGGCTGCGCTTTGCGCGTTGCTCGAACTGTTGCCCGACGGCGCCCGCAGCCTCGCGCTCGAGCGCGAACAGCAGTACGCCGGAAGTGCCGCGATCGAGGCGGTGCAGCGGATAGACGCGCCGGCCGAGCTGGTCGCGCAACATCTGCAGCGCGAATTGGCGCGCATGACGGTCCACCTGCGAGCGGTGCACGAGCAGGCCGGCCGGCTTGTCGATGGCGACGAGCTGCGGATCGCGATAGAGAATCGGCAGCACCTTATGCTCCGCTGTGCCCGAACGAGCTGCCGCGGGGCTGCGCGGGGCTCCGACCGCAAGGCCGGACCGTCAATCCGGCAGTACCGGTGCGGGCGCGTCCACGCCGGCAAACCAGGTCGCTCTGATCGCGTCGTGGATTTCACTGAAGCCGATCTGCAGTTCGTCGACGAAAGCATGCAACTGGTCCGGTTCGTGCGCCAGCTGGTTGCCGTCGGCGTCGAGCAGCGCATCGCGCCGGCGAGCCGCCGCCGCCGATGCGAACTCGTGGCGCTGGAAGACCGCGAAGATCCGGCACAGATCGTCCAGGCAGCGATAGACCGAGCGCGGAAAGGCCGGATCCTGCAGGATGAACCGGACCACGTCCGGGCCGCGAACCCGGTTGCGGACCTTCTGGCGGTACATCTGGTGCGCCGAGAGCGATTTCAGCACGCTCATCCATTGCAGGTTCTCGTACGGCGTCAGGTCGTCCGGACTGCGCGGCAGCAGGTTGGCCGAGCGCACGTCGAGGATGCGCGTCGTCATGTCGGCACGCTCGAGCATCCGGCCGATGTAGCAGAAGCGCCGGGCCGGGCCATGGCTGAGGCTGCCCTCGATCAGACCGACCAGGGTCTGGCAGCCGCGGATCACCATGCGCAGGAAGTCGTCCATGCGCCGCTGGGCGATGCCGCTCGAGAGATGGTTGCCGACCGTCAGGTAGAGCTGGTTGATCTCTTCCCAGATCTCCCGCGGCATCACTTCCCGCGTCGTGCGCATGTTTTCGCGGGCGGCGCCGAGGGCCGCCAGGATCGAGCCGCCGTAGTGCCGGTCGGCGCACAGGAAGGACAGCACGCCGGCCTCGTCGCGCCGCGGATAGTGCTCGTTGAACAGATCCTCGGCGCCGGTGATGGTGATCAGCGACGACCAGCCCAGCGTCGGCGTGCCGGGGAAATCCAGCATCAGGTGGCGCGTGACCCGCAGCAGCCGCGCGGTGTCCTCGGCCCGCTCGATGTAGCGGGCCATCCAGTAGAGATGCTCGGCGACGCGCGAAAGCATGGCTCAGTCCTCCCCGACGTCCACGATCCAGGTGTCCTTGCTGCCGCCGCCCTGGCTCGAATTGACCACCAGCGAGCCGCGCACCAGGGCGACCCTGGTCAGCCCGCCGGTGGTGACGTAGGTGCCCTGGCCCGAGGACAGGATGAAGGGGCGCAGGTCCACGTGGCGTGGCTCGACGCCGCCGTCGCACAGCGTCGGCGTGGTGGATAGCGTCAGTGTCGGCTGGGCCATGTAGTTGCGGGGATTGGCGCGGATCCGCTGCGCGAACTCCTCGCGCTGCTGCGCGCTGGAGTGGGGGCCGACCAGCATGCCGTAGCCGCCCGACTCGTTGGCCGGCTTGACCACCAGCTTGTCCAGGTTCGCGAGCACGTATTCGCGTTCCTTCGCATCCATGCACAGATAGCTCGGCACGTTCGGGATCAGTGCCTCCTCGCCGAGGTAGTACTTGACGATCTTCGGTACGAAGGCATAGACGACCTTGTCGTCGGCGACGCCGGCGCCGGGCGCGTTGCACAGCGCCACGTTGCCGAGCCGCCAGGCCCTCAGCAGACCGCGCACGCCGAGCACCGAATCGGGGTTGAAGGCCTCGGGGTCGATGAACAAGTCGTCCACCCGGCGGTAGATCACGTCGACCCGCGCCAGGCCTTCGATCGTGCGCATGTACACACAATCGTCGGTGCCGACGATCAGGTCCGAGCCCTCGACCAGGTCCACGCCCATCTGCTGCGCCAGGAAGGCGTGTTCGAAGTAGGCCGAGTTGAAGATGCCCGGCGTCATCACGACGATCGTCGGCTCGATGCCCTGGCGCGGCGACATCGCGGCCAGCATGTCGTAGAGCTGGGCCGGGTAGTCGTCCACCGGCAGGATGCGGCCGGTCTCGAACAGTTCCGGCAGCACCCGCTTCGAGACGTTGCGGTTCTCGAGCATGTAGGACACGCCGGACGGAATCCTCAGGTTGTCCTCCAGCACGTAGAGCGTGCCGTCCTTGTCGCGCACCAGGTCGGATCCGCAGATGTGGGCCCAGATGCCGTTCGGCGGCGAGATGCCGACGCACTGGCTGCGGAAATTGACCGATTCCTCCAGCAGCTCGGCCGGGAAGACCCCGTCCTTGACGATGCGCTGCTCGTGGTAGAGGTCGTCGATGAACAGGTTCAGCGCCCGCACGCGCTGCGCGAGCCCGGCCTCGGTGCGGCGCCACTCGGCCGCCGGGATGATGCGCGGGATCACGTCGAACGGCCAGGCCCGGTCGATCATGCCGGCGTCCGAATAGACCGTAAACGTGATGCCCATGACCTGGATCGCCACCTCGGCGGTGGTCTTCAGGTCGTCGAGCTCTTCCGCGGACAGATTCGCCAGGTGCCGGACCAATTCGGCGGCGGCCTGGCGCGGTTCGCTATCGTCTGCAACCAGCTCGTCGTAGCTGGTGCTTCGGTAGGTGCTCCAGTCTTTCGGTGGCATGGACTGAACTGTCTCGAGGTTGGGGGCGTGGGCGAGTGCTTCCGTGTTCAGTCTGAAACATGGCGGGCGAGACGGCAAGCGCTGCGGCCGGCCGAGGTCCGGGACGACACCCGGCCGGTCGGCCTGCGCGCCTGCCGGCCGCCTCGCGTCAAAGCGGCGGAATGCGCAGTACCTGCCCCGGATAGATCTTGTCCGGATGCTTCAACATTGGCTTGTTGGCCTCGAAGATCGTCGGGTACTTGCTGGCGTCGCCGTACATCTCCTTGGCGATCTTCGACAGCGTGTCGCCCCCGACTACCGTGTAGTAGCGGGATTCCGGCGTCGGCGTGGCGACGTTCATGTTGTCCACCACCGAACTCACGCCGGCCACGTTGCCGGCCGCGACGAGGATCTTCTCGCGTGCTTCCTGATTGTCGGCGGTGCCGCCGAGCGTCGCGGTTCCGCTTGTACCGTCGAATGCGACCGACAGATCCTGCGCGCGCAGGCCGAGTGCGCCGATGTAGGTCTTGATCGCCTCCGCCGCAGCCTGGTCGGCCTTGGCGAGGTTTTCCGGGCTGGGCGCCTTGGCGGCCTCTTCCTGGGCGGCCTTGGCCTCGCCCGAACCGAACAGCTTCTCACCGGCTTCCTTGATGAATGACAGCAACCCCATGGCATCGCTCCTTGTGGTCATGGATGAAGGTCGTCGGACCGAAAACGGTCCAGATTGGCGCAGACGCTAGCACGAAAGCGGCATCCGCGCACTTGGACATGTCATGCGGACATGTCGTGCGCCGGACAAAAAAACCCGGCCGTCGGCCGGGTTGTCGTGCGTGGGGGCCGCTCAGCCGAAATTGGCGGCGGCGAAGTCCCAGTTGGCGAGGCTGTTCAGGAAGGTTTCGACGAACTTCGGGCGCGCGTTGCGGTAGTCGATGTAGTAGGCGTGTTCCCACACGTCGATACAGAGCAGCGGCTTGTCGCCGGTGGTCAGCGGCGTGCCGGCCGGACCCATGTTGACGATGTCCACGCTGCCGTCGGACTTCTTCACCAGCCAGGTCCAGCCGGAACCGAAGTTGCCGACCGCCGAGGCCTGGAAGGCCTTCTTGAACTCGTCGAAGCTGCCGAAGCGGGCGTTGATCGCGTCGCCCAGCGCACCGCTCGGCGCGCCGCCGCCGGCCGGCTTCATCGAATTCCAGAAGAAGGTGTGGTTCCACACCTGGGCCGCGTTGTTGTAGACGCCACCGGCTGGCGCCTTCTTGACGATCGCCTCGAGATCGAGCGCCTCGTACTCGGTGCCTTTGATCAAGTTGTTCAGATTGGTCACGTAGGCCTGGTGGTGCTTGCCGTAGTGATAGTCGAAGGTTTCCTCGGAAATGTGCGGCGCAAGCGCATTCTTGGCGTAGGGTAGTGCGGGAAGTACGTGTTCCACGTCTTATGCTCCTCGGTTGGGTTTGAAGGAATGCCTGACTATTCTAGTCGGGATTGTGGCGGGCTGACAAATTGTCGAAATCCGGCTCCGGCGGAGTCTCCGCGATGCGGTGGACGACGGCGTCGAGGACGCCGCGCGCGAGCGTTACAGAGAGCTCTTCGCCGACCGTAGCCGCAGCGGCGTCGCGCAGGATGCGGCCGTCGGCATCGCGCACGATGCCGTAGCCGCGCGCCATGACCCGGCGAGGGTCGAGCAGCGACAGGGCATTCTCGAGCACGTCGAGGCGGCGGCCGCGCTTTTCCAGCCCGCCGCCGGCGGCCGTGCCGAGTTGCTGCGACAACAGGGCCAGGCGCTCACGGCTGGCGGCGAGGTCCGGCCTGCGGGCGCGCAGCCGCCACGCCAGCGTATCGAGGGCATTGCGTGCGCGCAGCCGATCGGCCCGCAGTTGGCTGTCGAGCCGGCGGCGGCACTGCTCGATGCGCTCGCGCGCCGCCGCCAGGCGCTGGGCCGGATGCAGCAGCCGCAACTGGGCCCGGTCCAGGCGCTGCGATGCCCGTTCGAGCACGCGCAGCGCGGCCCGTTCGAGCGCCCTGCGCTGCGCGTCGAGCGCCGGGCCGAGCTCGGCGTAGCCGGCACTGGCCAGTTCGGCCGCCGCGGTCGGCGTGGCCGCGCGGACGTCGGCCGCGAAGTCGGCGATCGTAAAGTCGTTCTCGTGGCCGACGCCGCATACCACCGGAATCGGGCAGGCACGGATGGCGCGGGCCAGCGCTGCGTCGTTGAACGCCCACAGGTCTTCCATGCCGCCGCCGCCGCGCACCAGCAGCAGCACCTCGATCCGATCCGTCGCTTGCCGCGCAGCGGCGGCGCCGATCGCCTCGACCAGCCGCGCCGGCGCGTCCTCGCCCTGTACCGGCGCGGGATAGACCACGACCGGCACGCCGCCGGCCCGCCGCGCCAACGCGGCGAGCACGTCGCTCAGCGCCGCCGCCTGCAGCGAGGTGACGATGCCAATGGCACGCGGGTAGCGGGGCAGCGCCCGCTTCAAGGCAGTGTCGAACAAGCCTTCGGCCTGCAATTGTTCGCGCAACCGCAGGAAGGCCTCGAACAGGCTGCCGACACCGGCCTTGCGGACCGTTTCGACGTTGAGCTGGAACTCGCCGCGGGCCTCGTACAGGCTCGCCAGCGCCCGCACTTCCACCTTCTGCCCGTGTTCGAGCCGGAACGGCAGCAACTGGGCCCGGCTGCGCCACAGCGTGCAGCGGACCTGGGCCTTTTCGTCCTTCAGCGTGAAATAGACGTGTCCCGAGGCGGCCCGGACGAGGTTCGAGATCTCGCCACCGATCCACATCAACGGCAGGCTGCGCTCGATCGCCTCGCGCGCCATGCGGTTGAGGCTGGAGACGGAGATCGCTTCGCCCTTCACGGCCGCGGCACCGACCGGAAACGGGCCGGACCAAGCTGCCGGGACAAGCGCCGGGCCGTCCTCGCGGGGCCGGAAGTCGTGTTCAGGAAAGTCATCAACTGATTGATCGATATGAATATTGTGGCCGGGCGCCGGGGTGCGCGGCGAATCACTCGCCCAGCATACCGCAGCCTGGGCGCCGCGACAGCCGCCCGATCCGGTACCGCCACATTTTCGACCAGCGCAACGATTTCTCTGCGCTCCGCTGCACTTAGGCCTCTTTCGCGGAGGCAATCCACAAGCTTGTCCACAGCATTTGTGGAAAGGCGCACGGCGCCGACGCGCGGCGGCGACTTGCGGAATGGAATGGCAGGCGGCTACATTGCCGTCCTTCGAAGGCGTTGCGGGAGTCGAGTCGTGTTTGCCATCATCGAGGCCGCAGGGTGGCCGATCTGGCCGTTGCTGGCCGCTTCCGTCATTGCCGTCGCATTGATCATCGAGCGGGCGATCACGCTGCGCCGGGCCAAGGTGGTGCCGGCCGGGCTGCTCGACAAGGTGGTCGCCGAACTGAGCCAGCGCGGCCCGTCGGTCGAGATGGTCAACCGCGTCGCTGCCCATTCGCCGCTCGGCAGGGTGCTGGCCGCGGGCGTGCGCAACATGCGCAGCTCGCGCGAGGTGATGAAGGAGTCGATCGAGGAGGCCGGGCGGGCGGTGGCGCACGACCTGGAGCGCTTCCTGGTCACGCTCGGCACGATCGCGTCGATTTCTCCGCTGATGGGCTTGTTCGGCACGATCATCGGCATGATCGAGATCTTCGGCTCGCAGGGACCGTCCGGCTCGAATCCGCAGCAACTCGCCCACGGCATTTCGATCGCGCTCTACAACACCGGTTTCGGCCTGATGATCGCGATCCCGAGCGTGATCTTCTGGCGCCATTTCCGCGGCCTGGTCAATGCTTTCGTGATCGACATGGAGCAGCAGGCGGTGAAGCTGGTGGAAGTGGTGCACGGCGAGCGCCGCAACTGAGAGCGACGGCCATGCGCTTCCAGACCAACCGCAGGCAGGAGGAGCCGGAGATCAACCTGATCCCGATGATCGACGTCCTGCTGGTGATCATCATCTTCCTGATGCTGACCACCACCTACTCGCGTATTGCCGGGCTGGAGGTCAATCTGCCCACCAGCAGCTCCGAAGCCACCGAGAGCGAGGTCAACGAAGTCAACGTCGCCGTCACGGCGGACGGCGAGATCCTCGTCAACAAGCTGGCCGTCGGCAATCCGGACATCGGCGGCATTGCGGCCGCGCTGGCGAAGGCGGCGGCCGGCAACGAGGATGCGGTGGTGGTGATCAATGCCGACGCCAAGGCCACCCACCAGAGCGTGGTCGACGTGATGCAGGCGGCCCAGCAGGCCGGTCTGTCCAATATCTCGTTCGCGACCCAGACCAGCCGGCGCTGATGGCTGCCGGCCGCCCGCCATCGTTCTGGGCGCGGCGCGGCGCGGTTGCAATCCTGCTGCTGCCGCTGAGCGGGCTGTTCGCGCTGCTTGCCGCGCTGCGCCGGGCAGCCTTCCGCCACGGCCTGCTGCGGCTCCGCCGCGCGGGCCGGCCGGTGATCGTGGTCGGCAACGTGGCGGTCGGAGGCAGCGGCAAGACGCCGGTCGTGATCTGGCTGGTCGAGCAACTGCGCCGCGCCGGCCATCGCCCGGCCATCGTCAGCCGCGGCTACGGCCGCGCGACGCGGGACATCCGCCTCGTCGAAGAGGCCTCTCCGGTGCGCGAGGTCGGCGACGAACCCGTCCTGATCGCACGGCTGACCGGTTGTCCGATGGTCGTCGGCGCGGACCGGCCGGCAGCGATCGACCACTTGCTGCAAGCGTTTCCGGACTGCACGGTGATCGTCAGCGACGACGGCATGCAGCACTACCGCATGGCGCGCGACGTGGAGATAGCGGTGGTGGACGAGCGCGTGCTCGGCAACCGCTGGCTGTTGCCGGCCGGGCCGCTGCGCGAACCGCTGCGGCGCCTGCGGCAGGCCGGCCTGGTGGTGTTCAACGGTCCAGCGTCGGCCGGCCTGCGCGCCGGCATCGGCGGCGTGCCGTCCTTCGACATGCGGCTCGAGGCGGGCGCGGCGCGGCGGCTGGACGGCGCCGCGACGCGGCAACTCGCCGAGTGGCGCGGGCAGCGCGTGCACGCGGTGGCCGGCATCGGCCGGCCCGAGCGCTTCTTCGAGATGCTGCGCGGCTTCGGACTGGACCCCATGCCGCATGCCTTCGGCGACCATTACGATTTCGTGGCCGGCGATCTGGCATTCGACGCTGCCGCGCCGATCCTGATGACCAGCAAGGATGCTGTAAAATGCCGACCCTTCGCGCCGGCGGATTGCTGGGAAGTGCCGGTCACGGCATGCATCGACGACGGCGCATTCGAAACGATTGTGGAGACACTGGCCCATGGACAGCCGCCTGCTTGAGATTCTGGTCTGCCCGATCTGCAAGGGAAACCTCGACTACCGCAAGGATCGGCAGGAACTCGTTTGCCGCCCGTGCAAGCTGGCCTTCCCGATCCGCGACGGCATCCCGGTGATGCTGGAGGACGAGGCTCGCGCCGTCGCCGACGACGAACTGCAGTGAGCCCGTTCAAGGTCGTCATCCCGGCCCGCTACGCTTCGACGCGCCTGCCCGGCAAGCCGCTGGCCGACATCGGCGGGCGTCCGATGGTGGTTCGGGTGCTGGAGCGGGCCCGTCTGTCGGGCGCCGGCGAGGTGTGGGTCGCGACCGATCACGAAGAAGTGGCGGCGGCGGTGCTCGCGGCCGGCGGGCAGGCGCTGATGACCCGTAGCGACCATCCCAGCGGCACCGACCGCATCGCCGAAGTGGCAGCCGCGCTCGGCTGGGGCGACGACGACATCGTGGTCAACGTGCAGGGCGACGAGCCGCTGATCGAGCCGTCGCTGATCGCGGCGGTGGCCGAGGCGCTGGCGGCCGACGCCGAGTCCTCGATGTCCACCGCCTGCCACGAGATCCGCAGCGCGGACGAGGTCTTCAATCCGAACGTCGTGAAGGTGGTGTGCGATCGTTTCGGCCGCGCCATGTATTTTTCCCGCGCCACGATACCGTGGGCACGGGATGCGTTCGCCGATGGCCGTCGCACGATTCCCGATGACGTTGGGATCCTGCGCCACGTGGGCATCTACGCTTACCGCTGTGGTTTCCTGCGCCGCTACGCAGAGCTTGCGCCCGCTCCGATCGAGCAATCGGAGTCGCTCGAGCAGTTGCGGGCGATGTGGCACGGCTACCGGATCCGCGTCAGCGTCATCGACGGCGCACCGGCGGCCGGGGTCGATACGCCCGAGGATCTGGCCCGCGTCCGGGCCGTGTTTGACCGGGCCGGCGAATCCGGGTAATAAACGCTGGCTGTCATTAAACCAACGGCGGCACCCCTCGAGGGAATGGCCGCGACAAACGGGAGAGGTTCCAACAATGAGATTGATTCTTCTGGGTCCGCCGGGTGCCGGCAAGGGTACGCAGGCCAACTTCATCAAGGAGAAGTTCGGCATCCCGCAGATTTCCACCGGTGACATGCTGCGCGCCGCCGTCAAGGCCGGCACGCCGCTCGGCATCGAGGCCAAGAAGGTCATGGATGCAGGCGGCCTGGTGTCCGACGATATCATCATCGGACTGGTCAAGGACCGGCTGCAGCAGCCGGACTGCAAGTCCGGCTACATGTTCGACGGATTTCCGCGCACGATCCCGCAGGCCGAGGCCATGAAGGAGGCCGGCGTGCCGATCGACTACGTGCTCGAGATCGACGTGCCCGACGAGGACATCGTCGAGCGCATGGGGGGCCGCCGCGTGCACGTCGCCTCCGGCCGCACCTACCACGTCAAGTTCAATCCGCCCAAGGTCGAAGGCAAGGACGACGTCACCGGCGAGGCGCTGATCCAGCGTGACGACGATCAGGAGGCCACGGTGCGCAAGCGCCTCGAGGTCTACCATTCGCAGACCAAGCCGCTGGTGGCCTACTACTCCGACTGGGCTGCCACCGGAGACGGCAAGGCGCCCAAGTGCCGCAAGATCTCGGGCCAGGGCAAGGTCGAGGAAATCACCGCCAGGGCATTCGAAGCGCTCGCCTGAGGCAACGAGGCAGCGAAATACGCGCGGGCGCGCGGCCGGCAAGCGACCGGCTGCGCGCCCGAGTTCTTTCCGGAGCACGCATGACTGCACGCAACGCGCTGTACGCGCAATCCGGCGGCATGACGGCCGTCATCAATGCCTCGGCCTGCGGCGTGATCGAGACCGCGCGACGCTACCCGTCGAAGATCGCCCGCGTGCTGGCGGCTCGCAACGGCACGCTCGGCCTGCTGCGCGAAGAACTGTACGACACCTCGCCACTCGGTCGCGGCGAGCTGATCGGCATGCGGCAGACGCCCGGCGGCGTGTTCGGGTCGTGCCGCTTCGACCTGGACGACGCCCACGACAATCCCGGGCAGTACGACCGGCTGTTCGAGGTGCTGGCGGCCCACGACGTCGGCTACCTGTTCCTGAACGGCGGCAACGGCTCGATGCAGACGGCGCTGCAGATCGAGAACGAGGCAGCGGCCCGCAACTATTCATTGCAGGTGATCGGCGTGCCGAAGACCGTCGACAACGACATCGTCGAGGCGGACTGCTGCCCCGGCTACGGCTCGGCGATCAAGTACCTGGCTGCCTCGGTGCGCGAAGCATCGATCGACATGGCGTCGATGAGCAGCCGGCGCGGGCGGGTCTTCGTGCTCGAGGTGATGGGGCGCAATGCCGGCTGGCTGGCGGCCGGCTGCGGACTCGCATCGGATGGCCCCGACAGCCCGCCGCAGCTGATCCTGCTGCCCGAGCTGCCGTTCGACGCGGCGCGCTTCGAACGGCGGGTGGCCGAGTGCGTCGGGCGGCTGGGCTGGTGTACGGTGGTGGTGGCGGAAGGGATCCGCAGCGCGGATGGCGCACCGCTCGCCCAGGCGGAGACGAGCGGGCGCTACGTTCAACTCGGTGGCGCCGGCGCGGTGATCGCCCATCGGATCCAGCAGCAGCTCGGCTACAAGGTCCATTGCGCCGTCACCGACTACCTGCAGCGCTCGGCCCGGCATCTGGCCTCGGCCACCGACGACGCGCAGGCCTACGCGGTCGGGGCCGCGGCGGTCGAAGCGGCGATGGCGGCGGAGAGCGGCGTGACGATGGCAGTGCAGCGCGTCTCGGCGTCGCCGTATTGCTGGCAGGTCGGCTCGGTGCCGCTGTCCAGCGTCGCCAACCTGGAGCGTACGCTGCCGCCCGAGTTCATCGACGAAGGCGGCTTCCACGTCAGTGCGGCCTTCCTCGACTGGGCGCGGCCGCTGGTGGCGGGCGAGTCGATGCCGGCTTTCATCGACGGCCTGCCACGCTACTGGTCGCCGCATCTCGGTCTGCTGCCGCGCCGCCTGCCGGCCTACGACGGCGTGCAGTGAGCGCTAGAGTCGTACCGCGGGATTGAGCGTATAGCGGCCGGTGACGCTGGCCTCGGCCAGCACGTGGCCGGCGATGGCGCTGCGCGCGTCGGCACCGGCGAAGGCCCCGTCCAGTTCGAGCCGTTCCACGTCGAGCGCGTACAGCGTGAACACGTAATGGTGCTGGATCTCGTCGTTCCACGGCGGGCAGGGGCCGTCATAGCCGAAGTAGTTGCCCTTCATGGCTTCGTCGCCGGCAAACCAGCCGGTGTAGTCGTTGATCCCCTGCAGTGCGCCGTGCGGGGCTTGCGGGCCCGGCTTGCCGCGTGGCGTGACGCCGTCCGAAAAGCTGCCGGCGGCGATCTCGGTGACGTCGGGCGGCAGGTTGAGCAGCACCCAGTGGAAGAAATCGACCCGCGGCAGCGAGGCCGGAACGCTGCGCCCCTCCTGGTTGACGTCGTCGCCCTTGCTCGGCACGTCGGGATCGTGGCAGATCAGCGCCAGCGAGCGGGTGCCCGGCGGCAGATCGGACCAGGCGAGCTGCGGGTTGCGGTTGGCGCTCAGCGTGACGTGGCCCTCGGTGGCCGGAATCGCGAATGCGAACTCGCCGGGGATCGGATCGCCGTCGGCGAAGCTGTGGCTGGTCAGTTTCATACGGTCTCCTCGTCTGCGATGGGGCGCCCGGCTTCAGGCCGCGCGGCGACGGAAATCGGCCGGCCGGAAGCCGAGTGCGAACAGTACCGAGAAATAGACTACTACGCCTCCTCCGACGATGGCGGCCAGGCGTACGACTCGCTCGAGCGCACCGGCCTCGAGCCAGAAATCCTGCGGCCCGGCGGCGAAGTGCAGGCAGGCGGCCAGCGCCGCTAGCGCTAGCAGCAGCCGCGCCAGGTAGCCTCTCCAGCCGGGTTCGGGCCGATAGACGCCGAGACGCCGCAGGCCGCGGTAGAGCAGCGCGGCGTTGAGGCAGGATGCCAGGCCGATGGACAGCGCCAGGCCGGCGTGGCGCAGCGGAACGATGAAGGCCAGGTTCATCGCCTGGGTGGCGAGCAGCGTCAGCAGCGCGATCTTGACCGGCGTGCGGATGTCCTGCCGGGCGTAGAAGCCGGGGGCCAGGATCTTGACCAGGATCAGCCCGGTCAGACCGATGCTGTAGGCGACCAGGGCCGAGCGGGTCTGCAGCGCATCGGCGGGCGAGAACTCGCCGTGCACGAACAGGGTCGAGATCAGCGGCACGGCCAGCATCGCCAACGCCAGTGCCGCCGGCAGCGTCAGCATCAGCGTCATCCGCAGGCCCCAGTCGAGCAGCGACGAGAACGCGGCGGAGTCCTCGTCGGCGTGGTGCTTCGACAGGCTCGGCAGCAGGATCGTGCCGAGCGCCACGCCGAGCAGGCCGGCCGGGAACTCCATCAGGCGATCGGCGTAATAGAGCCAGGAGACGCTGCCGCTTTGCAGGAACGAAGCGAAGATGGTGTTGATCAGCAGCGAGATCTGACTGACCGAGACACCCACCATGGCCGGCGCCATCAGCCGGGCGACGCGCTGCACGCCGGCATCCGACGGTCGCAGCTCGAAGCGCGGCAACATGCCGATCCGGCGCAGCGCGGGGACCTGCAGCGCCAACTGCGCCAGGCCGCCGAGAAACACCGCCCAGCCGAGCGCGAGCACCGGCGGATCGAAGTAGGGTGCGGCGAGGAGCGCCATCAGGATGAAGGAGAGATTCAGCAGTACCGGCGTGAAGGCCGGCACCGCGAAACGGCTCCAGGTGTTCAGGATGCCGGCCGACAAGGCCACCAGCGACATGAACAGGATGTAGGGGAAGGTGATGCGGGTGAGGCGGACGGTCAGCTCGAACTTGTCGGCATCATCGGCGAAGCCGGGCGCCGACAGATAAATGATCAGCGGCGCAGCGATCGCGCCGACGATCGACACCAGCAGCACCACCAGGCCGAGGGCCGTCGCCACCCGTCCGGCCAGCAGCTTCGCGGCGTCCTCGCCCTGGCGGTTGCGGACCTCGGCCAGGATCGGCACGAAGGCCTGCGAGAACGCGCCTTCGGCGAACATCCGGCGCAACAGGTTGGGCAGCCGGAAGGCGACGAAGAATGCGTCGGTGGCCAGGCCGGCGCCGAAGCTGCGGGCGATGACGAAATCGCGCACGAAGCCCAGCACGCGCGACACGAGCGTCATGCCGCTGATCGTCACTAGCGCGCGCAACAGGTTCATGGAGCCCCGCGTTCCTGGAAACGACGCGCATGATACCCGAAGCGGGCGGTGAGCATCGGCGCCTTGCTTGTGCGTAAAGCTCCGTTGCGATAGAATGCGCGGTTTCTTTTATCCAGCAACGGAAATCTTCGACATGGCCAATTCGGCACAAGCCCGTAAACGCGCGCGTCAGGCCACCAAGGCCCGCGCCCACAACGCCAGCCTGCGTTCCCGTCTGCGTACCGCAATCAAAGCCGTGCGCAAGGCAGTCGATGCTGGTGACAAGGCTGCCGCCCAGCAAGTCTATCGCTCCTCGACCAGCATCATCGACAGCGTCGCCGACAAGAACATCATCCACAAGAACAAGGCCGCCCGCCACAAGAGCCGGCTGTCCGCCGCGGTCAAGGCGATGGCCGCCTGATCAAGCAGATCGGCAGCAAAGAAAACGGCGACCCGCGGGTCGCCGTTTCCAATTGTTGGCCGGGGATCGCTCAGACGGCCGCCTGGTCCTCGGCGATGTATTCCACCTGCAGGTGGTTGTCCTTGGCAAAATTGACCAGGAAGTTGTAGGCCAGCGGTTCGATGTCGTGGATGCGGGCGTCCACGATCACGGTCTTGTCCCCGGTCAGCGTGCATCCGGGCCGCACGTAGGGCGAATACTTCATGCGGTGGTCGGAGCCGAAGGCCGACATGATGCCGCACAGCCGGTCGCACCAGTCGCTCGGGCGGAATTTCTTTCCTTCAAGCGTGACGCCGACAATGACGAAGCTGTCGATGGATCGTTTCATATTGCAGGTCGAGATGGCGGTAGGTAGGGCGCGCGACTTGCGGACCGGGCCCGGCCGGCTTCTGCGTGGCCGACCATCGGGTTTTCCCTGATCGACGCGCATGGTACCAGAAAAACCGTTTTCCGCATTGTGGAAATGCACTTCAGCTGGCGGTCGATGGCGCCTGCGGCCGCCTTGCGCGACTGCGCCCGATCTGTACAAGAATGGCCTGTTTCGCTTACCATTTAACGCCTTTTACGGCCGACGGCGGCACTTGCCGCCGTCTGCTTTTTGGCCCCGAGGCCGTCCTGCGAAAGGATCCTGAATGTCGCACCTGATGAACACCTACGGCCGCCAGCCGATCGCCTTCGAAAGAGGCGAGGGCGTGTGGCTGTATGACGAAGCAGGCAACAAGTATCTGGATGCATTGTCCGGCATCGCCGTGTCGACGCTCGGCTACAACCATCCGAAGCTCGTCGAGGCCATTGCGCGTCAGGCGGCGCAGGTGATCCACACCTCGAACCTCTACCGCATCCCGCTGCAGGAGCGCCTGGCGGACCGCCTGGCAGGGCTCTCCGGCATGGACGAGGTGTTCTTCGCGAACTCCGGCTGCGAGGCCAACGAGGCCGCCATCAAGCTGGCCCGGCTGCACGGCCATCGCAACGGCATCGAGAAGCCGGCAGTGGTGGTGATGGAGCAGTCCTTTCACGGTCGCACGCTGGCGACGCTGTCGGCGACCGGCAACCGCAAGGTTCAGGTGGGCTTCGAGCCGCTGGTGGCCGGTTTCATCCGGGTGCCGTTCGACGACTTGGCGGCGCTCGAAAAGGTGGCGGCCACGTCGCCCAGCGTAGTGGCCGTGATGTTCGAGCCGATCCAGGGCGAAGGCGGCATCAACGTCGCCCACCTGGAGTACATGCGGGCCGTGCGCAAGCTGTGCGACGACAAGGGCTGGCTGATGGTGCTCGACGAGGTCCAGTGCGGCATCGGCCGGACCGGCAAGTGGTTCGCGTTCCAGCACGCCGGCATCCTGCCGGACGTGATGACGCTGGCCAAGGGCCTCGGTTCGGGCGTGCCGATCGGCGCCTGCCTGGCGGCCGGCCGAGCCGCCGGCACGTTCCAGCCGGGCAATCATGGTTCGACTTTCGGCGGCAACCCGCTGGCCTGCAGCGCGGCGCTGACGACGCTCGAGGTGATCGAATCCGACGGGCTGATGGCGCGCGCCGCGATGCTCGGCGAACGGATCCGCGGCGGTCTGGCGCAGGCGCTCGAAGGCGTCGCCGGCGTCGTCGCGATCCGCGGCAGTGGCTTGATGATCGGCGTCGAACTCGACCGCCCGTGCGGTGATCTGGTCGGGCGCGCCCGCGAGGCGGGCCTGCTGATCAACGTCACGGTCGAGCGCGTCGTGCGGCTGTTGCCGCCGCTCATCTACGCGCAAGCCGACGCCGACGAACTGGTCGCCCGCCTGGCCCCGCTGCTGCGCGACTTCCTGGCCGCCTGAGGTTCGAGACGTCATGAGTGCACCGCGACACTACCTGCAGTTCAAGGATCTCAGCGCCGGGGAATACGCCTACCTGTTCGAGCGCATCGCCTGGATCAAGGCCAAGTTCAAGGCCTACGAGCCCTATCACCCGATGTTCGACCGCACGCTGGTGATGATCTTCGAGAAGGCCAGCACCCGCACCCGCCTGTCCTTCGAGGCCGGCATGCAGCAACTCGGCGGCTCGGCGATCTACCTCAATACGCGCGACTCGCAGCTCGGCCGGGGCGAGCCGGTCGAGGATGCCGCGCAGGTCATCTCGCGCATGTGCGACCTGGTGATGATCCGTACCTTCGAGCAGCAGATCATCGAGCGCTTCGCGGCCAACTCGCGCGTGCCGGTGATCAACGGACTGACCAACGAGTACCATCCGTGCCAGATCCTGGCCGACATCCATACCTTCATTGAGCACCGCGGCTCGATCCGGGGCAAGACGGTGGCCTGGATCGGCGACTCGAACAACATGTGCAACACCTGGCTGCAGGCGGCCGAGTTGCTGGATTTCAACGTCCACGTGTCGACGCCGCCCGGCTACGAGGTGGAGCCGGAGCGCGCCGGGCTGTACGGCACCGATCATTTCGAGCAGTTCGCCGATCCGCTGCAGGCCTGCCGCGGTGCCGATCTGGTGACCACCGACGTGTGGACCTCGATGGGTTTCGAAGCCGAGAACGAGGCCCGCATGAAGGCGTTCGCCGACTGGCAGGTGGACGAGGAGATGATGGCGGTGGCGGCGGCCGACGCACTGTTCATGCACTGCCTGCCCGCCCACCGTGGCGAGGAGGTCAGCGCGCAAGTCATCGACGGCCCGCACAGCGTGGTGTGGGACGAGGCCGAGAACCGATTGCATGCGCAAAAGGCGCTGATGGAATTCCTGCTGCTGGGCAAGGTGGATGTCTAGGCAGCGGTAGAGCGGGCGCAGTGCGCCCGGCCCCCAAGTATCGAGACGGACGAAAAATGAGTGACGTAAGCAAGGCGGTACTCGCCTATTCCGGCGGGCTGGACACTTCGGTGATCCTGAAATGGCTGCAGGATACCTACCAGTGCGAGGTGGTGACCTTCACGGCCGATCTGGGCCAGGGCGAGGAGCTGGAACCGGCGCGCAAGAAGGCGCTGCAGTTCGGCATCAAGCCCGAGCACATCTTCATCGACGACCTGCGCGAGGAATTCGTGCGCGACTTCGTCTTCCCGATGTTCCGCGCCAACACCATCTACGAGGGCGAATACCTGCTCGGCACCTCGATCGCGCGGCCGCTGATCGCCAAGCGCCAGATCGAGATCGCGCGCGCCACCGGCGCCGAGGCGGTCTCCCACGGCGCCACCGGCAAGGGCAACGACCAGGTGCGCTTCGAACTCGGCTATTACGCGCTGATGCCGAACGTCAAGGTGATCGCGCCGTGGCGCGAGTGGGACCTGCTGTCGCGCGAGAAGCTGCTGGCCTATGCCGAGAGCCACGGCATCCCGATCGAGATGAAGCACAAGCAGGGTGGCTCGCCGTATTCGATGGACGCCAACCTGCTGCACATCTCCTACGAGGGCCGGCACCTGGAAGACCCCTCGGCCGAGGCCGAGGAGTCGATGTGGCGCTGGACAGTGGCGCCGGAAGCCGCGCCGGATGCGCCCGAGTACCTGGACCTGGCCTTCGAGCGGGGCGACCTGGTGTCGATCAACGGGCAGCGCATGGCACCGCACGAACTGCTGGCCGAACTGAACAAGCTCGGCGGCAAGCACGGCGTCGGCCGGCTCGACCTGGTGGAGAACCGCTACGTCGGCATGAAGTCGCGCGGCTGCTACGAGACGCCGGGCGGCACGATCCTGCTGCGCGCGCACCGGGCGATCGAGTCGGTGACGCTGGACCGCGAGGTGGCGCACCTGAAGGACGAACTGATGCCGCGCTACGCCAGTCTGATCTACAACGGCTACTGGTGGGCACCGGAGCGCGTGGCGCTGCAGGCCTTGATCGATCACACCCAGCAGACCGTCAATGGCTGGGTCCGGGTCAAGCTGTACAAGGGCAGCGTGACGGTGACGAGCCGCGATTCGGCCAGCGATTCGCTGTTCGATCCGACCATCGCGACCTTCGAAGACGACCAGGGCGCCTACGATCAGGCGGATGCGCACGGCTTCATCCGCCTCAATGCGCTGCGCATGCGCATCGCCGCCAACGCGCGAGCGCGTCGCGGCTGACGGAGGCTTGGTGCAATGGCTGGTGAACCGCTGGTCTTCGGCCTGACGGTCGCGCAATTCGAGGACATCTCGCTCAAGATCTGTTTCACGGCCCTGATCGCCTACATGGTGTTCATCATCGGGCAGTTGGCTTGGGAGTCCAAGGCCGGCAAGTACGGCGCGATGTGGATGTTCATCGGCCTCGGCCTGGGCTTCATCGGCTTCATCGCCAAGGGTTTCATTTCGAAAATGCTCGGCATCGAGTAGCGGCCGGCACAGCGGAGAAAGGGATGTCGGTCAAACGACTCGACGGCGTCAGTGTGGACGCCGCGGCAAACGTGTATTTCGACGGCAAGTGCGTCAGCCACTCGCTGACCCTGGCCGACGGGACGAAGAAGTCGGTCGGTGTCGTGCTGCCGGCCCGGCTGACCTTCGGCACCGGCGTGCCCGAGGTGATGGAATGCGTCGCCGGCGCTTGCCGCATCAAGCTCGCCGGCGAGGCGGACTGGCGTGCCGTGGGCGCTGGCGAATCGTTTTCGGTGCCGGGCGATTCCAGCTTCGAAATAGAGGTCTCGGACCAGCCCTTCCACTACATTTGTCATTACGGCTGAGCGACGAACGGCCGTTCAGCATGGCGCCGGCCGGGCCGTTAGCTCAGGCAGCGACGGGATTTCTGCATGCCTTCATTCGACATCACCTCCGAAGTGGACCTGGTCAACCTGCGCAATGCGGTCGAGGGTGCCAATCGAAAGATCGGCAACCGCTACGATTTCAAGGGCAGCGACTGCCGCGTCGAGCAGAACGACAAGCTGCTGACGCTGTTCGCCGACAGCGACTTCCAACTGGACCAGATGAAAGGCATCCTGCTGCCGGAGATGACGGCCAAGAAGATCGACATCCGCTGCCTGAAGGACGGCGACGTGCAGAAGGTGTCGGGCAACAAGGTCAAGCAGGAGCTCGTCGTGCGCGTCGGTGTCGAGCAGGACGTGGCGAAGAAGATCGTCCGCTTGATCAAGGACGCCAAGCTGAAGGTCCAGGCCAGCATCCAGGGCGAATCGGTGCGCGTCAGCGGTGCCAAGCGCGATGTGCTGCAGGAGGCCATCGCGCTGGTCAAGCGCGAGGTGTCGGATTTCCCGCTGCAATACGGCAATTTCAGGGACTGAACGACAATGGACGCCGCATCGATTTCTTCAGATCGGCTGGCAAACGTCCAGGCCCAGGCCTCGATCCTGGTGTTTCGCAAGGCGCTCGACTTCCAGCAGGCGCAGGCCTTGCAACTGCTGCAGGCGCTGCCGCAGCTGCCCCAGTCGAATCCGACCGCGACGCTGGGGCGCAACGTGGATACCTTTGCCTGATGCGTTGGCCGGTCGTGCGCAAAGCAGGTCGACCGGCACCGGCACGCCGGTGTGGCCTGCTACTGCTGTCATGGCTGGCGCTGGGCGCCACGGCTGCGTTTGCCGAAGGGCCGGACGTGGTCGTCGCGGGCACCTTCCCCGGCAAGGCCTTGCTGATGATCAACGGCGGGCCGCCGCAGGCGGTGGCGGTCGGCCGCAGCACCCCGGAAGGCGTGCGGGTGCTGGCGGTGGAGGGCGATGCGGTGACTTTCGAGATCGCGGGCCGGCGCCAGACCTTGCGCCCCGGCGACCGGGTCGCGAGGACCGCGGCCGCCGGCGATGGCGACGAAGTGGTGCTGAGCGCCGATGCGGGCGGCCATTTCCGCACCGGCGGCCGCATCAACGGGGCCCGCGTCGAGTTTCTGGTCGACACCGGTGCCACGCTGGTGTCGATCGGCGCCTCGGACGCGAGGCGGGCCGGCATCGAGCTGCGCGCCGGGCGCCGCGCCCTGGCCCAGACCGCCAACGGCTCGACGCCGATCTGGCTGGTCAAGGTCGATTCACTGCAGCTCGGCGAGCTGACGCTGCACAACGTCGACGCGGCAGTGCACCAGCACGACTTGCCGGCCACCCTGCTCGGCATGAGCGCGCTCGGCCGATTCGAGTTGCGCCACGAGGGCCGGCAGCTCAGATTGCGCAAGCGGTTCTGAGCGCGGCTCGAGCATCGTGTCCAACTTTCCACGCAGCGATCCGCCGGCAGCCACGCGTACCTGCATGGCGGTACCGGCCGATCGGGTCTCGGCTTGCGGGGTAGGACGACGTGTCGCCGACAATTGACTCGTTGCGGCAGGCCCTGGCCAACGCTTCCGGCCGGCCCCACGTCAGCGAGCAGGACATCGAACGTCCGCTGCGCGACGCGGCGGTGCTGGTTCCCGTCGTCGTGCGGGAGTCGGGCCCGACCGTGCTGCTGACCCAGCGGACCGATCATCTGCACCACCATCCCGGCCAGATCAGCTTTCCCGGCGGGCGGGTCGAGCAGCACGACGAATCGCCGCTCGAAGCCGCGTTGCGCGAGACCGAGGAAGAGATCGGACTCGCCCGCCGGCATGTGGAGATCATCGGCCGCTTGCCCGAATACCGCACGGTGACGGGGTTCGCGATCTATCCGGTAGTCGGCCTCGTGCGCCCGCCGTTCGAACTCGAACTGGACGACTTCGAAGTCGCCGAGGTGTTCGAGGTGCCGCTCGCATTCCTGCTCGAGCCGGCCAATCGGCAGCGCCACCGCATCGAGTACCAGGGCGTGATGCGGGAGTACTTCGCGATGCCGTGGCAGGGGCGTTTCATCTGGGGGGCCACCGCCGGCATGCTGGTCAGCCTGGCGGATCTGTTGCAGCACCCCGATCGTGCCGCGTGAGCACTCCGCTATCGCGTGAGCCTGCCGACGATCCTGCTGGCTCTGCTCGCCGGACGGCTGTGGACACCGCCCGGATTCGTGCTCGAGGTACCGATGCGGGTACTCGCGCGCGTGCTGGCCCGCGTCTGTGCCATCGCTCCGCCGCTGCCGCAAGCCCTTTGCGCGGCCGCGCTGCCGGCGCTGGTGGCGGGCCCGTGCTGGGCGCTGTCGCTGTGGCTCGCCCAGGCCCACGGCCCGACCTATCTGTTGCTGCAAGCCGTGGCGCTCTATCTGTGCATGGGGTTCGGGCGAGATCTCCACTTCGCGCGCGCGATCGGCGGTGCCTTGATCGATGGTGAAACCGAGTGGGCCGGGCGCTTGCTGGGCGAATGGCGGCCCGCTGCTGCGGCGCCGGCGGACGGCGGAGAAATCGCGCGCTTGGCGGCCGAAAACGCGCTGATCTCGGCGCATCGTGACGTTTTTGGCGTATCCTTCTGGTTCGCTGTGCTACCGGGCCCGACCGGTGCGCTGGTCTATCACTTCATCCGTTTCATGGGCCGCGAATGGTCGTCGAACGGAGCGCGCGAGCAGGCCCTCGCATCGGTGGCCGAGCGGGCGCTGCGATGGCTGGACTGGCTGCCCGTGCGACTGACCGGATCGGCATTTGCCGCCGTCGGCAACTTCGAGGATGCGGTCTATTGCTGGAGGACGCAGGCGTGGCAATGGGACGACCCGGGCGAGGGCATCCTGATCGCCGCTGGCGCCGGAGCGATCGGCGTGCGCCTCGGCTTGGCGATCCGAAACGATGGGGACGTGGTCGAGCGTCCGGAAATGGGCACCGGCGATGCGGCCGGTGCAGAAGTCATGCAGGGTATCATCGGCCTGGTGTGGAGAGCACTTGTACTCTGCCTGTTGTTGCTGGCTTTGTTCGTGATTGCGGCCCAGGTCGGCGGCTGATTTTCAAGTCAACGGAGGGAAGTTAAATGGCAATTCGTGATGTTGTGGTTCTGAGCGCGGTGCGTTCTGCGATCGGCACCTTTGGTGGATCGCTGGCCGACATGGAATCGTCCGAACTCGCCGGCATCGTAATGAAGGAGGCCGTCGGGCGCTCGGGCGTCGATCCCCAACAAATCAACTATGTCACGGTCGGCAACTGCATGCCGACCGATTCGCGCTATGCATACGTGTCGCGCGTTGCCTCGATCCAGGCCGGCCTGTCGATGGACTCGGTGGCCATGCAGGTCAGCCGGCTGTGCTCGTCGGGCCTGCAGGGCATCGTCACGACGGCGCAGAACATCATGCTGAACGATGCCGACTACGGCATCGGCGGTGGCGTCGAGAACATGTCCAAGGCGGCCTACCTGCTGCCCTCGCTGCGCTTCGGCGCTCGCATGGGCGACGCCGGCGCCGTGGACAGCATGGTGGCGGTGCTGACCGATCCGTTCGGTGTCGGCCACATGGGCATCACGGCTGAAAACCTGGCCGCCAAGCACAACATCTCGCGCGAGGAGCAGGACGCATTCGCGCTCGAGTCGCAGCGCCGCGCCGCCGCCGCGATTGCCGAGGGCCGCTTCAAGTCGCAGATCGTGCCGATCGTCAAGAAGACCCGCAAGGGCGAGGTGACCTTCGATACCGACGAGCATCCCAAGCCCAACACCACGATGGAAGCGCTGGCCAAGATGCGCCCGGCGTTCAAGAAGGATGGCACGGTCACCGCCGGCAACGCGTCCGGCATCAACGACGGTGCGGCCTTCTTCGTGCTGGCGGCGGCCGAGGTTGCCGAACGGGACGGCTACAAGCCGCTCGCACGCCTGGTCTCCTATGCCGTTGCCGGCGTGCCGAACGACGTGATGGGCGAGGGCCCGATCCCGGCCACCAGGCTGGCGCTGAAGAAGGGCGGCTTGTCGCTCGACCAGATGGACGTCATCGAGTCCAACGAGGCGTTTGCCGCGCAGGCACTGTCGGTGGGCAAGGTGCTCGGCCTCGATCCGGTCAAGACCAACCCGAACGGCGGCGCCATCGCGCTGGGCCACCCGGTCGGTTGTTCGGGCGCCTTCATCGCCACCAAGGCGCTCTACGAGCTGCAGCGCATCGGCGGCCGCTACGCGCTGGTCACGATGTGCATCGGCGGCGGGCAGGGCATCGCCGCGATCTTCGAGCGCATCTGATCGCCATCGATCGGCAAAGGAACCCCCGCATCTGCGGGGGTTTTTTTTGTGCACCACGCTGCAGCGGTGCTCGTTCGCGGCGGCACCAACATGGTGCGGCGGAGCGGGAAAACGGTCGCCAATATGCTCTTTCGGATGGCACGCTTCTAGCGTAGGAGAGTCCATACAGAACGAACCTACCCAGGCGAGAGAAGCACCCTATGGCAATCACCGACTTTTACGACGAAATGCGCGGTGACGGTGGCCTGGTCCGTCCCCACTACGCAGACGTATCCAGATGGCTCGACACCATGTCCTCGGAGCGCATGGATCGGAAACGGGCCGAGGCCAACGCGCTGTTTCATCGCTTCGGCATCACCTTCGCGGTCTATGGCGAAGATTCCGGTACCGAAAGGCTGATCCCCTTCGACATCATTCCCCGCATCATTACCGCCGAAGAATGGAAAGTCCTCAAGAATGGTCTGCGGCAGCGGGTGATGGCACTGAACGCCTTCATCAGGGACGTCTACCACGAGCAGGCCATCCTGAAGGACGGTCGGGTGCCGGAGGCCGACGTGCTCGGCAACGCCCAATACCGCAAGGAGATGGTCGGCGTGAAGGTGGTGCACGACGTCTATGCGCACGTCGCCGGAGTGGACATCGTGCGCGCCGGCGAGGGCGAATTCTACGTGCTGGAGGACAATCTGCGGGTGCCCTCGGGCGTGTCCTACATGCTGGAGGACCGCCGCATGATGATGCGGCTGTTCCCCGAGTTGTTCGCGAGCAACCGGGTCGCGCCGGTCGATCACTATCCGAACCTGCTGCTGGACACGATGCGCAGCGTCGCACCAGCCGGCCTGGAAGACCCGACCGTGGTGGTGATGACGCCGGGTGCCTACAACAGCGCGTACTTCGAGCATGCCTTCCTGGCCCGGCAGATGGGCGTCGAACTGGTCGAGGGGCAGGATCTGTTCGTGCGCGACGACCACGTCTTCATGCGCACCACGCAGGGGCCGCGGCGGGTGGACGTGATCTACCGCCGCATCGACGACGATTTCCTCGATCCGCTGGTGTTCCGCAAGGATTCGATGCTCGGCGTGCCCGGCCTGCTGCAGGCCTATCGGGCCGGCAGGGTGACGCTGGCCAACGCGGTCGGCGGCGGCCTGGCCGACGACAAGTCGATCTACCCCTACGTACCGGACATGATCCGCTTCTATCTCGGCGAGGAGCCGATCCTGAACAACGTCCCGACCTACCGCTGCCGCGATCCGAAAGAGTTGTCCCACGTGCTGGCCAACCTGGAGCAACTCGTCGTCAAGGAGGTCCATGGTGCCGGCGGCTACGGCATGCTGGTCGGCCCGACCGCGAGCAAGGCCGAGATCGAGGCCTTCCGCGAACAATTGAAGACCCGGCCCGACAAATACATCGCCCAGCCGACGCTGTCGTTGTCGGCCTGTCCGACCTTCGTCGACAGCGGCGTGGCACCGCGCCACATCGACCTGCGGCCCTTCGTGCTGTCGGGGCGCGACGTGCGCATGGTGCCCGGTGGGCTGACCCGGGTGGCCTTGCGCGAAGGATCACTGGTGGTGAACTCGTCGCAGGGCGGCGGCACCAAGGACACCTGGGTGCTGGAGGCCTGAACGCATGCTGAGTAGAACTGCCGACCATCTGTTCTGGATGGCGAGATACATGGAGCGCGCCGAGAACACCGCGCGCATGCTCGACGTGGGCTACCGGGTCGCGCTGACGCCCAAGTCGCCCACCGAGATCGAGCAGAACTGGGTGGCCCTGCTGCGCATCATGTCGCTGGAGGATCAGTACCGGGCGACCTGCGGCGAGGTGGCCGGCGACAAGGTGATCCGCTTCATGATCTTCGATCCGGAGAACCCGAGCAGCATCCGCAATTGCCTGCGCGCGGCGCGCGAAAACGCCCACGCGGTGCGCGACACGTTGACGGCCGAACTGTGGGAAACGACCAACGCGACCTGGATCAAGGTGCGCGGCCTGACGCCGGAGACCATGGAAGACCGCGGCATCAGCGAGTTCTTCGAATGGGTCAAGTATCGCTCCCACCTGTCGCGCGGCGTGACGATCGGTACGATGCTGCAGGACGATTCGTGGCGCTTCATCCGCCTCGGCACCTTCCTCGAGCGGGCCGACAATACCGCCCGCATCATGGACGTGAAGTACCAGGTGCTGGTTTCGGAAGACGACGGCGATGGCGCCGACTACCATCGCTGGAGCGCCTTGCTGCATTCGGTGTCGGCCTTCGAGGTCTATCGCAAGGTCTATCGCGACCTGATCACGCCGGTCAAGGTGGCCGAACTGCTGATCCTGAATCCGATCATGCCGCGCTCGCTGGCGCGCTGCATGCGCGAGGTGTACGCGAACCTGCAGGTGGTCGCCAACGACCGCTCGGCGGAAACGCTGCGGCGCTCGGGCGAACTGGATGCCTCGCTGCGTTTCGGCCGCATCGACCTGCTGCTCGAACAGGGTCTGCACTCGTTCCTGGATCACTTCATGGACCGCATCTACGACCTCGGCAACCGGATCTCGGACGATTTCCTGATCCCGGTCGGCAACGCCTGAGCAGCGCGGCCGGAAAACGCTGGCACAGCGTTGCGGCCGGACGCATAATGCGCGACCCCAAGCCCTTTGCGGAGTGATCCGGTCGTGACCTATTGCGTTGGCATGCTGCTCGATTCGGGCCTGGTGATGCTGTCCGATTCCCGCACCAACGCGGGCGTCGACCACATCAACACCTTCCGCAAGATGCGGGTCTTCGAGCGCCCGGGCGACCGCGTGCTGGTGCTGATGAGCGCCGGCAATCTGGCGATCACCCAGGCGCTCGCGTCGACGCTCGACGAGGCCTTGCGCTTCGACGCCGAGCACGGCAGCCTGATGAACGTGCCGACCATGTTCGAGGCGGCGCGCCATGTCGGCGAGGCCTTGCGCGAGGTGTTCAGGCGCGACTCGGAAGCGCTGTCGGCGTTCGGCATCGATTTCAATGCCAGCCTGATCCTCGGCGGGCAGATCGCCGGCGAGGTGCCGCGCCTGTTCAGTATCTATGCGGCCGGCAACTTCATCGAGGCGACGCGCGAGACGCCGTACTTCCAGATCGGCGAGTCCAAGTACGGCAAGCCGATCCTGGATCGGGTGCTGCGCTGGGATACGCCGCTCGAGGAGGCGGTGAAATGTGCGCTGATCTCGATGGACTCGACGATCCGGTCGAACCTGTCGGTCGGCCTGCCGCTCGATCTGGCGATGGTCGAGCGCGACGGCCTGGCAGTGCGCAGCCATGTCATGGTCGACGAGGACAATCCCTATTTCGCGATGGTGCGGGCGCGCTGGGGCAGTGCGCTGCGCGACGCCTTCGGTGCCATTCCGAACCCGCAGGGGGTATTCGGCTGAGCGGTCCTACCAGCCCTGTCCTTCCCGGCGCTGGGCCTCGATTTCGTCGCGAAACAGGTTGAAGTGCGACCACCGCCGCGGATGGACGCGGCCACTATCGGCCGCCTCGCGCAGCGCGCAGCCCGGCTCCAGGTCGTGGCGGCAGTCGCGGAAGCGGCATTCGCCCAGCAGCGGCGACAATTCGCGAAAGCAGCCGACCAGCGCGTCCGGCGCGACGTGCGCCAGGCCGAAGACCTGCAGGCCGGGGCTGTCGATGATTTCGCCGCCACCGTCGAGCGAGTAGAGACGGGCGTAGGTGGTCGTGTGCTTGCCCGAATCGAGACTCGACGAGATCTCCCGCGTGGCGGCCGCGGCCTGCGGCACCAGGGCGTTGATCAGCGTGCTCTTGCCCATGCCGGACTGACCCACCAGCACCGAGCGGTGCTCGCGCAAATGTGGCCGCAGCGCCTCGGCGCCGGCTCGTGCCGAGAGTTCGAGCACCGGGTAGCCGACCTGCCGGAACGGCTGCAGCAGCGCCCGCGCCGGCTCGAGCCGGTCCTCCAGGTCCACCTTGTTCAGCACGATCAGCACCTCGATCGACTGATCCTCGGCGGCGCAGATGCAGCGCGACAGCAACTCGTCGCTGAAGCCCGGCTCGGTGGCCGTCACCAGCACCACCTGGCTGACGTTGGCGGCGATCAGCTTCTCCTTCCAGGCGTCGGAGCGGTAGAGCAGATTGCGGCGCGCGAGCACCTGCCGGATCACGCCCTGGTCGTCGCCCTTGGCATCGAATTCGACTTCGTCGCCGCAGGCGAAGCTGCTGCGCTTGCCTTTCGGGTAGCAGAGCAGGCTGCGCCCGTCCGTCGCCTGGACCTCGTACTGCCGGCCGAAGGCGGCGCGGATCAGGCCACGCGTCATGCGTGGGCGTGGCGGGCGGCGATCGCGGGCGCGGGCTCGTCCAGCCGCTCCAGGTGGGCGATGCGCAAGGCGGCGGGCGGATGGGAGTCGTGGAAACCGGAGTAGAGCGGATCCGGCGTCAGCGTCGAGGCGTTGTCCCGATAGAGCTTGACCAGCGCACTGATCAGCGGCGCGGCGCCGGTCTGCTTGGCGGCGTAGCGGTCGGCCTGGTATTCGTGGCGTCGCGACCAGTAGCTCATCAGCGGCGCCACCGGCAGCATGAAGACCGGCAGCGCGAGCACGAACAGCGCCAGCAGGCTGGCGGTGTCCTGCGCCTGCATGCCGAGGCCGAGGTAGAACCACCGCTGGTCGGCCAGCCAGCCGAGCAGCGCGAGGAAGACCAGGCTGCCGGCGGCGAGCAGCACGATGCGCTTGGCAACGTGGCCATGGTGGAAGTGGCCCAGCTCGTGGGCCAGCACGGCCTCGATCTCGTCGCCGTCGAGACGGTTCAGCAGCGTGTCGAAGAAGACGATGCGCTTGGAGGCACCGAAGCCGGTGAAGTAGGCGTTGCCGTGGGCCGAGCGCTTGGAGCCGTCCATCACGAACAATCCCTTGGCCTGGAAGCCGCAGCGCTGCAGCAGGCGCGTCACGCGCTCGCGCAGCGCCTCGTCACGCAGCGGCTCAAAGCGGTTGAACAGCGGCGCGATGAAGGTCGGCCAGATCAGCATCGCCAGCAGGTTGAAACCGAACCAGCCGGCCCACAGGTAGATCCACCAGAAACGGCCCATCGCGCCCATCAGCCACAGCGCGCCGGCCACCAGCGGCAGACCGATCAGCGCCGACAGCGCGGCACTCTTCAGCAGATCGACGACGAACAGGCCGGGCGTGATCCTGTTGAAGCCGAATCGGGCCTCGGTGACGAACACCCGATGCAGTTCGAACGGCAGCTCGACCGCCCAGCCGAGCACCGCGATGCAGGACAGGAAAGCGAGGCCGTGGGCCAGGCCGCCGGGCTCCAGCACGCGGGCCAGCGCCACGTGCAGGTCCTGCAGCAGGCCGCCCAGCGTGAGCCACAGCAGCCACAGCATGGCGACCGCCATCTCGGGTAGCCGGGCGCGTACCCGCGCGATCGTGTAGTCGGCCGCGCGCCGGTGCGCCTTCGCTTCGATGCGGGCGCGGAACGGCTCCGGCACTTCGCCGCGATGGGCGCTGACGTGGCCGATCTGGCGCAAGGCGAGCCAGATCCTGAGGGCCGTGCCGGCCAGCGCGGCGAACAGGAACAGGTAGGAGAAGGTCGTCATCTTGTCGGTCCGCGATATCGTCTCCGCCGGGGGCATCCCGCCGCGGCATGTGAGACCATGCGGGCTTTTGGGGATCGAAGCGATTATGGCACAGGACCAGAACCACCTCATCTGGCTGGATATGGAGATGACCGGTCTCGACCCGGAGCGCGACCGCATCATCGAACTGGCGGTGGTGATCACCAACGCCAGGCTCGAGATCGTCGCCGAAGGGCCCGTCATCGCCGTGCACCAGCCGGATCCGGTACTGGACGCCATGGACGAATGGAATCGCAATACCCACGGCCGCTCGGGCCTGATCGAGCGGGTGAAGGCCTCCGAGGTGGACGAGGCGCGGGCCGAGCAGATCATGCTCGACTTCCTGAAGGAATACGTGCCGGCCAGGACTTCGCCGATGTGCGGCAATTCGATCTGCCAGGACAGGCGCTTCATGGCGCGCTACATGCCGCTACTGGAGGCCTGGTTCCACTACCGCAACCTGGACGTGTCGACGTTGAAGGAGCTGGCCAAGCGCTGGCGGCCCGAGGTGGCCAAGGGGGTGGTCAAGAAGGGCAAGCACGAGGCGCTGGCCGACATCTACGAGTCGATCGCCGAATTGGCCCACTACCGCGACAACTTCCTGCGGCTGGAGCCCTGAGACGAGGCGCTATCGAGCGGCGCTTCGGTCGCTTGCAAGCAGCGTGAAGCTTTCCTTCTGCCGGCCGCCGCCACGCTCGTAGCGCCACAACGGGTCGCCGAACCGGCCGAGGTCGACCGCGTTGGAGCGGTGGTCCTGGAAGACCAGCACCAGCGGGCAGTCCGCCTGCGCGGAGTTCGGCTCGATGCGCAGCGCGGCGAAATAGTGCATCGCCGAGCGCTGCGACAGGCCCAGGCCGATGCCGGAGATGCACTCGGCCGGGTGCCGCCGCATCACCTCGGCCATCTGCAGCGCCGCCTGGCGATAGCTGCGCGAGTGATCGAACCAGGGCTTCACCATCGCAGTCGCGAAACACCACAGCAGCGTCATGCCCAGCGCCCAGCTCAGCGCAGCGTCCCGTCCGCCGGGGCGACGCCACCACAGGTAGGTGCCCCAGGCCACGACCAGCGCGATGCCGAGCGTCAGCGCCAGCGGTCCGGCCGCCAGCTCGAAGGACGGCGCCAGCTTGCGGAAATGCCTCGCCAGGCCCGGCGGCCAGCGGACCACCAGCGCGCTCCAGGCCAGCCACAGCGCCAGGCCGAAGGTCGAGACGGTCATCACCGCGAACCAGTCGAAAGCGGCCGCCGCACCGCGGCGCAGGCGCTCGACGGCGGGGGCGGCGAGCAGCGCCAGCGGCACCGTCAGCGGCAGCATGCGCACCGGCCGCAGGCCGCCGGACAACACCACGGTGGCCAGCGCCAGCAGCAGCGCGGCCAGCAACAGCGGCACGTGGCGGATCGGTGCGCCGTGCCAGGCGCGCCACATCGACCACAGCGCCAGCGGCCACAATGGCCACTGGAACCAGCCGAACAGCTTGAACCAGTCGGCGATCTTGTCCGGTGCCGGCGCGGCCGGCGTCAGTTCAGCGATCTCGGCCGCCAGCCACGGTTTCCAGCCGGGCAGCGCGGAGGCCGGAACGATCCAGGCCAGGCTGATCGCCAGCGCGATCAACAGCGCCCCGATCGCCGCCAGCGGCGGCTGCGGACTGCGCTGCTCGCTGGGCAGCAGCGGAAACAGCAGCAGCGGCCAGGTCATCAATGCGCCCTGGATGCCGGCAAACAGGAACGCGCTGCCGGCGGCCAGGCCGGCCAGCGGCAGCGCCGCCCTCGATGGCGACACCAGCATCCACAGCAGCCAGGCCTGGGCGGCCAGCAGCCCGATCGCCGGCTGGGTCTCGTGCACATGCACCACCAGGCCCAGGCTGCCGATGCTCAGCAGCACCGCCGCCAGGCGGGCCTGGTGGCCGTGCATCAGGCTGGCGGCCCGCCACAGCGCCCACAGGCCGCCGGCCGCCAGCAGCGCGGTGGTCAGCCGGGCGCCGTCGTGCAGCGGCAGCAGCCATTGCAGCAGGCTGGCGACCGCCGCCGCCAGCCAGTAGAAGAGCGGACCGAAGCCGACCGCCGTTTCGCCGTCCAAGCCGGGCAGCAGGCTCGGCCCGGTGTCGATCATTTCGTACACGAAGCCGAAATGGCGCGCATCGTCTCCGCGCCAGGGATCGTGACCGATCGTGCCCACCAGCAGGTAGAGGGCGGCGATCAACAGCAGGATCTTCGGTGCGCTTCTGCTCATTCGATGCCTGGCAAGGGCTGCAATGCGGCTGGCCGCGAGTCTAACAGCTTGTTCCGCGCCGGCCGCGGGCAAAGAAAAAGGCAGCCTGGGCTGCCTTTCGGTGTTCCTGCCGCAGGGCGATCAACCCAGGCGCTGGACGTTGCCGTACTTCTGGCGGAAACGCTCGACGCGGCCCGCGGTATCGACGATGCGCTGCTTGCCGGTGAAGAACGGGTGGCACTGCGAGCAGACCTCGATGTGCATCTCGGTCTTGGCGGAGGTCGAACGCGTCTTGAAGGTGTTGCCGCAAGAGCAGGTGACTTCGATCTCTTTGTAGTTCGGATGGATATCGGCTTTCATTTGGGTTCCTTGGTGTCCGCAGGCGGTGAATGTGGCCGCCATGAAGCCGGGCATTATCCGTCGATATCGGCTTATATGGCAAGTCGCGCATTACAGCGGCGCGCTTGCGGGGTAGAATCCGCGCCGCCCCGAATCGACGGACGTCCCCGACCGGAACGAATGAAACTGCTGCTCGCACCGATGGAAGGCCTCGCCGACGCGCTGCTGCGAGACATCCTGTGCTCGGCCGGCCGCTACGACTGGGCGGTGACCGAATTCGCGCGCGTCACAGGCACCACGCTGCCGGCCCGCTTCTACAGGCGTATCGCGCCGGAACTGGGGCAGGGCTCGCGCACCGCTTCCGGCGTGCCGGTGCGCGTGCAACTGCTCGGCTCCGATCCGCAGCGCATGGCCGACAACGCGGCCCGGCTGGCGGCGCTGGCGCCGGCCGGCATCGATCTCAATTTCGGCTGCCCGGCGCCGACCGTGAACCGCCACCGCGGCGGCGCAGTGCTGCTCGACGAACCGGAGCTGCTGCACCGCATCGCGCAGGCGGTGCGTCGAGCCGTGCCGCGCGAGGTCGCGCTCAGCGCCAAGATGCGCCTCGGCGTCGAGGATGCCGGCCGCGCGCTCGACTGCGCCCGGGCGCTGGCCGAGGGCGGCGCCGGGCTGCTGGTGGTGCATGCCCGCACCCGCCGCGAGGGCTATCGTCCGCCGGCCCACTGGGAATGGGTCGGCCGTATCGCCGACGCGGTGGCGGTGCCGGTGGTGGCCAACGGCGAGGTGTGGAGCGAAGCCGACTGGCGGCGCTGCCGGGCGGTGTCGGGGGTGGCCGACGTGATGCTCGGCCGCGGTGCGGTCGCCGACCCCCTGCTGGTCGGACGGATCCGCAGCGGCGAGCCGTTTTGCGCCCGCCGGGACTGGCCGGCGCTGGCCGCGATGATCGACGACTTCTGGCGCCGGCTGCAGCTGCGCGTGGCAGCGAAGCATGCGCCGGGCAGACTCAAGCAGTGGCTCCACCTGTTGAGCTGCAACTATCCGCAGGCGGCGCAGCTGTATCGGCGCCTGCGCACCGAATCCCGTCCCGAAGCCGTCTCGGCGCTGATCGAGAGCGAGCTGCGGGGGCCGCAACTGCTGGCGGCCTGAGCCGAGGCAGCCGTACGATGAGCTACGCCAATTCCCGCATCCCCGCCAGCGCCCAGCACGGCGTGCACGAGCACCTCGAGCGCCAGGTCGCGCGGCACGCGGCGAGCCCGTTCCGCAAGCCCTACGCGGCCTACAACGTGGCGGCGTTGGAGCAGGCGCTGGCCGGCTGGGACGGCGAGGCCGGCCTGATCCTGGATGCCGGCTGCGGCGTTGCCCACAGCACGATCCAGCTGGCGCGGGCCAACCCGTCCTGCTGGGTGATCGGCGTCGACCAGTCGGCCGACCGGCTGGAGCGGCGCAAGCCCTATCCGGCGGCACTGATGCCCGCCAACATGGTGCTGGTGCGGGCCGACCTGGTGGACTTCTGGCGCCTGTTGGCCGAGCGCGACATCAAGCTGCAGCAGCATTACATCCTGTATCCGAATCCCTGGCCGAAGATCGGTCACCTGGGGCGCCGCTGGCACGCCCATCCGGTCTTTCCGTTCGTTCCGCTGCTCGGCGGGAGACTGGAGATGCGCACCAACTGGCGCGTCTATGCGGACGAATTCGCGCTCGCGCTGAGCCTGCTGTTGCGGCGGCCGCTGGCCTGCAGCGACTTCGACTGCGCGGATCCGCTGACCCCGTTCGAGCGCAAGTATCGCGACTCGGGGCAGCCGCTCTACCGGGTCGTGGTTGAGCTCAGTGACGTCACGCTTGATGGCGCCTCGATGGCGGTGCATGCTAGCGCCCGAACCCATCGGGAGAGACATTGATGAACACCGCCGAGACCGAAGAAGTCCTGCTCAGCGACGAGGATTTCGAAGCCCTTGAAGCCGTCCTGGTGTCCGAAGACGTGCCGGCCGACTGCATGAACCTGGAGATGCTCGACGGCTACCTGGCCGCGCTGGCCTGCAGTCCGGAGCCCGTGCCGCTCGAGCGCTGGCTGCCCGCCGTCTGGTCGGCCGACGCGGAAGGCGCCGATTTCGGTTCCGGCGGCGCGGCGCGCAGGGCCTTGACGCTGGTGCTGCGCTACTACAACGAGGTGGTGGCCACGCTGGCGGCCGAGCAGGATCCGTGGGAGCCGTTCTGCTACGCCTCCGAGGGCGACGACTCGCCGCCGCTGGGCGACGAGTGGGTCGCGGGCTTCGAGCAGGGCGTCGAACTGTGGCCGGACGAATGGACGGCCGGACTCGACAGCCAGGATGCGGCGGTCGCAGACGGCCTGTTGTCGCGCGCGCTGAAGCGCTGGGGCGGCGACGACGCCGAGAACGCCGACGACGAAACCCGGCTGGGCTGGCTGGCGGAGTCTGCCCAGGCCGCCCGGGGCCTGTATGCGCTGTGGCGCGAGGTGGGGCTGGCAGAACCCGAGCCGGTGCCGGTCGATGCGCCCGCGACGGTGGCCGCCGCGGCAGCCGGGCGCAACGACGCCTGCCCCTGCGGCAGCGGCAAGAAATACAAGAAGTGCTGCGGCGCCGAGAACTGAGCGATCGGTGCCGCTGCGCCCGCGCCCGCGCAATGTGCCTGCAGGCACCGGGCATTCACCCGAATGTTTCTGGAAATTCCGTTTGACTCGTTGAAATTGCGGCGGTGATTTTTCCGCTTGCAAGGTCTGCCGCGCTCGCTGGAATCCGCCCGCCGAGATCGTCGCGGGGTGCGATGGGGTGAGCCGGGCAGCCCGCAGCCCGCGTCAGCGGGCAAGCGCACCGCCGTCCGCGCGATCCGGTGGCGAAGGTCACCTCGCCTCCGATCGTGTTTCTGTCTGCAGAGGCGGGCATGAGCGCTGTCAACCCCTGTCTTGACCGCGGCATCTGCCGTAGCCATTTCCGCATCTCGTTCTACTGGGCCGAGGCCGACGATGCGTCCGGCGGCACGGTGCCGGTGGAGATCCGAAAAGCTGAACCCCTTCATGCGCTGCATGAAGGGCAGCAACTCGCTGCTGCCGGAAGCGGCCTGATCAGCGCGCCAGACCGACCCGCGCCAGCACGCCCGGCGGGGTCGTCCGCCGCACCGTGTCGAGCAGCGGCGGCGAGGGGACGAAGAACGAGCCGGCGAAACCGAGCGCATTGACCGAGATGCCTGCGAACGATTCGCGGCTGCGCGGCACCAGCACCATCGCCCGGCGCGTCAGCAGCAGGTTGTAGGCGCCGCGGCGCTCGCCGGCCAGGCCGAAGCCGTCCGTCATCGCCCGGTAGCACTCGCACAGCTGCCGCCCACCGTCCGCTTCGCCCCACAGCGCGGCCGGCAGCGCCGCGATCGCGTGCGCGTACGGCAGCGCCGGGCAGCGCGCTTCGTTGCGCTCCGCGGCGGCCTCGAGCGGCGCCAGCAGCGGCAGCAGCGCCTCGTCGCGGGGTATCCACTGCAGGTGGCGGTGGGGCTGGCTGGCGCCGGCGATGCGGTCGCCGTTGTAGAAGCACAGTCCGTCCGCCGCCCACAGCAGCGGCCGTACGGCGTCGAAATCGGCCGCCTGCAGCGGATCCGACTGGGCCACGAAGTCACGGCTGACGATCAGCAGGTGGCGTTCCATGACCGGGAACTTGTTCAGCACCAGCAGGTGGCCGGGGCCGGCGGCGTCCACGGTCAGCCGCGGATCCGGCGGCAGGAACGGGTTGGCGTGGCCTCGAACGCCCGCCGCGGCCTTGCGCTCGAGCGCATCGAGCCAGCGCACCGGGAAGCGCAGTCCGTCGCATTCGATCCACTCGGTGTGGGTCTTGATCGGTTGCAGCGCGCCGCAGTCGAGCGCCTCGGCGCGGCGCCGGTCGGTCAGCGCGACGATTCCCGCCGCCATGGCGTCCGTGGCCGGGCTTTGAGACAATTCCTCATCCATACGCGGGGTGGCCCATGTCACAGGTCTTCGTCGTCCGGGGCGAATACATCCAGCTCGATCAGTTGCTGAAAGCCACCGGACTCTGCGGCACCGGCGGCGAAGCCCATGCCGCGGTGATGTCCGGGCAGGTGCTGGTCGATGGCAACATCGAGACGCGCAAGCGGGCCAAGCTCAGGCCCGGCCAGTCGGTGCGCTTCGAGAACGAAACCATCGTGCTGTCCGCCAGCCGTCATCCGGAAACCTGATCGGCCGCGCTGCCCTGGCTGTTGCGCGCCAGCCGCTGCCAGATCCAGCCGCCGGGCAGGTCGCGCCCGGTCAGCACGTAGTCCAGCGTGTTGCTGTTTTCCAGGCTCAGCGCCAGATGGCGGCGCGCGTTGTGCGTTCCGACCAGCAGCAGTTCGTCGCCGGGCCGCAGCGGGAAGTCGGCCGCCGGTAGCAGCCCGGTCGAGCCGTCCTCGCGGCGGACGTAGAGGACCTCGCATTCGAGGCTGCTGTCGCGCTGGACATGGTCGCGCAGCAGCGACTCCAGCGTGATCTGCGGTCCGGGCACCATCAACCGCGCGCACAGCGCCGGTGCCTCGCGGGCATTGATCCGCGCGCTCCAGACCTGCGGCACGCTCCAGCCGAAGCGCCCGGTCAGCCGCTGCAGCAATTCCGCCGCCCAGTCCTCGCGGCTCTGCTTGACGCGCTCCAGGAACGGCACCAGCAGCGGCGTGGTCAGGATGGCCAGGCACTCGTGGGCGATGATGCGGCTGGGCAATACCCGGGCATCGGAATCGAAGGCTTCGAACAAGGCGTTGTTGGCATAGTGGTTCTGCCGCACGACGATGAACAGCTGCGGATTCAGTTCGCGCGCCGTGACGCAGATCGACAGGTTGTTCACGTCGTTGCCGGTGCACGCGACGATGCCGAGGGCCGCGTCGATGCCGGCCTGCCGCAGCGCCGCGGCGCCGGTGCCGTCGCCCTGCACCCAGCGGTGGCGGGTGCCGTCGGGCGGCGGATCGTGGTCGATCAGCGTAACCGGAATGCCTTCGCGCTCCAGCGCCGCGGCCAGCAGCCGGCCGAAGCGGCCGTAGCCGCACAGCACCCACGGGCCGCGCGGCGGATCGCGGTGGGGCTCGACCTCGCTGCCATCCACGCCGGTGAGCCACTGCAGCAGGTGGAAGGCCGACGGCGAGTGCAGGGCCAGCGCCAGGTATTCGCCGAACTTCTCGAACGGATTGATGATGTGGCGGGTGCCGAAGGAGGCCATGTTGGCCGCCACCTCGACGCTGCTGGTGCGGCACAGCGCGGGCAGGTCCGGTGCCAGCAGGCGGGCGCTGATGGCGATGCCGAGATTGGTCTCGTCGTCGTTGGTGAGTGCCATCACGCCGCGGCATTCGGGCTTTTCGAGACCGGCGATGCGCAGCACCTCGGGCCGGGCGGCGTCGGCGACCAGGTTGGGCACGTCGGCGTACAGGCTGTGCAGCTCGAGTTCGGCGGCCTTGGACTCGCTGCTCTCGATGGCCACCACGCGCACGCCCATCCGGTCGAGCGCGCGGGTGACCAGGCGGCCGGTCTCGCCGTAGCCGCAGATCAGGTAGAACGGCTCGCGCAGCCGGTGCACCTCGCGCGCGAAGCGTTCGGTGCGCAGCGCGTCCTGGAAGGTCTTGTTCTGCATCAGCGTGAACAGCGATCCGATGGCATAGGCCCAGCCGATCACCGACAGGTAGATGCACAGCGTGACCCACAGGCGCTGGGCCTCGCTGAAACTGCCCGGCAGCTCGCCGAAGCCGATCGTCGTCGCGGTATAGCTGATGAAGTAGAACGCGTGGAAGAAGCTCATCCGGCTCGTCACGCCGTCCACCTCGACGCCCGGAACGATGGTCATGCCCAGCACCGACAGCGCGAAGATCGAGATCAGCACCGCCAGCGGCGCTCGCATGCGCCGCAGCACGAGGAAGATGATGCCGCGGTGCGCGCTGCCGATCATCTGCGCTGCATGATCGTCTCGGCGATCAGGATGATCACCGAAACCACGTTGGCGAACAGCGCGCCGCCCGACAGCGAGACCACCTTGGCGGTAAAGGCGGCATCCATGCCGGCGCCGGCGACGGCGACGTGGCTGGCATAGCCCCATACCATGGCGGCAGCGATCAGCTGCAGGTCCGCCACCAGGCTGGTGGACAGGTGGATCGCGCCGATCTGGGTGCGATCGCCGAACTTCAGCACCGTCGCGATCAGGCTGACGACGATGGCGGCGAACAGTTCGTAGATGTCATGGTGACGGGCCTGGTCGATGGCGCCGACGAAGAAGCCGAAGTTCAGCGTTGCCGCCAGCACGATGAAGAAGCCGAAGACGACCTTCTCGAGGTTCATGTTGCCTGCCCTGCGTTGGAAACCCGTCCGATTATAGGGTGGAGCGCCGCGGCGGGCCGAGGCCGTGGCGCAGGTTCAGGCTTCGCCGAGATCGCCGTCCAGGTACAGCCAGCGCCCGTCGAGGCGCTCGAAGCGGCTCACTTCGTGCAGCCGGTGGGCCTTGCCGCCGACCCGGTAACGGGCGACGAATTCGACCTCGGCGCGGTTTTCGCCCGTCGCGCGGGCCGCCAGCACCGCCAGGCCGATCCACTTGAGGGCAGGTTCCGGCTCGAGCGTCGCCGGCCGGGTGCGCGGATGCCAGCTGGCCAGCAGGTAGTCGCGGCGGTCCAGTACGTAGGCCGAGTAGCGTGACCGCATCAACTGCTCGGCCGTCTCGGCCGAGGCGCTTCCGTCCAGCAACGGCCCGCAGCAATCGGCCAACTGGCCGCCGCCGCAGGGACAGGACGGTGCGGGCTTGCGCTTGCCCACCGCTCAGGCCCCGGCCGGCAGGCCGCTCACGACGACCCGGTTGCGGCCGGCGTGCTTGGCTTGGTAGAGCGCGTGGTCGGCCAGGGCGATGGCCGAATCCAGACTGCCGCCATCCGGCCGCAGCACCGTCGCACCGACGCTGATCGTGAGTGTTTCCGGATAGCCGTCGCGGCCGGCGAATTCGATCGACGGAATCGCCTCGACCGCCGCGCGAAGCTTCTCGCCGACCTTGGCCAGGCGCGATTCGTCGGCGCCCGGCAGCAGCATCAGGAATTCCTCGCCGCCGTAGCGGCCGAGCACGTCGCTGCCGCGGCTGCTCATGCGCAGCGCGGAGACCACCTGGCGCAGCACCTCGTCGCCGACCATGTGGCCGAAGCGGTCGTTGATGCGCTTGAAATGGTCCACGTCGATCATCATCAGCCCGAGTCCGCCGGCATCGACGCGCCGCTCCTCCTGCCGGCGGGCTTCGGTCATCAGCGCGCGCCGGTTCAGGATGCCGGTCAGCCCGTCGATCGATGCCAGGTAGTCCTGCAGGCGCACGTCCTCGATCAGCCTGCGGCCGACGTTGACCGCGATGGCGATCAGCAGCAGCCACAGCACGAACTTGACGACGACCCGGTGGCGCCAGTGCCGCAACACCTGATCCATGTCCTGCGTGGCGGCCACGTAGAGCGGGTAGCGCGCCAGGCGCAGCGTGACGATCATCCGGTCGGCCCCGTCGAGCCGCGACTCGATGCGGGTGAGGCGACTTCCGCCGGGCACGCTGGAAAGCACCTGCTCGACCTGCGGAATCACCTTGCCCATGTGCTTTTCGCGGTTCGGCTCGCGCGCATAGACCTCGCCGCCGGTCGATACCACCGCGAAGCTCGCGCCCGGCGTGCGCCGAACGACGTCGCCGTAGTCGAAGGAATGGAACAGGTCGCGGATCGAGACGTAGATGTACTTGACCTTTCCGTCCGCGTCCCGTTCCGCCCGGCTGACGGCGAAGAACCAGCGACCCTGGTGCACGCGCGAGAGCTGCGGAATGCCGACGTAGGTGCCGCTGTCGGGCGTCGCGAAGTGATGGCTGACGTATTCGCGGTCGGCCACCACCGGCGGCGTGCCGGGTCCGGTCCATTCGACGATCTCGCCGCTGTGGTCCACCACCAGCAGGTCCATGCAGCTCGGGTCGCTGCGGCACCAGTCGAGCAGCAGATCCCGCCCGAACGGATCGAAGTGGGCACTGCTGTTGTCGTCGCCGACATGGATCAGGCGACGCATCGTCGTCATCTGGCGCTCGAGGCTGCCCAGCTGGATCTCGACGTTCTGGGCCATCACCTGCGCCAGCACCCGCAGTCGCTCGCCCGCGTCGATCTCGATCCGGCTGCGGTCGAAATAGCTGTAGAGGACCAGGCCGATCGCCAGCGCAAGCGCGAACGCGAGGACCGAGCCCCGGATTACCGCGAGTCGCCGCGGAAGCGAATGCTGGGAATTGGAACGGTGTCGGTCGTGCAACGCAGCCCCGCCATCTTCTCGCTGGATCATTCTTATGGGCGCCCCCGGCCGGCCGGCCCGAGGCGGGCGATTCTATCATCTGCGTCGGCCCGCGACGGCCGAACCTCGGCGATCGGCGGCTTGCTTGCGCTAGATCAAAGGCCTTGCGGTTTGTCGCAGCGCCTTCGGCGGCGGCAGGAACCCGCTGCGCGGCGCCCGCTCAACAGCAATGGACAGCGGCGCTCGCGCCGGCTCGGATCGAATTCGAAAGCCATGAAGCGCGACATCGACATCGACATCATCCACGCGCAGCCGGCGGGCATGGTGCCCGACCTGTTGCAGACCGACCGACATCGCGGCCTGGAGCGCGAGGAAGCAGTGCGCCGCCGGGCGGCCCACGGACCCAATTCGATTCCGCCGCCGCCCAGGCGAGGGGCCGTCAGGCGTTTCGCGGCCCAGTTCCACAACGTGCTGATCTACGTGCTGCTGGTGGCCGGCGCGATCACCGCACTGATCGGCCATGCGGTGGATAGCGCGGTGATCCTGGGCGTGGTGCTGATCAACGCGGTGATCGGCTTCGTGCAGGAGGGCCGGGCCGAGGATGCGCTGGCGGCGATCCGCGGCATGCTGTCCTCGACCGCCCGTGTGCTGCGCGACGGCGAACGGCGCGAGCTGGCCGCCGATCTCCTGGTTCCGGGCGACGTCGTGCTGCTGGCGGCCGGCGACCGGGTGCCGGCCGATCTGCGCCTGATCGAGGTGCGTGGGCTGCGCATCGACGAGTCGGCGCTGACCGGCGAGTCGGTCCCGGCGGACAAGGGGGCGGCGCCGGTGGCGCCCGATGCCGTGCTCGGCGACCGCAGCTCGATGGCCTATTCCGGCACGCTGGTCAGCTACGGGCAGGGCATCGGCGTGGTCAGCGCGATCGGGCTGGCGACCGAACTCGGGCGCATCAGCAGCATGGTGCGGCACGAAATCCAGCTCAGCACGCCGCTGATGCGCCAGTTGGCCCGCTTCGGACGGCAGATCACCTGGGCGATTCTGCTGCTGGCCTTGCTGGCCTTCGCGTTCGGCGTGCTGTTGCGCGGCTATCCGGCCGAGGAGATGTTCCTGGCCGCGGTCGGCCTGGCCGTCGCGGCGATCCCGGAAGGCCTGCCGGCGATCGTCACGATCGCGCTGGCGATCGGCGTCAAGCGCATGGCGAGCCGCAACGCGATCGTCCGCCGCCTGCCGGCCGTCGAAGCGCTCGGCTCGGTGACGGTGATCTGCAGCGACAAGACCGGCACGCTGACCCGCAACGAGATGGCCGTGCAGAGCGCGCTGCTGGCCGAAGGCGCCTTCCCGGTGGCCGGCGGCGGCTACGAGCCGCGCGGCGAGGTGACGCGGCCGGACGGCACGCTGGCCGACGACAGCGACCGCTGCCTGACCGAACTGGCGCGGGCCGTGTTGTTGTGCAATGACGCCTCGCTCAGCCGCGACGGCGAGGACTGGCGCGTGCATGGCGATCCGACCGAAGGGGCTTTGCTGAGCTTTGCCGGCAAGGTCGGGCTGGACGCGCATTTCGAGTCCGAGGCCTTTCCGCGGCTGGACGTGATCCCATTCGAATCGCAGCACAGCTACATGGCCAGCCTGCACCACGACCATGCCGGCCGCCGCTTCGTGTTCCTGAAAGGGGCGCCGGAGCGCGTGATGGAATTCTGCAGCCGCCAGCGCGAGGCCGGCGAGGATCTGCCGCTCGACCGGGGCCGCTGGCACCGCGTCATGGCCGCCGCCGCCGAGGACGGCATGCGCTTGCTGGCGGCGGCGGTGCGGGTGGCCGACCCGGCGCGCGACGAACTGCTGTTCGCCGACGTGGAAGCGGCCGGCTTCACGCTGCTCGGCATGCTGGCGATCAGCGATCCGCCGCGTTCCGAGGCGGCCGAGGCGGTCGCCCGCTGCGGCCGCGCCGGCGTCGCGGTGCGGATGATCACCTGCGACCATGCCGCCACCGCGGTGGCGTTCGGGCGGCGGCTGGGGCTGGCCGAGCCGGTGCGGGCTCTGACCGGGCGCGACATCGAAGCGCTCGACGACGAAGGCCTGCGCGCCGCGGTGCGGGACGTGCCGGTGTTCGCCCGCGCCAGCCCGGAACACAAGCTGCGCCTGGTGTGCGCGCTGCAGGCCAACGGCGAGGTGGTGGCGATGACCGGCGACGGCGTCAACGACGCGCCGGCGCTTAAGCAGGCCGACATCGGCGTGGCGATGGGCTGCAAGGGTACCGAGGCGGCGCGCGAGGCGGCCGAGATGGTACTGGCCGACGACAACTTCGCCTCGATCGCTGCGGCAGTCGAGGAGGGCAGGACCGTCTACGACAACCTGCGCAAGGCGATCGTCTTCATCCTGCCGACCAATGTCGGCGAGGCGCTGATGATCCTGGTGGCGATCGCGGCCGGCCTGACCCTGCCGATCACGCCGGCGCAGATCCTGTGGGTCAACATGATCACCGCGGTGACGCTGGCGCTGGCGCTGGCCTTCGAGCCGGCCGAGCGAAACGTCATGGCGAGGCCGCCGCGGCGTGCCGAAGAGGCCTTGCTCGACCGCTTCCTGCTGTGGCGCTCGCTGTTCGTGTCGACGCTGCTGGTCGCCGCTTCGCTCGGGCAGTTCCTCTACGATCTCGACCAGGGCGCCTCGCTCGCGACCGCCCGCACCGGCGCCGTCAATGCGCTGGTGATGGGCGAGGTGGCCTATCTGTTCAGCGCCCGGCGGCTGCGCGCGGGCGCCTTCTCGGCCGGTGCGCCGGCCGGCCTGGCGCCGGTCTTGCTGGCAGTGGCGGCGGTGCTGTTCGCCCAGTACCTGTTCACCCATGCCGGGCCGATGCAGCGGCTGTTCGGTTCCGAGCCGCTGTCCGCCGGCATGTGGCTGCGGATCGTCGCCTCCGGCATACTGTTGTTCGCCTGCGTGGAAGCCGAGAAGTGGCTTCTCGCGCGCCTAAAGTAGGCAGGCGCGGTGCCGTAAGACAGGCTGGCACCAGGGCCGCCACCGATTCCGTCGCCCTTAGACCGTCTCCCGGGAACACTGCTTGAACACGAGTCCGAAACCTGCGCGTCTGCGGATGGGTATTCGCGGCAAGCTGATCCTGATCTTCGTGCTGATCAAGGTGTTGCCGCTGCTGCTGCTGTCCTGGATCGCGTGGACCGCTTTCGACCGGCTCGGCCACACCGTCACCAGCCGCGCGGCCGAGATGGCGGACGGCATGTTGACGACCATCGGCGGCTTCGCCGACCAGGCCAGCAAGGACGCCATCGCGGCCCTCGACGACCGCTCGCGCGAGGCGCTCGAGCGGCTGACGACCGATACCGCGCAGGACGTCGCCCGCTTTCTCTACGACCGCGACGCGGACATCCTGCAGGCCGCCCTGCTGCAGCCCGCGCAGCAGGACTACCAGCGCTTCATGCAGCATCGCGAGCGCTTCGTGCACCAGCACGGCGCATGGCAGCTCAGGCCGGACGGCAGCGGCTGGCAGCCGGTGGAGGCCGAGGGGCCCGACGCGCAACTGGCGGCGCGCGCCGCCGACGCGCTGCCGGACAACGCGCGCAACTTCAGCGCACGGCCACCGGAGTTCGTCGGCCATCGCGAACGGCGTCCGCTCTACGTCGAGATGACCTTCATCGATCTCCACGGCATGGAACAACTGAAGATCCGCAACGGCGAGCTGACGCGGCCGGGCCTGCGCGACGTGTCGCGGCGCGGGAACACCTACCTCGGCGCCGAGGACTACTGGCCGAGCCTGCAGGCGCTGGCGCCCGGCGAGATCTACGTCTCGGAGGTGATCGGCGAGTATGTCGGCTCGAAAGTCATCGGACCGTACACGCCGGCCGCCGCCGAGCGCGCGGGCATCCCGTTCGAGCCCGAGAAGTCGGCCTACGCGGGCACCGAGAACCCTGTCGGGCGGCGCTTTCGCGCGATCGTCCGCTGGGCGACGCCGGTGCTGCGCGGCGGGCAGGTGATCGGCTACGTGACGCTGGCGCTGGACCACGAACACCTGCGGCAATTTACCGATCGCCTGAGTCCGACCAGTGCCCGCTACACGCCGATCAGCGACGCGATCTCGGGCAACTACGCGTTCATGTGGGATCACGTCGGGCGCGCCATCTCGCACCCGCGCGACTACTTCATCGTCGGCTTCGATCCGGCCAGCGGTGAACGGGTCGTGCCCTGGCTCGATCGGGATCTGTACGCGCGCTGGCAGGCCTCGGGCCTGCCGCCGAAGCAGTTCCTGGCCGGCGTGCAGCCGTTCGACGGCCAGTCGCTGAAGAAGAAGCCGGCGCTGGGGATGGTGCGGCAGGGCACGATCGCGCTCGACTGCCGCTATCTCAACTTCTCGCCGCAGTGCGCGGGCTGGCAGCAGCTGACCGAAGCGGGCGGCTCGGGCTCGTTCGTGATCTTCTTCAGCGGCCTGTGGAAGCTCACCACCGCGGCCGCGATCCCGTACTTCACCGGCCAGTACGGTGCCAGCAAACGCGGCTTCGGCTTCGTCACGATCGGTGCCAACGTGGACGAGTTCCACAGTGCCGCCACCCGCTCGGCCGAGAAGATCAACCAGGAGCTCGAGCGCAAGCGGGAGGACTATGCCGCCCAGCGGGCCGGCATGTTCGACGCGATCCGGCACAGCCTGGAACGCACCGCGGCCGAACTCGGCATGTCGACGCTGGTGATGATCCTGCTGGTGATCGGCGTCGCGCTGTGGATGGCGGCCTTCCTGACGCGGCGCATCACGCGCCTGTCGGACGGCATCGAGCGTTTTCGCGCCGGCGATCTGGAGCACCGCATCGAGCCCCGCTCGCAGGACGAGATGGGCCGCCTGGCGATCGATCTGAACCGCATGGCCGACGCGGTCGAAGAGTCCTTCCGCCGCGTCGACGAGGCGCGCTCGCGGGCGGTCGAGGCCAACCGGATGAAGACCTCTTTCCTGGCCAAGATGTCGCACGAACTGCGCACCCCGCTGAACGGCATCCTCGGCTTCGCCGATCTGCTCGAACTGAAAGCCGAGTCGCCCCAGCTCCAGCGCTACGCCGGCATGATCGGCAGTTCGGGACGGCACCTGCTGAGCATCGTGGACGACCTGCTCGACATGGCGAAGATCGAAGCCGGCCGGGTCGAACTCAGTCCCGCCGAGCTGGTGTTGCGCGACTTCCTGCAGGACGTCTGTGCCGGCCACCGCACCCACGCCGAGGCCAAGGGGCTGGCAATGACGCTGTCGATCGCCGAACGGGTGCCCGAGCACTTCGTTGCCGATCCGGTACGCTTACGACAGATTCTGAACAACCTTCTCAACAATGCGGTTAAATTCACCGACCGGGGAAGCGTAGGCCTCAGCGTGGACTGCACCGGAGAGGAAATCAGCTTCGTCGTCGAAGATAGCGGCCGCGGCATCGCCGCCGACCAGACCGAGAAGATCTTCGAGCCCTTCAACCAGGCGGAGGATTTCATGCAGCGCAGCAGGGACGGCACCGGACTCGGCCTTTCGCTGGTCAAGGAACTGACCGCGCTGTTCGGTGGCCGGGTGGCGCTGAGTTCCGAGCCGGGGCGCGGCTCGCGCTTCACGGTGACCTTGCCGCTGTCGGCGGGCCAGCGCGAAGCGGCATGAGGGTCGGCCGCGAAGTGCTGCGGCGGGTGCTGGTCGTGGACGACCACGCCGTCAACCGCGAACTGGCGATCGCCTATGCGGAAGAACTGGGTTGGCTGACGGTCGCCGTCGAGGACGGCCGCGGCGCGATCGAGGCTGCGCAGGCGCAGGACTTCGGCGCGGTCCTGCTCGACATCAACATGCCCGGCATGTCGGGCCTCGAAGTGCTCGGCGCGCTGCGCGCCGAAGCCGCCACGCGCGACCTGTGGGTCATCGCCTACACGGCCCACGCACTGCCGGAGGAAGTCGACGGGCTCATCGAGCGGGGTTTCGACGCGGTGCTGGTGAAGCCGATCTCGATGGCCCGCATCGCCGACGAACTGGCCCGCGCGGAGGGCCGCTGACGGCCGCACCAGCCCGGTCGGCCTACGGCCGTCGCGCGCATTTCACCGTCGAGCCGCGCACGACCGCGGCGCCCATGCCGCCACGGCGGAAGCCGCCGGCCCCGACCGGGGTATCGACGCGCGCCGACAAGGCAGTTTCGATCGTCCGGCCGTCGGCACGGGTATGCCCGAGCGGCGGCACGGCAGCGATCTCGTTCGAACTCGGCCACGGCTCGCGCCGATGAACCGGCCGGCGGTCGCGGCCGGTGTCGAGCGGCTCGGGTCGACGTTGCGCTGGCCGGCCGGCGCGCGGGCCATCGCCTGCGGCGGCGAGGCCAGGTAGCCGGCGCGCATGTTCGGGTGGATGCGAGCCTTGAAACTGCCCTTGCCCGATCGCACGGCCGCCACCGCCGGACCGACGGCCGCAGTGGTTTCGTGGAACTCTAGGGCAAAATTTTCGACGCTTTCTATGCACATAGTACAAACGTGACCTACACGGCACCGTTCTTGGCCGGCCGGCCG